>NZ_JACJPC010000126.1:0-9557 GCF_014695875.1 Leptolyngbya sp. FACHB-541 | reverse complement strand
GGACGAATGAACCGGATGCTCGACTATCGCACCGACTTTTATTCCCTGGGTGCAACCTTCTACAAACTGTTGACGGGACAATTGCCGTTTCCCACCCGTGATCTCCTGGAACTAGTTCACTGTCACATTGCTACACCGCCGATTCCCCCGCATGAATTGAACTCGACGATTCCCCAACCTGTTTCAAACCTGATTTTGAAACTAATGGCAAAAAATGCAGAAGATCGTTATCAAAGTGCCTGGGGTATCAAAGCAGATCTAGAGCGCTGTGCCCAACAACTGACGGAAATGGGTCAGATTAACGCCATATCGTTGGGACTGCAAGATGTTTCCGAGCAGTTCCGCATTCCTCAAAAACTGTATGGGCGAGAAGCGGAGATTGCAGCATTATGGGTAGCGTTTGACAGAGTGGCAGGGAGTAAGGCAGTCCGTGAAATGATGCTGGTCTCTGGTTACGCTGGCGTTGGCAAAACAGCATTGGTACAGGAACTCTTTAAACCGATCACAACAAAGCACGGCTATTTTATCTGGGGTAAATTTGACCAATTTGGGCGCAATATTCCCTACAGCGCGATCGTCGATGCCCTGCAAAGATTGGTGCAGCAACTATTGAGTGAACCCAATGAACAGGTGGAAGTATGGCGATCGCGTTTACTCACTGCTTTAGGAAACAACGGGCAAATTATCATAGATGTCATTCCCGAAGTTGAGTTCATCATTGGCAAGCAGCCACCTGTGCCCAAAGTTGGAGCAACTGAGGCACAGAATCGCTTCAATCTCACGTTTCAAAGGTTTATGCGGGCGTTTTGTGCAAAAGAGCATCCCCTGGTCATCTTTTTAGACGATCTACAGTGGATCGATTCTGCGACGTTGAAGTTAATCGAACTCATATTGCTTGACGAGCAAACTCAATCTCTGTTTTTGATCGGAGCCTATCGAGATCATGAAGTATCTCCAACGCATTCATTAATTTTGATGCTGGAGAGCTTGCGAAAGCAGGGTGCAGCGCTTCAAGAAATCACCCTGACTCCTTTAACGCTGGAACCATTGAGTCAGCTGGTGGCTGAGACATTACATTGCAATCCTGATACCGTTCGTTCCTTAGCCCAAGCCGTGTTGCGTAAAACCGAGGGCAACCCTTTCTTTGTGGGTGAATTTTTGAAGCTACTGTATAGCGAAAACCTGTTAACCTTTGATGCCCAACAGTTAAGTTGGCAGTGGAACTTAACTGAGATTGAAGCTCAAGATATCACCGATAATGTGGTGAAGTTGCTGCTGCGTCAGTTGCAAAAATTGCCGGAAGCAACACAGCAAGTTCTCTCCATTGCTGCTTGTGTTGGGTCTGAGTTTGATTTAGAAACGTTGGCGCTTAGCGCAGAGCGCAACTCCGAAGGAACCGTTTGCGAAAAATCACCGAAAGCAATTTTTCAGGATTTATTAGAAGCAATACAAGCGGGATTAATTCAACCTTTGTCTGAATTGGACGAAAATTTGTTGGTTCAAGAGTATAAGTTTCTGCACGATCGGGTGCAGCAAGCGGCTTATGCCCTAATTGATGAGTCGTGCAAACAAGTGGTTCATCTCCAAATCGGTCGTAATTTACTCGAAAAAGCTTCACCAGAGCAACGATTCGATCGACTGTTTACTATTGTGGATCATCTCGATCAAGGAACGGAGCTTGTCACTACTCAACCAGAACGAACTGAAATTGCCAGATTGAATTTAACGGCAGGTCAGAAAGCAAAGGCAGCAACGGCTTATGAAGCAGCTTTTAAATATTTCACTACAGGGCTTAAACTCCTCAATTCAGAGAGTTGGCAGAGTGAGTATGACCTGACCTTAGCGCTGTATTCAGAAGCAGCAGAAGCGGCGTATCTCCAGGGTCGCTTTGATGAGATGGAACAGTTGGTAGAAGTAGTACTTGATCGTGGCAAAACAGTGGTTGACAAAGTGCAAGCTTACGATACCAGAATTCAAGGATATTTGTCACAGGGCAACCTGAAAGAAGCACTAAAAACTGGATCGGAAGCGTTAAAGCTCTTGGGAATAGATTTAATAGAAAATCCAAGTCAGGCAGATGTTCAAAGGGAATTGGAGTCAACGGCTACACTACTCGCTGAACGAGAAATCGAAAACTTGATTAATTTACCAGAGATGACTGCACCAGAACCGCTGGCAGCTATGTCAATCCTGGCGAGTATGAGGTCTGCTGCATTTATCAGGTCACCAGCACTATTCATGCTGATTACTTGCAAAGCGGTAAATTTATCAATTAACTACGGGAATGCCGTCTGGTCATCAGTGTTTTATGCTGGCTACGGGTTTGTTCTATGTGGAGTTGTTCAAGACATTGAATTCGGTTATAAGTTCGGCAAATTGGCTCTGGGTTTGGCAGAACGATTGAATACCAGAGGAAATGCTAGAACCTTAATGTTTTCGAATGTCCATATCATGCACTGGAAGGTGCATCTTAGGAACACAATACCCATGCTGGTTGATGCCTATCAAAATGGAGTGAAAACTGGAGACTTTGAAACTGCTGGTTATACTGCATATTACGTGTGCTATTACTCGTTTCTTGCTGGAGAGGAACTCACCCAACTGGAACAAAAAACAGCAGTTTACAGCAAAGCGGTTGACCAAATTAGACGAGAAAGTCCCTCGAATTGGCTGGCAATATTGCGACAAACTATTCTTAATTTGCAAGATAGACCTGAGGATTCCAGCCGCTTACTTAGTAGGCTACATCATGAAGAGCAGGCGTTATCACACGCTATTGCAGTTAAAGATGGAACTGCAATCCAAATACTCTATTTGCACAAAGTCATGTTGTGTTATCTATTTGGAGAACACCGTCAAGCTGAACAGACTGCTATTTTGGCAAGGCAACATTTTGAAGAGGTGACAGCAATAACGGTTCTACCTATATTCTGTTTCTATCATTCGCTGGTGCTTTTGAGCCTATCGCCTGATGCTTCAAACCCTGAAAAAGCAGCTTGGCTAAACTGTGTTAACGCCAACCAAGAAAAAATGCAGAAATGGGCAGAACACGCCCCAATGAATTATCTCCATAAATTTTATTTAGTCGAGGCAGAGAAAGCGCAAGTCTCAGGGCAATTCTTTGAGTCCGAGGAACTTTACGAACGAGCGATCGCAGGTGCTGCTGAAAATGAGTATATCCAGGAAGAAGCATTAGCTTATGAATTAGCGGCTAAACATTATCTAGCGCGAGGTCGGGAAAAGATTGCTCAGACCTACATGAAAGAAGCGCACTATTGCTACGATCGCTGGGGCGCAACCGCTAAAGTTAAAGATTTAGAAACTCGCTATCCACAGTTCTTTTCTCAGTCGTCTAGAGCCGCTTCCACATCAATTCCTATTACTGCTGAAACTATCACTAATCCCTTCCATACTGCTTTCGATTTAGCAGCAGTGATGAAAGCTTCACAAGCGATTTCTCGTGAAATTGAACTGAAGCAACTGCTGCGATCGCTGATGCAAATTGTAATCGAGAATGCTGGCGCACAAACCGGATATCTGATTTTAGAAAACTCAGGAGAATGGTTGATTGAAGCGGTTTGTGAACTCAATACCGATGAGAATGCTTGTGCGACTCAGGTGTTGCAGTCTATTCCAATTGCCGCTCAGTTGCCAGAATCGATCATTCAATATGTGATTCGGACTCTGAAGCCTGTCACCTTAAATGATGCGACTCGTGAAGGTGCTTTTATTAATGAGCCATATATTCAACAGAACCAACCTCAATCTATTTTCTGTTTGCCGCTGCTGAATCAAGCCAAGCTGGTCGGTGTATTGTATTTAGAAAATCGGTTAGCAACTGGAGTGTTTACACCAGAACGATCGCAGGTCTTGCAGCTATTATCGACTCAAGCAGCGATCGCCATCGAAAATGCCAACCTTTACTCAGAACTGCAGGCTAAGGAAAGCAAGATCGCCCAGTTCCTTGAAGCGATTCCGGTGGGAATTGCGATCGTGGATGCGACGGGTTGCCCTTACTATGCCAACCAATGCGGCACTCAACTCCTAGGTAAAGAAACTGATACTTCCATAGCACCGGAGCAGCTCTCAGAGGCTTACCAGCTTTATGTAGCAGGAACGGATCAAATCTATCCAGCGGAGAGCTTGCCTAATGTTCGGGCATTAAGGGGCGAACGCATCAGGACTGAAGATATAGAAATTCGTCGAGATAATGTCACCATTCTACTTGAGGCACGGGGAACACCAGTTTTTGATCAACAGGGCAATATCACTTATGCGATCGCTACCTTTCAGGACATTACAGAGCGCAAACAAGCCGAGAAACTCCTAGCCGACTACAACTGCACTTTAGAGCAACAGGTCGCAGAACGAACTGCTGCGTTACGACAAAGTGAAGCCAAGTTCCGAACTATCTTTGAAAACTCGCAGGTTGGCATCTACCGAACCCGCACCTGTGATGGATTAATTCTCGATGCCAATCAACGTTTTGCCGATCTGTTGGGCTTTGATTCACCAGAGGAGATCATTGGGCTGGAACACAGCATCGGCTATTTTGTAAATCCCAACGATCGCCAATACGCCATTGAGGTGATGAAGCGGGATGGGGAAATGCGAAGCTTTGAAGTCCAGATGCGAAAACGAGATGGGACGCTGTTTTGGGGACTTTGTTCCTCTTATCTGAATGCAACCGATGATTATATCGAAGGGGTGATGGCGGATATTAGCGATCGCGTTTCAGCAGAAGCAGCGCTGCAAGCCTCTGAAGCAGAACTGCGGGCGCTGTTTTCAGCCATTCCCGATCCAATGTGTATCTTTACTGCTGAAGGGCAAGTGATCTGCGTAACCGAAGGGAATCCATCATACAGAGAGTTGTATAAAGAGGAACTTGTTGGCAAAACACTGCATCAACTCTTTGATAAAGAACAAGCTGATGAATTACTGGGTTACATTCAGCAGGTGCTGAGAACCCAACAAGTCCTCACCGTTGAATACAGCCAGTGGCTATCTGGACGAGAAGCCTGGTTTTCGGCTCGCATTGCACCAATCGACCACGAGCAGGTAATTTGGTTGGCGCGAAATATTACGCTGCAAAAGCAAGCAGAAGCAGCCTCGATTTTGGAGGAGCGCAACCGCATGGCACGCGAAATTCACGACACACTCGCTCAGGCGTTTACAGGTATTCTGGCTCAGGTAGGCGCGGCAAAACAAGTGCTCACGGATGATGTAGAAGCAACTGGGGCACACCTGGATCTGATCAAAGAATTGGCACGAACTGGACTGACTGAAGCCCGGAGATCGGTCGTCGCGCTTCGTCCTCAGCTTTTAGAGGAGGGCAGTTTACAGAGCGCTCTCCATCGTCTCGTCGCTCAAATCAGAACTGCCGCAATGGATACCACTCTACATTATGAGATTGAGGGTGCAGTGTATTCTCTCCCCACTGAAGTCGAGAATAACCTACTACGGATTGGACAGGAAGCATTAACCAATGCGATCAGACACGCCAATGCTGACGAAATTCGAGTGGAGCTAGTCTACGATCGCGACCAGTTTTGCTTGCGCGTGAAAGACAATGGACAGGGCTTTGGAGTTGGCAGTATTCCATCCTCTGAGGGATTTGGCTTACTCGGCATGAGCGAACGGGCAGAGCGCATCGGCGCACAACTCACGATTCGGAGTCAACCTGGACAAGGAACAGAAATTATTGTTGTGGTTGGGGTGTAGGGTGTGGGGTATGGGTACGTTAGAGAGTTATCGTGATTTGGAGGTTTGGAGAGTGTCAATGCGATTGGCAAAGGAAGTTTATCAAGCAACAGAAGCACTACCAAAGCATGAAATCTATGGACTAACTTCACAGATTCGTAGAGCCTGTGTTTCTGTGCCTGCCAACATTGCTGAAGGATATGGAAGGAATCATCGTAAGGAATATCTTCAGTTTCTCGGTATTGCAAATGGAAGTCTCAAAGAACTAGAAACCTTGCTTCTCCTTGCTAATAGTTTAAATTATATTGATGACATTACTGAATTGATGAGTTTGTGTGAAAGCACGGGACGGTTACTCAATCGCCTCCTTCAGAGCCTTCAAAGGGGGATAGACAACCATTGACTACTTCACACCCCACACCCCACACCCTACACCCCACACCCCCGATTCGGGTTCTGATTGCGGACGACCATGCCATTTTTCGGCAAGGATTAGCCACGATTATTAACCGTGACCCAGAGATGCAGGTGATTGCCCAAGCCGAAAATGGGGAGCAAGCGATCGCGCTATTTGGGGAACACCAACCGGATATCACGCTCATGGATCTGCGAATGCCTGAAGTGGAAGGAGTTGCTGCCATCGGTGCAATTTGTGCAACGGCTAAATCGGCTCGGATTATTGTACTGACCACGTATGATAGCGACGAAGATATTTACCGGGGATTGCAGGCAGGCGCAAAAGGATATCTGTTGAAAGAAACTGAACCTGACGAGCTTCTAAATGCGATTCGTACCGTTCATCGGGGTCAGAAGTATATTCCGCCCGATGTGGGAGCAAAGTTGGTACAACGCCTCAGTAATCCAGAACTGAGTGAAAGAGAACTAGCAGTACTCCGCTCGTTGGCTCAGGGGATGAGTAATGCCGATATTGCGGTGGCTTTGAGTATCGGTGAAGGCACTGTTAAATCTCATGTCAACCGGATTTTGAACAAATTAGATGTCAGCGATCGCACTCAAGCGGTGATTGTTGCGGTTAAACGCGGCATCGTGAATTTGTAGGATGTACTTTCGATCGAATTCGGAGTCTAACTTAAGTTAGAGCCAGCCTTCTACTCCGCGATCGCATGGTTACTCTATCAATTTGTACTGTAAAAGTTTTAACTTGCTGTAGGCGACAGCTTGAAGGCGACCACCTATATTGAATTTATGCAAACAGTCATGCAAATGGATCGAGCAAGTAAATTGCACGGTTCTATGCTTGATACAGATGTAAAAAGATGAGCGACGATCGTAGCCACAGTTCTTTACTTGTACCCCCTTCAACTCAAGATTGGATTCAAGGTATTCTGAGTGCCAGGGTAGTGTTGGTGATGTATGGAGACTATCAATGTCCTAGAAGTGCGGACGTTTACAAGCTGATTAAAGCGATCAAACGAGAGCTTAGTGCTGCTTTTGGAGAGGATTACTTATGCTTCATCTTCCGTCATTTTCCACAAACACAGATTTATCCCCATGCTCAACGGGCCGCCCAAGTCGCCGAAGCCGCCGCTGCCCAAGGAAAGTTTTGGTTAATGAGCGATACTTTATTTGACCATCAACAAAGGTTGGAGAACGGTTATCTTGTAGAGTACGCCAATGATTTAGGGCTTGATATCCCTCAATTTCTCAAAGAGTTATCTAAACAAAGGCATATCGAGCGCATCAATGAAAATATTGAAGGTGGATTGCACAGTGGAGTAACAACTGCTCCAGCCCTATTTATCAATAACATTCGGTATACCGAGCGCTGGAAAATAACAGAGTTGATGGCAGCCATTGTCGCTGCAAGTCACTAAGCTCTATTCATATCTGACTTGTTTGTGAGTGCTAGTAAGTGATCGAATGCGCGAGCGCTAGCTTTTGCCTGTTTTGTTGAATAACTTGCCAATTTTTGAACCATGCTAACAACTACAACGTTAACCACTAAATTCAAGCACAAAGGCTTGACGCGCACCCAATTGCAACAAGTACTCGACTACATTCATACTCACCTCGACCGAGACTTGTCACTGGCTGAACTTGCAGAGACTCTTAATTTTAGCCCGACTTACTTTGCCACCGCATTCAAACAAGCGATTGAGGTTTCTCCACACCAATACGTAATTCAACAGCGGGTGGAACGAGCAAAATTGATGCTCTCGAAAACAGATTTAGCGATCTCCGACATTGCTTTACAAGTTGGTTTCTCCAGTCAAAGCCATCTGACCCAACAGTTTAAGCGAATCACTGGAATGACCCCAAAACAGATTCGCTAACTCCATCACGCACGAGTCAAGGAGGCAAGGATGAAGTTCAAAGCAATCACAGGAAAGCAGGGAAGCGGAACGGACGTGAAAGACGCGACTTACGTGGAGGCTGCGAGGTGGGGGAAGTATCGGGGATGGCGGTATGTTCTGGGACTGGTGGTCATCCTCTTTGCGTGGCTGGTGGTCGGGACTGGTGCCAGCGTACTCGTCGCATTCGCGTTCAGCGGACAGATGGATTACACCGTGCTTGCTCCTTTCGGGAAGTTCCTGTTTGTTATGGTAGGCTTCCCATTTTTCCTTGCGGGGGTTCTGATCGCCGTTACCCTTATCCACCGTCGTCATCCCCTGACGCTCGTCACGGCGCAGAAGAAGATAAGCTGGCACCGCGTCGTCCAGGGGTTTGTGGCGTGGTCGATTCCATTGTGTCTGATAGGCGTACTGGGGCAATACCTCTTTTACCCCGACACCTTTTCCTTCAACTCCGACCTCGCAACGTTCGCGCTCTTCATACCACTGGTACTGGTCTTCACCGCGATCCAAACCACTACCGAGGAGCTTTTCTTTCGTGGATACATCGTGCAGGGCGCGAGTGTTATTTGGAACAACCGTATCTTTCTGGCGATCGTGTCAGCCGTGGTATTTACCCTACCGCACCTCCTCAACCCGGAAGCGCAGGCAGGTGGCTGGCTCACGGTCTTTTCCAACTACTTCCTCGTTCCGGGTCTGTTGTGGACTGTAGTCTCGTTGATTGACGGAACTACTGAACTCGCCATTGGCGTACACTTCGCCAACAACATCATCGGCTTCCTTGCGATCGACGCACCTGGAACCGCCGTGACCGTGCCGGCTCTGTTCACACTCAGCGAGTTCCACGCGACCTACGTGGCGCTATCGGCGCTGGTGATAATCCCCATATTCCTAGCGATCGCCTACAAGGTGTTCAAACGCGACGAGGCGTCCGAACTCGTTTCCCAAAGCGATCGGATTGGTGGTCGGTGATCTCGTCAGTTCGTTGCTGAAGGTCAATCGTCATTGAAACAGGAGAAACAGAATGATACTGCAAGATAAAGTGGCGTTAGTGACTGGTGGCACATCGGGAATTGGCAGAGCAACCGCGATCGCGCTCGGTGCTGTGGGTGCAAAAGTCGTATTCTCCGGTAGACGGGAGGTAGAAGGTGAAGAAACTGCTGCACTGATTCGCGATACCGAAGCAGAGTGCCTTTTTGTGCGATCGGATATATCCGATGAAGCAGAAGTTCAAGCTTTAGTCGAGAAAACGACCCTTGCGGTATCTGCGAAGCAGCGCGCCACCTACGGCAGACTCGATTGTGCCTTTAACAATGCTGGGATTGAGCCTTCTCTCAAACCACTGCACGAACAATCGATTGAGGATTTTGACAAACTGATGTCGATTAATGTACGGGGGCTGTTCTTGTGTATGAGATACGAGATTCAACAGATGCTCAACCAAGGATCAGGTGTGATTATCAATAATTCGTCAATGGGTGGGTTAATTGCGTTTCCAGGAATATCTCCCTATATTGCCAGCAAACACGCGGTAATGGGGCTGAC
>NZ_JACJPC010000125.1:0-8122 GCF_014695875.1 Leptolyngbya sp. FACHB-541 | reverse complement strand
CAGCAGGTGAAAGAACAACTCGGCGCACTAACACCAGAAGTGGTTGCCTCAATTGTGGGGCGGCAGTCTATTTTAGATGCTCTATCTGTAGCCGGACTTTAGAGAATTGGTATAACATTCTCTAAGCTGCAACCAAACCTTACGCAGAACGGGCAAAACCGACTTCTATCCTAGGGGGAGCGATCACTTCGGCACAGGTTCTGGATTTCAGAGCGCAATGCAATAATCTCCGCTCGCAATGCCTCGATCGACTTTATTCCAGCTAGCTCAGCTTCTTCGTCATCTGCATCTTGCCCGACAAAAAATGTTGCTAGCGTTGCAGTCACATAGCCAAACACTGCAAAGGCATATAGCGCTAGCAGAAAAAACAAGATGCGACCTTCTGCCGTTTGTGGGCTGTAATCAGATCCCATTGTGGTCATTAGCATTGCTGTCCACCATAGAGCGGTGCCATAGTGATCAAATCCAGGCACATTTGGTGCTGCTTGCTCAAAGGCGTACATTCCAGCCGCACCTGCAAAGGTAACGATCGCGGTTAGCAGCACGACATAGCCAAACCCGCGCCGGGAAAAATTTGCGGCTAGTGATCTCATACTGCGATTGGTTCGCGTCAGCACCCGCAACAACTGTAAGCCGCGCATTGCCCGCGCTGTTTGCAGCACCCGAAGAACTCTGACAATCCTCAACGTTCTGAGTGCGGGAAGCAGCAGTGAGATTGCAGTTAGCCATTGCGTCTTGAGATAAGCCACTTTGTGAGGAGCCAGAAGCAGCTTAACGCCAAACTCGACAATAAACGCGATCCAGATGCTGATGCTTAAACCTTCTAGTAATGGATTTAAGCCATCAGTGAGTTCAAGCACAAACAGGGCTACCCAGAGAAAGCTGAGTACCAACATTGGTACATCGAGCCAGTCTTCAATCTGTTGCAAAATCTCAGAACGTTCGCGTTCGAGGGCTATTTTTTCAGGAAGCTTCGGTGAATTCATCCGCAGGTTAATTAGTTAAGTGCAGGCGTTTCTAACACAGTAACTTCGACCAATGGAGTGACATTGAACCTCTGCTGCAACAAGCGAGTTTAAATCGATTGAGTCAGGTCAGCGCGAATTTGTTCAACTGAACGTGTAATGTTGAGCTGACGCTGAACATAAACCACACACAACAACGTCTCCTGTCCTGAAATATCGGCTCCAGTGAAGCGAACGTTGGATTCTACGAGCTTGGCTAGATTGCTTTGCTGCACCACCTGCTGCACTTCAGCATTTGCCCGTTGAGCGCGGCTAGAGCGCTGTAGATTCGGCGTGTCGGAGAACTGCCAGAGCATTAACCCCACTAGTACGATCGCACTTACTCCCACTGAAAGAGAAAACACACCGCGTTTGCCTCGCTGGTAGCGAGATCCCTGTGTTGATAAACCAAACAGGCGAAACAGCAGCGCGGCTGATAGATTAATTCCACCCAATTGCAACAACAGCAGAAAGAGTCCGTTGGTGACTAGATCCCAACGCCCGATCGCACCCGCCATACCAACAATGCCTGCGGGGGGAGCCAGAGAAGCAGCAACGAGCATTCCAGTTGCGGCTCCAGAGACTAAACTACTGCGATCAGACTGAATTAGGGTCAGTGCGCCCGCTGCGCCTGCTGCCAGAGGGATCAAGACAGACACGGTTGAAATCTGACTGCTATCAATCATGAGGTTAGTTGGAGTCTGCTGGCCCAGAAGCCAACTCAGTAGGGCAGTTGTGGTAATCGTGACGCTCAAGGCTGCAAAGTATCGTATGAGGCTGCGCCAGAGAAGTTGGCGATCGCCCCTAGCTGTTGCTAAAGCAGTATTCATAGCTGGTCCGGCAAACGGAGCCAACAGCATCGCGGCAACCAGTAGGTAGCTGGTGCTTGTGTACAAACTAATCCAGACAACAATTCCAGCGATAGCCGCATAGCTAAGAAATCCTTTCCAGGAGCCTGTACTCTGCAAACCGGATAGGAAGATCTCGATCGGGCTGCGTTCCTCAACGTTAGTAACCTGTGCAGCCGCAGCATTAGCAGGGGGATGCAGCGCCATTACGCCCGTTGGTAACAATGTAAAACTTAAGTCCGGCAGGGCTTGCAGTTTGTCGAGAAGCTCCTCGACTTTACCGTTAGAAACATGAATCAGCACCAGATCGATCGGTTGCTCAACGCCTGTTGCTTCAATTTGCGCTAAATTTGTGCCATCACAAGCTTTTGCAATCTCTAGAACGGTTTTTCCACATCCTTGTGGTGCTTGCACAAATAACTGACGCATTTTTCTGATTAAGCTCCTGATAGCATCAAGTCATTCCCACAAGAGATAACGTTCTCTTGTGGACGGCTTCGCTCAAACTACTGACTGAACCAAATTGAATCACGCGCAGGAACCTATTTTGAGCAAGCGCTCCTCGCATCAATCCGATCACAACCCTAAGAAATCCAGTTTGGAGCCGATTGAAGGTGCCAATCGATCGCTGAGAAGCCGATTGAGTTTACAGGGTGAGTTCGCTTTAGCGCTAGCACCAACCGTAGTGATCTTGGCAGTTCTGGCGTTTGTAGAAGTGCTAAGCCGTCAACGTCTTTTGTTTGCCTCTTTAGCTTCCAGCGCATTTCTCATTTATCTAGATCCGCAACATGGCACTAATACCGTCCGGACCCTAACAATTTCTCAACTTATGGCAGCGACAATCGGCTTAGTGACTTACCTCCTGTTTGGTTCAAGTTACCTGTCAGCGGGCATCGCGATGATTTTGACTATCACTCTAATGATCGTGCTGGATGCCGTGCATCCCCCGGCAGTTGCAACATCCCTCAGCTTTGCTCTGCGAGCAGGGAACGAAACCAACTTAGCGCTGTTTGGCTTGGCGGTTGGTGTGATCGCGTTACTGATTGCCATAGAACGCTGTGCGCTTTGGCTGCTGGCATATTACAGTCGATCGCGCTGAACTTAATCGAATTCAATGAGTGGATATTAACCCTCTTCTGAAAAGTCTTGCTGAAGGAAGGGAGCCAGTTCCCGGTTCAGTTGTCCGGCTCGGACTAGCTCGGCATACGTGTCTGCCTCAATTGTCAGTAGTTCTAACCTAAATTGTTCAGCAGCAAACGCGCGTAAATCGGGATGCTCATCCTGCAAGGTCTTGATCTCTTCCTCCAGACGCCCAATTTCTCCTTGAATCAGAGTCTGCTGATAGCGGTAAAACTCTGGCTCAATTACCGGACGATCTGCGGTTTGGACAAGATGCTGCAACACTCGTCTCAGCGCAGCTAAGCGAGCGAGCGCTTCTGAAAATTGCTGTTGTAACGGTTGATTTCCGAGCAGGTTTAGCCATTCCAGCAAGGGTTTAATCGTCAAACCCTGCACGAGCAAGGTGAACAACACCACTCCAAACACAGTGGCGATAATCTCTTCGCGATCGGGCAAAATAGCAGGCACACTTAGCGCTAGAGCAATCGACACTGATCCTCTCAGCCCTCCCCAAAGCAGCACACTTTGTTCTTTAAGTGGAACCTTAGACTCACTGAATCGGTTACTAAGGGCGCTCAATCCGTAGATGGCGAGCGCCCGTGTCACTATCATCACAATCAGCGTAATCGCAATGATAGTGAGGTTTTGTCCCAGGATATTAAATCGGATTTGATCGCCAATTAGCAGGAAGACAATCGAGTTAACGAAAAACGCTAGAAATTCCCAGAACTCGCTCACAATAATTCGAGTCCGAGGATTCATGCCAATGCGAGAACCGAAGTTTCCCAAAATCAATCCCATTGTCACGACCCCAATTACCCCAGAGCCCCCAAAATCCTCAATGATTAGATAGGTGCCATAGGCAGACACTAGCGTGAGTGATTGCTCGACCAAAGGCAGGTCAAATCGTTGCGTTAGGTATGAAATCCCAAATCCAATTAAGCTAGCTACTGCAATGCCGATGCCGACCACGCGCACGAACTCAATGAGCGCTGACTGAATGGATAAATCTGCTGTGCCCATCGGCAGAGCAACCAGAAAACTGAAGGCAACGACTGCCATGCCATCGTTAAATAGGCTTTCCCCCTCCACCAAAATGCTGAGTCGGCTGCCTACGCCCAGATCCCGAAATAACGCAATGACTGATACAGGATCAGTAGCAGATAGGCTCGCTCCGATCAGGAGTGCCGTTGTGAGCGGCACTCCCCCCAGTTGATTTAGCCCCAGAGCAATGCCTGCGATTGCAATCATCACCCCAAGCACGGCATAAAGACAAATGGGCAAAAATTCCTGCTTCAGTTCTGACCATTTCAAATTCCAGGCGGCTTCAAACAGGAGCGGAGGCAAAAAGATCGACAGAATCAGCTCTGGCGATAAGTTCACCAAGCGCACATCCACAAAAGCAAGCCCTAACCCCACAATCACCAACAAGAGGGTGTAGGGAATCTGACGAAACCAGCTAAAGATGCGGGGCAAGGTTGCCACACTCAAGGAAATCGACAGCACCAGCAAAAATTGCTTCAGGTTTGTCTCGATCGTCATTTCACCTAACGTCGCATCCATTGACCACTACCCTCCAAACGATCGAACCCTTACCATCTTCAACCTGTCGGACCACGACCGCTACAATCACAGGTGAGATGCTGGGCAAAAGTCAGAATCTTAAAGTTCTGGGAGGAATCAGGATGTGCTAGCAAATATCCGTGGGCGCTTCAGATCATTCAGAAATCAGGGAAAGAGCCTGATTAAGTTGCAGCAGCTTCAAGCAGAGTTACTGGCAGAATCGACGCCTGATCCGTCCTACCTCATCTTGATTGTCAGTTCCTGCGCGATCGCCACCTTTGGTTTGTTGGCAAACAGCACAGCGGTAATTATTGGTGCGATGATTATTGCTCCCCTGATGCTGCCGATCCGAGGACTGGCGTTTGGGGCACTGACAGGCAATGTCATGCTGTTTCGACGTGGTTTGGTTGCAGTTGCCGTGGGGACGGCGTTGGCAGTAGCACTTGCGGGGATATTGGGCAAACTGGTTGGCATTGCTAACTTTGGCGGTGAGGTGTTGGCACGCTCTGAGCCCACGCTGCTCGATTTAGGAATTGCCGTCACCGCTGGCGGCATTAGCGGCTACGCAAAAGTGCAACCGAAAATCTCTGGGAGCCTTGCCGGCACAGCAATTTCAGTCGCGCTGATGCCACCTATTTGCGTAATCGGCTTAGGACTATCTCAGGCAAATTGGAATCTTAGTCAGGGAGCTATGTTGCTCTATCTCACAAACTTATTGGGTATTAGTCTGTCCTGTATGGTCACTTTTCTACTAGCAGGCTACGCTTCTTTTCATCATGCCCGTAAAGCACTTGCCGGGATACTAACTTTTACTGCCATCCTACTAATTCCTTTAGGGTTCAGCTTCGCTCAGATGGTGAGACAGGCACAATTAGAAGCCAGCTTACGACAAGCGCTGTTAAATCGCACTCTTACTTTTCAACGGTTAGATCTGGTGAGCAGTACCACAAACTGGTTAACCAATCCCCCCGAAGTTCGGTTGAATGTCCGTGCTAGAGAACGTATTACACCGAAGCAGGTTGCTCTCTTGGAAGAGTTTGTGCAACGCGAAATGGGACAACCTTTTACACTGATCTTTGTGGTTGGACAGGTCGAAGAAATTCGTCGACAAGAGTCTAACACCGGAATTAATAATGGGACTGAGCCGATATACGGGCAAAAAAGTTCAAGATGAGCTGAAAAACCTTACTCCAATTGCTGTTCATCCAATTGGGGTTCAAACTGGCGAAGCTGTCATTTGCCCCTTGTACTGAATTATTAGTTGATTGTTAGCTTCAATGCACCGTCTGCAACAAGTGTAGACACGTAGCGCCAGCCCTGCTTTGTGTCGTCTGGCTCACCCCAAACTAGGTCTAGCTGTATGGAAGGGCTTTCGGGGTTGTTCTGTTTTGGGAAACTAAGAATTTTGTAGAGCCGCTTCCGAAAGACGATCAGATCCCCGACCACCAAGCCTTCGAGACTTTTGATTGGCGTTAGAGTAACACTGCTGGGTTGCGGCATGTTTTTGGAGTCAAGGAGTAGTTAGTCCTCTATTCACTCCAGCAGTTGCGAATCCGGCGCAGGGAAGCAACAGAAAACAACATCGCTGCTACTAGACGTCTTTCTACTTCACTCCCCTAACAAAGAATCAATTATCCTTTTGCCGTGATCGATCGCTTCTCTAGCGTTTTCAAACTTGCGTTTGGAATTTACAGGAGAATAACCACCTAAGTTGTAGCTAAGTGTCCAGATTTTGGTTTCTTGATTTTGAGTAGCTTTCAAAACATACCCACGGTAGGAACTCCCGTAGTCGGGTTCTGGCTCTCTATTCGTAGTTCTATCAGTCATACGATCCCTTTTTAAGTCTTGGCTGCACTCAGTCCTTAGAGTGAGCAACAGGTAGGCTTCCGTACCTAGATTAAGTACATCTCCGTAGAATGGTCTACATCTTTGGATAGAGTCCCCCCAGTAGTTCCCCCCTGGAACACATCTCTGCCCTATAGGGGAAACAAAAAACTGCCTGATCAGCCTTCATGGATGTAGCTGCTTGGTAGCCTTTCAAGCCTTGAAACAAACAACGGCAAAGACTTTTAGTCTTTGCCGTTAGTAGCTTGGCTTAAGCAGCGATCGCCCCTTCTGTGGGTTTATAGCTATACCTGTTCCGTAGAGGCTTGTTGTGCTAGTTCTAAATCAACAGGGTGAATTCCGACTACGAAGCGACCATCATCTACGGTACAAGCTACAGCGGTTGTAATTGGGTCAACGGCAGCAATAGTAAGCCGCCGCTTGCCGTAATCCCGGCGAATTTTGGGATCTTCACCTTTGTAATAAACTTGGTCGCCCTCTTGGAAGTTCATGGCAGTCAGATCCTAAACACCACATCTCTCAGATTAACAACTGGTTAAGTTTGCGAAATTAAGAAATTGGTAGTTAAAGGTGGCATATTAAATGTCAAGCTCCTAGGGCTCTTCCCAACTTTTGGTGAAAATGGATGCGATCGCAAACTTGAGTGATGTGGATTTTAGATTTAAGGCTACCTCAAGAACCTCGATCACCAAAAATTGGGAAGAGCCCTGGCTGGCTGACAGAAGTAGGTGAAACCCAGCAAACACAAGGGAGTTGGCGAAGAAGGTAGAGAGTCATGAGAGGCTAGAGTTACCACACAACAGCCCAAAATCATGACACCCTCTACCCATTTGTATGGTCAACTATTCGACCAGTTGAGTCAACACAGTCGTGTTTGCGATCTGCGCCACTTGAAAGCTCTGGCATGGATGGTGAGTGCCTTACTCCACAGCGGAGAATTGAACCTTGCTGCATGGGAACCGTATGTGGTGAGTCGAGCGACCAAAGCCCAAAGTACTGAGCGGCGCTGGCAACGATTTATGGACAATTGCCGCATTAGCGTGATGGCAATTTACGTACCCTTGGTGCTAGCGGCTCTCAGTGGATGGAAGCAACAGCGATTGTATTTAGCCTTGGATACGACGGTTTTGTGGGATCGCTTTTGCATGATTCACCTGTCGGTGGTGTGCTGTGGGCGGGCAGTTCCCTTGTTGTGGCGAGTCCTTGAACATAGCAGTGCCACCGTTGCTTTTGAAGAGTACCAACCCGTCTTGCGCCGTGCTCGGTGGCTGTTTCGGCATCATCCTGATGTGATGCTACTGTCCGACCGAGGCTTTGCTAATCAGCAATTGATGAAATGGTTACGGCAGAGTCACTGGCATTACGGTTTACGATTACCGTGTGATGTCTTGATTCACACTACACGACGCTATCCCTTGATGGTTGGCACGCTCTATCCTCCGCTCGGCGAAGCCCGATTGTATGAGAATGTGGGCTTGTGGCTCGATGGTGAACATCACTGTAACTTGGTGGTTGCAACGGTACAGGGAGCCAAAGAATCTTGGGCGGTTGTCACTGATGAACCTCCGACCTTGCAGATACTCTGGCAATATGCATTGAGGTTTCGGGTAGAGGAATTATTTTTGGATAGTAATACCAATTCTCTAAAGTCCGGCTACAGATAGAGCATCTAAAATAGACTGCCGCCCCACAATTGAGGCAACCACTTCTGGTGTTAGTGCGCCGAGTTGTTCTTTCACCTGC
>NZ_JACJPC010000124.1:0-24037 GCF_014695875.1 Leptolyngbya sp. FACHB-541 | reverse complement strand
GCAATAGCTGATGATTTCGGCAGGAAAGCGGTGACGAGAATACATAGACAGAACAGACAGGCAAGACGGGATTCTGTATTTTATCTCTTATCCAAAGTTAAGTTGACAGTACCCAAACGACCACTTAAAAATTTAACAGTACTAGAAGTGTACTTTGATACTCCATTCGTAAATTCAATTCAAGCAGCACTGATTCGCCCGCTTTGACTCATGCAACTCAAAAGATGAACGATTGCAATCTTCGCGCTTTGACAGTAGCACGATCAACTACGATCATAATTTGAGCAGATTAATTTACCTGAGTGCTGCCTGCAAGGGCTCTGTTTATGACTCCTGAGGAAGCCATTGTTTCACTTGATGCCCTGCTGCCCGGACAAAAACTCAAAGACCTGCAAGAGGATGTGTTTCGTTACACCTGGCAGGGCTGGACTTATGCTGAGATTGCTGACCAGGTTGGTTATGATGTCGGACATATCCGCGATGTCGGCGCGAAGCTATGGCAGCAGCTATCGATCGCCTTTGGGGAATCTGTCACCAAAAATAATGTACAAGCAGTTGTACGCAGGCAAACGCTACAGCGGCAATCGGCAACGCTCGACTCATCTGTTGAGAGTCCTGCAAGCGGGAGCACAGCATCTTTGGGGGCGATCGCTCCACCCCAGCCCGCGATCCCGACGCGCCAACACTGGGGAGAAATCATTGATGTGCCCGTTTTCTACGGTCGCATTGAGGAACTCGATCAGCTAGAGCAGTGGATTGTCACTGACCAGTGTCGTCTGATTGCCCTGGTAGGAATGGGTGGCATCGGCAAAACAACTCTGGCAATTAAGCTGGTGGAACGACTACAAGATCGCTTTGAAGTTGTGATTTGGCGATCGCTTCGCAACGCTCCACTGATTGAAGAATTTCTCACGGATATCATTCCCCTGCTGTCTGAGCAAAAATTTGCATTGCCCACAACTCGCGCTGAACTAATTGCACTGTTGATGCAGCATTTACGCTCTTCGCGCTGCTTGTTGGTTTTAGACAATGCTGAAACGGTTTTAGAGCAGGCGGCGATCGAATATGGAGAACTGTTTCAAAAAGTCGGCGCAGAACGTCACACAAGCTGTTTGGTGTTGACGAGTCGAGAAAAGCCGAAACCATTTGACGCGTTAGAAGGAAAAACGTTGCCCGTTCGCACAATCGCGCTCAGCGGTTTGCGGCTCGAAGATGTGCAGGCGATCGTCAAGGCTGAGGGCTGTTTTTATACTTCGGAAGCCGAACTGCACACGCTCACTGAATCTTATTCCGGCAATCCGCTGGCACTGAAAATTGTTTTAACGACCGTGCAAGATTTGTTTGACGGCAGCATTGCACAGTTTTTAGAGCAGGGATCGATCGCATTTGGCAACATTCGTACCCTGATTGCCGAACAATTTCAGCGCCTCTCAGAACTTGAAAAACAAGTGATGTATTGGCTGGCAATCCACCGGGAATGGGCAGGCATTGCCGAACTGCGATCAGATCTGATAGCGGAGCGATCGCAAGTCCAGTTGCTTGAAGCATTGCAGGCACTTAAACGCTGTTCTTTAATTGAGCGAACAGCAGGACGATTTACGCTGCAACCTGTAGTGATGGATTATGTTACCGAGCATTTTATCGAGCAGGTGTATGAAGAAATTAAGACGCAGCATGTTCGCTTGTTTATCAGCCATGCTTTGATCAGAGCGGAGGCGAAAGACTACGTGCGCGAAAGTCAAATTCGCGTCATTCTTGCGCCACTGATGGCTAGGTTATTAGATGAATGGCGATCGCAAACGGCGGTTTTGGATCAACTCGATCGCCTACTCGCCAAACTGAGAGTGGAGTATGGAACTTCAGCTGGATATGGCGGTGGCAATATTATTAACCTGCTGAATTATTTAGACATTGATTTAAACAATTACAACTTTTCAGGTTTGAGTATTTGGCAGGCATATCTACAAAACGTGAGTTTGCGGGGCGTGAACTTTACCGATGCAGATTTAGCAAAATCGGTGTTTACCGAGACGCTGGCAACGCCCGCCGCTGTTGCTTTTAGTCTGGATGGGCAGCTTTTGGCAACGGGTGATCTCAATGGTGAAGTGCGGCTGTGGCGATCGAGCGACGGTAAAAATATCCAGGCATTTCGTGGTCATACAAGCTGGATATGGTCACTGGCATTCAGTCCCGATGGGCGCACCCTCGCGAGCGGCAGTGACGATCGCACCATCAAACTGTGGGATCTCGATACGGGGCAATGTCTGCAAACGCTAGAGGGGCACATTGGCTCGATCTGGTCAGTGGCTTACAGCCCGGATGGTCACTTCGCTAGCGGCAGCGAAGACCAAACCATTAAGCTGTGGGATCTGGGTACGGGGCAATGTTTGCAGACCTTGCAGGGGCATACAAACTGGGTGCGATCGATCGCCTTTTGTCCGATCGCGCCAATTCTGGCGAGCGCGAGTGACGATGCCACGGTCAAGCTTTGGAATCTGCACACTGGAAATTGCGACCGAACGTTGAGTGGACATATTGGTCATGTCTGGTCGATCGCCTTTCGCCCAAACAGTTCTGTTTTAGCAAGCGGCAGCAGCGACTGCACTGTGCGACTATGGCAAGTTGAAACAGGCGAATGTCTGCAAATCATGCGCGGACATACGAATTGGGTACGATCGATTGCCTTCTGTCCGAATGGTCAGCGCTTAGCCAGCGGCAGCGAAGATCAAACAATCAAACTGTGGGATGTCGATACGGGGCAGTGTCAGCGGACACTCAAAGGTCATGCGAACTGGGTGCGATCGGTCGCCTTTAGTCCTGATGGTCAAACCCTCGCCAGTGGCAGCGGCGATCACTGTGCCAAACTTTGGGATGTGGTGACGGGAAACTGTCAGCGGACGCTCAAAGGCTACACCAACCGCGTCTGGTCAGTGGCTTTCAGTCCTGATGGTGAAACGTTAGCCAGCGGCAACGATGACTACACAATTAAGCTGTGGGATGTCAGCAGCGGCAGGTGTACTCATGTCTTGCAAGGGCATCACAACGCCGTCTGTGCGATCGCATTTCATCCTAATGGCGAACTGCTGGCGAGTGGCAGCAGCGATCGAACTGTGAAGCTATGGAATTTGCGATCAGGGCAGTGTTTGTACACGCTGTACGGGCACACGAGTCGCATCTGGTCCGTAGCCTTCAGTCCAACTCAGTCACTGCTTGCTAGCAGCAGCGACGATCACACGATTAAGCTGTGGGATTTGGATACGGGGCAGTGCCGCCAGACCCTGCAGGGTCACACTAGTTGGGTTTGCTCAATCGCCTTCAGCCCCAATGGTCAGCAAATCGTCAGCGGCAGCTACGATGAAACGCTCAAGCTGTGGGATCTGAACACAGGCGAATGTGTGCAAACCTTTGAAGGACACACGATGTGGGTTTGGTCAGTGGCATTTAGTCCAACGGGTGAAACAGTCGCGAGCGGCAGCGGCGACAATACTGTGAAGCTGTGGAATCTGCAATCGGGACAGTGCGATCACACCCTGCAAACAGATTCCAATCGGATTTGGTCGATCGCCTTTAGCCCCAATGGAGATTTTTTGGCAAGCGGCGGCAGCGATCGCACGGTGAAGCTATGGAATCTAGAAACAGGCGAATGCGTTCAGACGCTTGTTGGACACACCAGCCTTGTCTGGTCGGTGGCTTTCAGTCCAAATGGTCGTTGGCTGGCAAGCGGTAGCCAAGATGAAACGATCCGACTGTGGGATCTGGAGACTGGAACTTGTCTCAACCTCCTCAAAGCCGATCGACCCTACGAGCGCATGAACATCGCAGGCGTTACTGGACTGACTGAGGCGCAAACCGCCACGCTGCGAGTGTTAGGGGCGATTTTAGAGTAATCAAATCTTGATCGATTCAAGGTAGGGTGATTAGCGTTTTTGCAATCGCTTGGTTTTGTCGTGGCGATCGCTCCACCTATCCCGATCAGCACTCAACATCAGAATGTGATCTTTTCTGATCTTTGCTCTGACTTTCTCAGACCGACAAACAAAGCGCCAGTTTCTATTCTGAATATGTGAGCGATGAAACCACGAGTTGGGAAGACAAAGCAAACTAACCTGCTGACGATTCACAACTTCCTCAACCTAGGACAGATTCATACTCAGCTCTACTCAGGCTGCCCTTAGAAGCAATCAACCCAAAGCCCCTGCTTTGACCTGATGCTTTCGAGGTAACCCGACCAGTTTAAATCAGGCAAACCGTTGGATCGGACTTGTAGCAAGGCTACAGGTGACTTTGGGCTGGGCGAGGAGCGGACGTTCAACGCTTATATACACTTCCACAATCAAAGGAGAACAAAACAATGGCAGTTATAGGAACCCCAACCGATGGACGCGACGTTATTTTTGGTGACAGTTTAGGTAACGTTATCGATGCTTTAGGCGGCGATGATCTTGTCTTCGGTCAAGGAGGCGGTGATTTTATCTTCGGTGGGAATGGCAAGGACGAGTTGCGAGGTGACGATGGCAATGACTCCCTTGGCGGTGGCGAGGGTGATGACAAACTTGTAGGTGGTAGGGGTCGTGACACCCTCTTAGGTGGCAATGGCCGTGACGTTCTCACTGGCTACTCGTTTGTCGGTGTGGATGAAATAGACGTTCTGAGTGGTGGCGGCGGAGCCGACACATTTGTGCTCGGAGATACGATTGGGTCCCACTACCTCGAATCCGGTTTTGCCACAATTACCGATTTCAAGTCCTTTGAAGGTGACAAAATTCGGATTAACGGCAGTATCGATAAAGGCTATACCTTGATAACAAACCAAAATGTCTCTGGTGGTTCCGCACTAGATACGCTAATCAGCAGAAACGGTAATCTCATTGCGGTTGTGCAAGATATAACCAATGTGTCTACTTCTGACTTCGTTTCTGCCTAGGTCGCAGGTTGTTTAACTTCCACTCAGGCAAAACAGCTAGAGTTCTGTGAGACAGCTCTTTTGCCTGTCCAATCGACTAATAGAACGCGATTTAGCGTGAACTTCGATCGCTCGGCTGCTTAATTAGAGTTAGGTGGAGCGATCGTTCAAAACAATTTTGCTTGGCGATCGCTCCACAAAACCTATTTTCATTTCACATCGCAAAAGGCAACACTCAATTTGGGGTGAGCTTCGATCACTCGATTGTTTCAGATAGCTACCTTTCATTGTTTCGATCGATCTGCTCCAAACTAGCCGCAATGGTAAAAGTCAATTGCGCTAATGTCGCTTTCCTTCTTCATTCCAATTAAAAGGAGAAATCTGTCATGGCTCGCTTAAGCCTACCTGAAAAAGCGGAATATCTATCCTGCGTTCTGCCCCAAAAGCGCTCCAATCGATTAACTGCTCGATGGATCATCGTTAACGAAAGATTGATCTGCAAATGGGTAATCGAATAGCTAAAACTTTATTCCTCAGCGCAGCCCTTAACTTTCATTCGACAATGCTGCTCATTTGCTCACCGAACTTACTAGAAGTTTAGGAGATTTAAGATGATTCATCACGTTTCGATCGCTGCCGACGATCCACTTCGTGTCGCTCAAGTTCTAGCCGAATTGCTAAATGGAAAAGTTGTTCCATTTGCTTCTAATCCAGGTAGCTATGTTGCCCTTGCATTCGACGCTTATGGAACCCTAATTGAAGTGCATCCGCGTGGACTAGAACTTCGACCGGGAATCGGTAAAGATGCCGTTCAGCATCAGGTGAACCCTTACCCCTCTGCTTATACTGCAACTCATGCCGCAATCTCAGTCTCAGCTAGTGAAACTGAAATTCGATCGATCGCAGCCCGTGAAGGTTGGCGGGTCGAGCGCTATAAACGCGGTGATGCCTTCTTTGAAGTCATTGAGTTTTGGATTGAAAATCATTTGCTTTTGGAACTGCTGCCGCCTGAGCTTTCGGCTCAATATCTGACCTTTCTGGAACCGCGATCGCTCAAGGAATTTCTAGCAGCAACAAGCTAGTTTAACGGAGTCATGCTGTGAAGAACACTCTACAATTTTCTAATTCGCTTCTCGAAGACTTCTGTGAAACATTCGCTGCTCAAGAGCAATTACCGCTGCTGACAAACTATCAGTTAATTCCACAACTGCTATGTGAAAGTATAGTCGATCGCGCTATTCTAACCATCGAATGTACCCCGGAAGAAATCGCGTCCGCCTGTGAGCAGTTCTACCAGCGATGGAATTTTACACCCGAACAACAGCAAATTTGGCGATCGCATTGTGGTTTAAGTCAAGTTCAATTTGAAGAAATGACAACGCGATCGCTGCGGATCGAAAAGTTTAAACAGATTACTTGGGAACATAAGCTCAAATCGCATTTTCTTCAGCGCAAGCAAGAATTCGATCGTGTCGTCTACTCGCTTTTGCGTACCAAAGATCAAGACATTGCCCAAGAATTATTCTTCCGCCTTTCTGAAGGTGAGCAGTCGTTTGCACAACTGGCGCAGCAATATTCTGAAGGTGCAGAAGCCGAAACAGGCGGATTAATTGGACCCGTTGAACTCGGTACATTAAACGCCAAATTAGCAGATCTACTTCACACCAGTCAAATTGGTCAGGTGCAACCGTTTGGATTAGGGGAATGGTGCATGATTGTTCGCCTTGAAAAACGAATTCCTGCTCAGCTAGATGAGCAGATGCGCGATCGATTACTGCAAGAAAAGTTTGATGCTTGGTTACAAGAACAAGTGCAGCAGTTGAGCGATCGCGACAAAGCTTGGCTTGGTCTAGTATCGACTGACTTTGCGGAAGCCAATGAAGCTACGGCTGCATAGCCCTAACACATTTCTGGAGATCTGAAAAATACCATGAGACAACAACCAAAAGAGCCTTTTAATCTAACATCGACTCGACGACGATTTTTGCAATTTTCTGCTGCATTTGCGTCTACTGTAGCGTTAGGAAGCTGTCAGCGATCGATTTCAAACGATTCAAGTTCCTCTCAGTCAAGCTCTGATAATTTGCTCCACATTTACACTTGGGCAGACTACTCAAACGAAGAGGTGTACCAGCAATTTACTGAACAGACCGGAATCAAAGTAATTGCTGATGTCTATGACTCAAATGAGACAATGCTTGCCAAGCTTCAAGCTGGAGGAGGAAATCAATACAGCATCATTTATCCTTCCGACTACATGGTGAAGCAAATGATTGAATTGCAGTTGCTAACGCAGATTGACCATACTCGCTTACAAGGACTTGATCAACTGCTAGACGAGTGGAAAAATCCGCCCTATGACCCTCGTAATACGCACAGCATCCCTGTGAGCTGGGGCACAACCGGACTAATCTATAATACTGAAGTTTTGCAATCAGAACCAACCGATTGGGAATTTCTGTGGCGTGAACAGCAGTCGTTATCAGGCAAAATCACCTTGCTAGATGATGTCCGTGAAGTCATGGGAGCAACATTGCGATCGCTCGGCTATTCCTACAACACCACCAATCCGCAAGAACTAGAAACAGCCTATCAAAAATTGCAGGAGCTAAAGCCTGCACTTGCTTCTTTTGAATCATTTGGTTGGGAAGATCGTTTAATTGCTGGAGATTTAGCAATGTGCATGACCTATTCCATTATTGGAAATTCTCTGCCCACAGAGCACCCTCATCTCAAATACGTCATTCCTCAAAGCGGCACGTCGGTTTGGACAGATACACTAGTAATTCCTAAAACTGCACCGAACTCGAATGCTGCCTATACTTGGATAAACTTCATGCTCAAGCCCGAAAATGCTGCTTTTGCTGTTGAGAAATTGTTGTTTGCTACCCCAAACAAAGCAGCCTTTGAGCAATTGCCAAGTGAACTTAAAGAGAATACAAATCTTTATCCAACTTCTGAAATGCTGGCAAAGTACGAAGGCATTGCTCCTGTGGGTAGAGCAGTTGATCTCTACGACCAGTATTGGACTAAGTTGCAAAGTATTTAATTGCTTGCTCTAGATGTAACACAACAAGAAAAATTCAACGGTGAAATGCTCACAAACTTTTTGCCTCCGTTCAGTTTAATTATTAGAGCTGTCGGGAAATAAGAACAAAGTTAGCCTATATGACGGTTCGAGTACTTCTCTCTATGCTGCGATCAGGTAGAAGTTCCATAATCCTGCTGCGGTCAGCATCAGGTGGTCATCAAACTCTGCTTTTCGGTTGCGATAAATGGCACTCACCGCGTTGTAACGCTTGACTCCAGCAAACGCATTTTCACAGACTACCCGCGATTGGCTTAATGCTCGATTCTCCTGCTTTTGCTTGGGACTCAACTCTGCTCCTTTCGGTTTGCGATGCGGGGTTGTATCGCAAAAACTTATAAAGGACAAGCGATTGGTATTGTTTTCATTCCCTTAAGTAGCAATTCCAAAAATCGCTTCGATAAATTTCACTCCAGACACACTGTCCCCTAGTTTGACTCCTTTTACTTGTCCTTTCCGAATCATACTCATCGCTTCGATTCCCCTCAAAGTTCTTCTCGCACTATTGAACGACTTAAACCCCATCATCGGTCTAGTAATTCGCTTGATATTTCTGTGGTCCTGCTCAACCACGTTATTCAAGTATTTCACTTGCCGTAATTCGGTTGTTTCAGCCAGCGTCTCGTCTTCTTTGAGCGCTTCTCTTGCCACTGGGTAAGCCGCATTCTTGTCTACTGTAATAACATCGTGGAGTCCTAGTGTGCTGTGCTTTGAGCACCTTGCGGAAAAATCGGACTGCTGCCTTGCCATCCCGCTTGGCGCTGGGCATAAAGTCCAGAGTATTCCCCTCCGAATCGACAGCAAGGGTACAGATATTTCCACTCACCCTTGATTTTGATGTAAGTCTCGTCAGTTCTCCACGAGTCGTTTGTCGGCTTCAAGTGAGGTCGGATGCGTTTGTCCAGCTCCGGAGCGTACTTCAAAACCCAATGATTGATCGTCGAGTGGTCTACCTCCACCCCCCGTTCCTGCATCATCTCTTCGAGATCCCGGTAGCTCAAGGCGTAACGACAATACCATCGGACGTTGAGCCGGATGATTTGGGGCAAAAAGTGCCACCATTTAAATAGAGCAGAGGTAGACATCAAAGGAAGAGAAGGCGGTTGTGTCGCAAAAACTTATAAAGGACAAACGATCGGTATCGTTTGCACTCCCTTAAGCAGCCATTCCAAAGATTGCTTCAATAAACTTGGCTTGAGACACACTGTCCCCTTGTTTGACTCCTTTGACTTGTCCTTTCTGAATCATATTCATCGCTTCGATTCCGCTCAACGATCTTCTTGCCGTGTTGAACGTCTTAAATCCCATCATCGGTTTCACAATTCGCTTAATATTTCGATGGTCCTGCTCAATCACATTATTCAAATATTTGCTTTGCCTTAATTCAGTCTCTTTTCCAATTGTCTCCTCTTGCTTAAGCGTCTCTATTGCCACTGGGTAAGCGGCATTCTTATCCACTGTAATGACTCGTGGAGGCTGGGTGTGCTGACCCTTGAGTACTTTACGAAAGAAGCGTGCGCAAACTCAGCGAGTAGCGACAATACCACCGTACATTCAGCAGAATGATTTCTGGCAAAAAGTGCCGCCACTTAAACAAAGAAGCAGTAGACATCGTGAAGGAATCGGGCGTGTCTGAGCTTACCAACCTTACCATTGACTGGTTTTTGCGACACAACCATTGAAACTCCCTTTGCACCAGCCGTGCTTTTAGAGATCCCTACAAAATAGGGCAGGCGCTGACGAGTTAGCGTTTCAACGTCAGGGCGCACGGTAACGATCGCACTTAGTGTCTGATCAGGTGATTTAGAGATGTCAGAATGCTCAGAAAATGAATGTTGTACTGTCATAAACCACCTCTTCTAGGAGTCAAAACTTAAAGCCTGAGCGGGTGTTTTTGCTCAATCGCAACTCCTGCAAAGAGTAGATGTGTTCATTCAGTTTAGTCTGTTCGCTCCAGCTCTGCAAAGACCTCTTTTGCCACCACCAACGCATTGAGAGCGGCTGGAAATCCGGCATACACAGCCCTAAACTTTGCCTTCTCCTCCCATGTCTCCTTCCCCTTGGTTTAAGTGGCGGCATTTCTTGCCCCAAATCATCCTGTTCAAAGGATTACCGTCATATTAAACGAACCGTAAAACCGATGATGGGATTTAAGTCGTTTAATAGTGCCAGAAGAACATTGAGCGGCATTGAAGCGATGAAGAGGTTCGCATGGGTGAAACTTATTGGTATCACGGACACCACCGTCCTACATCCTGGATCGCAATCAAAACTTCCGCCGCTGCTGCCCGATCTCCCAAAGCATTAGATAACCGAATTTAGCGCCAATATATCAGGCAGAAAGTCCCGACGAGATTGGAAAGATAACGAGTGGAGTATATTTTGCCAAAGGGGAAAAAGTTTACCCGTTTGCATCTTTGACATCTCGGACGCTAGGGCAATCAAAGCTGAAGCTACGCTCGCCGCGATCGCGCTCAAACCGAATATCCATAGCAATGGCGAGCGCTTCTTGTAACAAATCAGGTGGCAGCTTAGGCGCTAAGATCTTTAGAGCCTTGAGACGATCGTTCTCATACTGAATAGCCTTGGTGGCTGCGAGAGCTTCTTGCAGTGCTTCTTCTTTTAGATTTTGTGGTAGATAATCGCTGATCTCCGTAAGTAAAATTGCTTTAGTTTCTGGGTTCGAGCTTTGCAAAGCATAAGCTAGTCCTTGTTTAGGAACCCGTACATATTTTTGGAGCAGTGCACCTGGTGAAGGGGGCGGTAAATCAGTACTTAGGCTGTTTAAGGTGGACACAATCAGGGCATAGCGGCATTGCAAAGCGATCGCTTGCGATGGATGATCTTCAAAGAGATCTTCCGCTAACCGCCAAGCGAGTGCCACATCGGCAGCAAAAATGGCGGTTTGTCCCAGATGCCAAGCGAGATGAGCATGAATAATAGCCATCATCAGCACATTATTGCAGAGGAGTGCTAGCTGGTCAGCAGCTTTTGCTTCCTCCATGCCTTAGAGAGTGGCAGCCATTGGCGCGGCTACAATCGCATCATCTGGCAAGACCCCCAGCCAAACAAAGTTCTGCCATACTTCTGTGTCATCATCTCGCAATGCATTTAAGCTCAAGTTCAAACAGGCTTCTAAGTGCGTTTCTTCCTTTCGGCGGTGATGGGGTTCTGACACGGTTTCTAGGCGAGTCATTTACTAAGCTAAGCCACAACTAATTTACCTTCTGGCAAACCTGTTCATTCAACTGTTTGTTGATATATTTCATCACTGCAAACTGCTGAGTGTTGTTAACATTATCCCAACTGCTTAACACTGGAGATTCTATTAGTGTATGCTGCAAGTGCGTTTGAGGAACGGAGGATAGTAAATTGGACTGTCGCTGTTCTGCGATCGCCGCTTCCCGATGAATTGCCAACCAGTGCATTAACTGTTGTTCCAACAAACTCAGGTGATCAAACTGGTGAAACAACAAATCATGCATATCTTTAAACAACTGACTCTCCTCAACTAAAAAGGCTGCAACATTGTCATCATAAAAACTCTGAATTGCTGTTGCTGCCAGCTTTAGCGCTAATGGGTTGCCCTGGTAGCGCTCAACCAATTTCTGCACCTGTTCCGTTTGTACAGATAACCCCTTTGCCGCTAATATTGCTCTTCCTTCCTCGATCGATAGTGGCTCTAGTTGCAGTAACCGAACGGCTGCTGTTGGACTTTCTTGAATTGCAATCTCCGTCGGTGTTTCACGACCCGTTAGCAAGATGCTACTTTGATGTCGTCCTTCTCCTAACTGCTGAAACAACCAACCGTAGTCTTCATAACCCAGTCTGTAAGTTCCTATCAATTCACTGCCACCCAAAACTGCTTCAACATTGTCTAGAATTAGCAGACAGCGTTGACGGCGCAACTGTTCTAGCAACTGACGTATCATTGCATCCAGTCGAAGTGGATAGGATGGGTCAGGTGCAACCGCTTGCAACAACTCACTCAGGAAATCGATCAGAGGTGTTGCCTGTCGTAGCGATCGCCATACTACAACCTCAAACTGATCGCTATCCACAAGCTGCTGGGTTAGCTGGGTCGCTAACATGGTTTTGCCGATGCCACCTATTCCAGCGATCGCCACCAATCTGCAACGGTCTTGTACTATCCACTGCTCCAGCACAGCCAACTGCGCCCGTCGTCCACAAAACTGGGAAACATCAGGGGCTTCTCCCCAGTCTACGCAGCTGTACTGCGATGATGCAGATTGCTCCTGCATTTGCCCTTGCTGAGCATACTGCATCAGAACACTTTGCAAATTTAGTTTTGTTACTTGAATTCCTAATTTCCGCGACAGCAGTTGCCATAATTCTGCACCTACATCCTTAATGTAGCTGTACTCGTGATTCAATTTCAGCGAAATCTTTTGGTAAGACTCCTTATTCCAGGCTCCTCGAAAAACACTAAGTTGCAGCTCGCTGAGCGATTGGGGGGCTAGGGCTGGCGTGACGATCGCTAATGCTTCCTCAAAGGTCATCATTAAAACACTCCTGCAAGAACCATTTATCTACCTCTATACAGGTCTCAAAAAATTGGCTCTATTTTTACGCACAGATACTAAATTCGGTTCATTTAGGGCAGATATAAGCCAAGTAACCTTGCAGTATTAAACTTTATCGGAAACTGTTTTGTAGCAATGCTCTGCCGCGCTACAAAACAATTTCCAACCTCAAAAACCTTATCTCCAACAAAGTTTATTCTAAAGAAATTGAACTTTGAGGGAAGAGTGCATATAAATACCGCTGAATTTTTGAGAACTTTATAGAGGTGGATAGCCTCAAGATGGTCTGCCGTCACAAACTCTGTTTAGGAACCGATGAATCAACCGGACGAACGTTTAGAACAGCCCCAACTAGACGATCGCTTGAGACAGCTTGCGATCGCAGCTCAACACCACCCTCCAGGTAGCTCAGCTAGACAACGGGTTTTAACCGAATTAGTCAGTGTGTTGCAGCATTCGGGTAAGCTCTCTCGTCCCCGGCGAGGTCAGTTTCAAATGCTATATGAGGAAATTTATGTAGAAGCACTACAACATCTGTTTTCATTTATCTGTGAACGGATTGATTCCTACAACCCTCAAAAGGGTGAAGTGTTGCAATGGGTCAATTTTCTGCTAAATCAACGGTTTTTTATCATAGCGAGTCGTGAATTTTTACCAACTGTCTATGAGGGCATGGATGCCAGAACGGTTAAGCGTCTAACGTTGGAGAGCTTAGACGAAAGTAACCCGTATGAACTCAATCCTCAACTGATTCCTCATCTTTCACAGGAGGTAAAGGAGTGTTTAGAGGAAGACCCAGAAGGACTGTTTGAACAAGCCTGTGTTGCTAACCATCCAACCGCCAGTTTTCGATATCTTGCTTTGAGGAGGCTAGAAGGATATTCCTGGCAGGATTTGTCTGCCGAGCTCAATATTGCAATTCCAACGCTAAGTAGCTTCTACCAACGTTGTCTGACTCGGTTTGCGCCGAAATTAAAGACTTATTTATCGTAGCCTTAAGAGACCCAAGTATGACCAGTTCCACCGAGCAAGATCTAACGCTGCCTGTTCCACTCACGCTCAAGGGGCACTATACAGCCCAACGGTTTTACCAACAGCATTCTGACCCTCAAAAGGCGAAACAGGTCTATCTCAATACCCTGGCGATCGATGCAGTTCGCTCCTATTTGGGTTGGTTGGGCATTGCAACTAACCTACAAGCAAGCGATAGCTGGAACCCAACTATTCAAGCTCTAGCTGATGTTGCCGATTTAGAAATTCCAGGGCAGGGCAAATTAGAATGCCGTCCCGTGTTACCAGGAGCCACGGTTTGCCGTGTTCCACCCGAAGTTTGGTCTAATCGGATTGGCTATATGGCTGTTCGACTCGATGCAGATCTGCAAACTGCAACTTTGCTAGGCTTTGTGCCAAGTGTAGACACCGAAGAATTGCCGCTTAGTCAGTTGCAGGCGATCGTCACACTGCTGGACTATTTCAAACTACAAAAACAGCCTGAGCCGATCAAGGAGTGGGTTAACTTGGGTCAGTGGATGCAGGGAGTATTTACAGGCGGTTGGCAGGCGATAGAGGAATTATTTGAACCGCAACCGATACTCAGCTTCAGGAGCCTGGAATTATCTAGTCATTCTGGGCAAGCTGGCTTAACGACACGCGGTAAGCTGCTTGAACTGGCACCGCAGTTAGATAGCTATAAAGTGGCGCTGCTGGTAGGGTTAATGCCAAATCACTTATCTCAAGTCGATATTTGGGTGAAGCTCTGTCCAATGGGTGCGGCTCCCTATTTGCCAGAAGATTTGGAAGTTAAGGTGCTGGATGAGCAGGGAATAGCAGTGATGCAGGCACAATCCCGTCAAACGGATATGCTGCAATTGAAGTTTCGGGGTGCATCAGGTGAACGGTTTAGCATTGAAATCACGCTGAATGATATTAGTGTGGTGGAAACGTTTTTTATCTGATGTCATGTAAAGGAATGAGCAAGTGTTGTGCCTACCGATGGAAAGCTAGTAGTTCTCAAGTTTAATGGTGATTTTCAGCAGGGCTTTCAAGTCATGCTGGAGATTGGCAGTGAGCGCGATCGCCCGTCAATTGAGCTGCTTGGAACGTTGCCGCCCAATCCAGAATTAGCTCTACACCTATTTCAATGGCAACAGCTCTATCGCAGTTTGAGTACTGGACATTCAAGCATTAATAGCCGCATTCAGCCACAAGAGATTATCTATGGCGGCTCCGTGAATTACCTGGAGGACTGTCAGCAATCAGCAACAAAAATACAGCACCAGATGACCCGCTGGCTAGAGTCAAGTTCATTTCGCTATCTAGATCAGCGGCTGCGGGAAGTTTTGAGCTTGAATGATTCGATTCGAGTGTTGATTCGGACTCAAGATTCACAGTTACGTCGATTGCCCTGGCATTTGTGGAGCTTCATTGAGCGCTATTCAAAAACCGAAGTGGCATTGAGTGCACCCGTGTCTGAACGAATTGAGGTAGAGCCACTGACAGCAGTCGATCGCAAGGTAAAAATTCTGGCGATTTTAGGAAACAGTCAGAATATCAATGTGCAGGCTGATCGTCAATTTCTACAAGCACTACCCGATGCGACGGTAACATTTTTAGTAGAGCCGCCACGACAGCAGATTAATCAGCAGCTTTGGGATCAGGCATGGGACATTTTGTTTTTTGCTGGACACAGTAGAACGGAGGGCGATCGCGGATTAATTTATATCAATCCACAGGAAACATTAAATCTGGAGGAACTGAAGTATGGATTGAGGCAGGCGATCGCCAAAGGCTTACAGCTCGCTATTTTCAACTCTTGTGATGGATTGGGATTAGCTCAAGCATTAGAACCCTTGCATCTACCCCAAATGATTGTGATGCGAGAACCCGTGCCCGATCGCGTTGCTCAGGAGTTTTTGAAGCATTTATTGTCAGCATTTGCAGGGGGTAAGTCACTTTATCTCTCCATGCGAGAAGCAAGAGAGCGGCTGCAAGGCATAGAAGACCAATTTCCTTGTGCAACTTGGCTTCCGATCATTTGTCAGAACTCAGCGGGAATTCCACTAACTTGGCAGGAATTGGTCAACGGTGTAACGAACAAACATCTTCAAACTCTTGAATATCTCGGTACAGAGATTCGTGCTAATCAGATTCCGCTTGCTAGTACTCCACGAGTTACAGATACTATTCGTGATCGCCGCAATGAAGTTACTTCTAATTCCACCCAAAATCGATGGCATTTGATTCGCCAAATTCGCAACAGATGGTTTGTGGTATTGGTCAGTTTAGTTGTAACCGTTGGAGTTACCGGTATTCGTCCCTTAAGCTGGATGCAAGTTTGGGAGCTGAGCGTTTATGATCAAATGCTACAACAGCGACCGGATGAAGGATCAGATCCGCGTCTGTTAATCGTTGAAGTCACAGATGCCGATATTGAGGCACAGCAACAAAATGGAGAACTGTTAGAGCGGCGATCGCAATCAACTCAATCATTCAATCAACCCGTTGAGATATCGCTGTCTGATCAATCCCTCACCCGGCTATTAGGTGTTCTAGAGCAACATCAACCTCGTGTGATTGGATTAGATATCTACCGCGACTTTCCTGTAGATCCTAATCAAGCAGAATTAGCGGCTCGTTTGGGGCACACTCCGGGACTCATTACCGTCTGTAAAGCAGAAGATTTTGATGATCCAACGATTCCCAGTATTAATCCACCTCCAGAAGTGCCGCCAGATCGAGTGGGTTTTAGTGATTTTAGAGAGGATAGTGACGGCATACTCCGCCGTCATCTTCTGGGGATGCTGCCATTATTGCGAACTCAAGCCTCTCGTTGCAATGTTGAGCGCGCCTTTAGTGTTCAAATTGCTGCTGAATATTTGCATCATCAACAGATAACCACTCAATTTACTGCCAACGGTGATTTACAGTTGGGGGATCAGGTGATTAAAGTTTTGCGATCAAATCGTGGCAATTATCCGCGATCAGAGTCAGGTGGAAGCGAAATTTTGCTGAACTACCGTTCTACGAAGGAAATTGCTGCCCGCGTCACACTCCAGCAACTCTTAAATCATCAAATTAATCCTGAATATATCAAAGACAAAATTGTTTTAGTAGGGGTTACAGCACAAGGAGGAGAAGATTATTGGTTTACTCCAACAAATTCTAATGTTGCACTACCGGGTGTGTTTGTTCAAGCCCATATGATTAGTCAACTGCTAAGTGCAGTGTTAGATCAGCGTCCTATCTTAAAGGTTTTGTCGCAATGGCAAACGTTGGGTTGGGTGTGGACATGGGCACTAGTGGGGGGCATTTTAGTATCCTGGCAATGGCAGTGGAAGAATGTGAGGCGATCGCTGATTCACACCGCCATATACATGACAGTTGCCACATTTTTCCTATACGGACTGTGTTTTTTGGGTCTGCTGAGGGGCAGATGGCTGCCATTTATTCCGTCGCTGTTAGCTCTGATTTTATATAACAGCATTGTGGTCATTTATTTGATTTGTCGATCGAAAAAGGGTTCTACCTCTTCATCACGGCAACTTTGAACGGTGTGATTTTGCACAAGTAGCGTGGTTTTAGACAATATGACAAAGGTTTCGACTCGATTTAATTCTTCAAAACACATCTTAGTATGGACAGGTGTTTTGCTAATAGGAAGCATGGCGATCGACTTCGTATTTCCTCATGCCCAAGCTAACTCTGTTGCATTAGACTCACTTCAAACCAAACAAGTGAGAGGACAGGTTCCAGGACGAAGAAGCGGCGGTGCACGACGCGGAGATTGCCCGGTCCCCTCAACCGAATTAACGGCACTGGTTCCTATGACCGAAGTTCCAACGGAGACTCTGCCTGAAACCTATGTCGGAGGCAGTACAACGGTTGAATATCCAACGTTTTGGTTTTATGTTCCCTACTCGCAGACTGCCGACCTATCTGCAGAATTCATTTTGCAGGATGATACAGGTCAAGATGTTTACCGAATCACATCAGCCGACTTGTCTGCATTTGAACAGATCCCAGGCATTATCAGCATTTCCCTTCCCTCTACGATCGCCCCTTTGGAAATCGGTAGGGTTTATCAATGGTACTTCAAGTTGAACTGTGGAACAGAGGCACCAACGTATGTGCAAGGCGGCATCGAGCGAATTCCCCTTGAGCCAGATCTGGCATATCAACTTGCTCATGCGTCTCCTCAGGAGCGAGTAAATCTCTATTTAATGAATGACATTTGGTATGACGCAATCACCATGTTAGCTCAGCTTCATCGCAACAATCTAAGCAATACAACAATCGAATCCGCTTGGATAAATTTGTTGCAGTCACTCGAATTAGAAAACATTCCAACAGATTTAGAAGAAAGATGAAAAGAGAGAAACTAATCCTCATTTTTCTGGCTGGAATGGCTACCTTTAGCTATTTCTCGTCAAGGGCGATCGCAAGCTATTTTTCGTCAAATGCGATTAGCGCGAAGCGCAACTCCGAAGGAATCGCAGAACGACCTGTTGGTTCCCTTGCCCTGTCGGATTTGGATGAGAATTTGCTAAGTCAATCCGTAGAGTTGAGGCAAGAAGTGGAGCAAGCGTTGGAAGAGGTTGGACAAGACGATGTAGGATGTGTAGCGCCCCTGATTCGTCGTCCTTTTACGGATCTTAATAACACTAGAATTGCTCCTTTTTCTTGTTTCTTTACCGATAACCGATCCCTCATAATTCAAGCTGAAAATCTTGCCATACTGCCCAACGGCGAAATTACTCAACTTGAGGAATTGCTCAAGCGCAACGGCATTCCTCAAGGAGTTCTCATACAGTTTAGTTTGACATCCTGGCAGTGGACGGATGCAAATCATTAAAGTGCTGTTAATGAAGCCACGGAGACAGACAGATAATTTCTACTGGAATTCGTGTCTCGAATTTTTGGACTTGTTGCTTAATTGAGTCCAGAATGAGTTACTCATTCCCGATAGTTTTTGTAACAGAACTCTGTTTCGTAGCTTGGTTGGGCAAGCAGGCCCCTAAGTTCATTCCTGACACCGGTGCAGCAGTGGTTGCGACTCTGGTTCTGCTCTGTGACTTCCAATGCTGATACTTGAGTAAGGGAAATGAAGCAACCTGTTTGGCAAGCGCCCAAAAAAGCACGTAGCTTGCTAACAAGCGTTCAAATGAGCTGAAGCGCGCTTCGGTTAATGCCTCGATCACAGCTTGTTGATCCAGTGGAACTGTTTCTTTGAGCAGAGCGTTTGTTCTACTTCTTAAGATAATCGCGTCACTAAAGCCTTTACGAGCGATCGCTGGATTATGCCCAAGCGTGACCACCTCTGGGCCTGTGCCAGTGTTTCTGACTCCATCGGATTGTTTACCTGTCATGATCGCAGCATCTTCATCACATCGTTGTATCTGACTGCGACGTCCGTCAGGTACGCCCAGAAGTACCAAAGTACCTCTGGTCACTCGATGCCCAAATTGGTGCAGCATGTGATCCTGCGGATTAGCGCCATGGATATCCAAAGAGGCAACTCCGTAGCTGAGAGAAAAAAGTTTGCTGACGTAGGATTCTAGGAGTTGATGCACCCAAGGCACATCTCCGATCACCAAAACTCTCTTGCCTGTGCGGGCTAAAAGTTGTCTGCGCTGAAGATAACGAAGTCCCAGCGTCCACAGCCAAGGACCAAAAATAGCAATTCCAATGTCGGCTAGGGTGAGAACCGGATGAAGCAGTGTTAGTATTCGTGAAATCAGATCGTGAGGGAAGAAAAGTCCCAGCAAAATCAAGAGCAAGATCGTTTGAGTGATTGGAATGATGTATCCGAATGGAATTGTCCATCCAAGCACGACCAGTACATACACAGCATGAATTGCCCAAGCAAGCGGAACTTCAGTGACATGAAGTGCCCACTTGCGACCAGTACGAATCAGCTTTCGATTTTCTGGAGACTTGAGCCTCATTCCCCTAGCAGTAGTTCCAGTGATCAAAGCAACGCTGCGATCGAGAAAATCTGCCTTGATGGTCTCAAGGATTGCTAAGCTTTCTTCTGTAAATGTCATCCCTAAAGGGCTTGAGTCAGGAAACACTTGTCTGACTCCGTGAGCAAGATAAAGCAAAAGCTCTGTGAGCGTTTGATGAGCGGCGGCGGCAGTCAAGGTAGCAGGCTCAGCCGTTCTTTGCCCGCTGCCATTGGTAAAAATTCTGCGGCTAAAAGCAGCCCCTTTAACGTAAGATTGAGCGATCGCGAATCCCATCCGGCTGTTTAGCTCACCTGTTAAAATAAATAGCCCGCTAATGGCTCCTGCTCGGTAGAAATTATCAAGGGCATGAGTCGCGTGCAGGGTTGGAAAGGTTTGACCAGACTGACTGATCATCAGCACGACCGAGTCTTTACCCAAGTTGAGACTTTGAAGGTCGTACTGTAGTTGTCTTAATACCCGATTTGCAGACAGCGTCTTGATATTCAAGTGAGGAAAGAGTGTTTTTAAGTCCTGAGCAAATCTTTCGCCGACCCACAAGCTATTCTCGATGCCAGTAATCAAGAAATCAACAATTTGTGATTGCTCCAGTTCGTTTGCTAGTCCTGTTCTGAGCATTTTTTCTCGCTTTTCATCAAAGCGCTTAACTTTTTCAATAAGGAGACTTAACAAGTGCTCTGCACTTTGAGAGTTACAAGATCTCGGATTGAGCCAGGTTGCCTCGATCGCTTTAAGCACCTGCGGAATTTCTTGAATGTCGCTTGCAACCGGATCTTGAGTTTCAACTTTAGGAAGCTGAATATATGGATTGTTCTGCATCGGCATCGATCGCTTTTCTAGCTCTGACTCGAGCAGTTCGCGACCCTCTGCCATCGAATAGACCGTGACGCTGTTTGTGCCCACTAAGGCTACTTCTCCAGCTTCTTGATCTAAATCTAAACGGTAGGAGTTTGGCATTCCTACCAACACCGAATTCACAGCAGCAGGTTCTGAAGCATAAACCATGTAAGCTTCCGGCAAATTGAACCCGATCGTCATCGGCTGTCCTTGAGAACTCAGCACTAAGCTCTCCTCACTAAGAGTCGAGACTGTAACCAGACCGAAGCTGCCTTCAGCCCGTGACATAAATATCCGCGTCGCCCGGTACAGATCATTGTGTAGAAACGCATCAATTGCCGCTCTTACAAAAGCAGTCTGCTCCTCCTTGGAACGCTGGCTGGGTAAGATATCTTTGCTAGCCTTTAAAAGCTGAGCCTCAAGATGACTCAAAGATTCTTTGTGAGGTAGAAGCTCTGCATCATTGTGTTTTTGCCAGATCTCCTCATAAATCTCAGCCCAGCGACTTAGTTCTTGTTGGGAAGGAGCAGTGTTGGGCGCATGTTTAGCAGGTTTTCGCCCACCAAAAGCTGCCTCAATCGATCCAGCAACCTCAAGTTGGTAAGCCAGTTTCAATGAAGCATCCCACATCCCCTGAGTGATTAACAAATCCATCAGCCCAGATACTTTAGGGGAATCTCCAGTCGTAAAATTAGGGGTGTGTAACACTCTTTCGAGCCACAAACCTAGGTTTGCATTGTCAATTTGTTTGCCAAAGATTTGAAAAGTATCAAGATCTCCGTTATGAGTAATGCGGTGATTGACATTTTTTATACTGCGAATCCATTCGCCGTCTTTAATCTGCCAAACGATCGCGTTTCTAGCTGGCATCCATTCATGCCAGTGAGTCTCAAGAATGGCAGGAGGGCTGCTGGTTCCGTAGCGATAATGCCATACTCCCATTACGACTGACTCTAGCGGCTTTGTGCCTTTAGAAGTAGCTTCGTGCCTGGCAAGTTCAAAAGCGTCTTCCAAAGATTGTGTAAGATTATTCCGCTTCCGATTCAAGACTTTTTCACCAACAAACGTAATCTGGTTATTTTTATCACGTGCTAAAGTCAATCCACCTCCAGCTTGTTCGCCTCGAATCTCGGTTTCACGCCCCATTTGCTTAAAAGTTTCTACAACTCGTGCTGGTAGAAGCTCTTGTCCGTCTTCAAGAACTCGTTTACCTAAAAACCCAAAATTGCCGCACATCGTTTACCCTCTTATTAAGTTGAAGTTGTTGTAAGTCAAGCAGTAGAACGACCGCAAAATTACTTTTTGCTGAGTCGCTGTAGGGCTCATACGTTTTCTCCTAGTGACTTACTTAGAGGGTCAGCCTGAATTGCTTCTGTGTTTTCCCGGACGCACCGATTTAGGTTGTTCATCCTTTTCCTTTGCAGTGTCAGCTTTGCGAGGTTGTAAGCGATACCTCACAAGGTTCTCAAGCTTTAAAGGCTAAAATTATGCAGTTTCAGAAAAAATTGTGCAGTACGGCTAGGTATTGATGCTCCTGTAAATCGAGGTTGCAGCACTGCGAAAAAGAATCACTTCAGAAGTTGAAAGTGGAGAGCGGTTGCCATGGATAAATTTTGATGGGGAAGCATTCTTGAAAGCCCATTCGTTGATACACAGGTCCCATCGCAGATGCTTGCAGGATAGCAACTCGATATCCTAACTCTTGAGCGTCTTCCAGAGCGGTTTGCACTGTTTGTGTCGCAAATCCTTTCCCTCTTGCTTCGGGTAGTTTAGAATTTCTTCGGACGAAGGGTCGGAAGTTATTCAGGGAAGTTCGCCTCAGTACCGAAACGACCCACTTACTATGCTTTGATAAGTAATACTCACCGTATAAAAGCTTTAGAGCTTGATTACTTCTTACCCCTCTTTGATCACTTTAAACAGATGAAAACATCAGTTGCAAGTTGAGCCAATGCACCAGTGGGCAGACAAACTGATTCATCTGGTGCATCAATTGCTTAAATCCAGCTTCTAATGACGCAATCGGAAAAACCTCCAACCATCGTTTAAGCCAGTTGAAACAAATCAACGGTTGAATAACCAATCGTAGGTTATTCAATAAGTTCTTCCAATTACTCTAGTTGCTCCACCAGAAATGTTGTGCAAACTGCTGATGGGCAAGAGGACAAGCATCATTAAAGGCATCAGCACCCGCTGACCAGAGCCGTTAGCTTTCAAATACGAACAAACGATCCACCCTAATGATGAGCACCATGGAAGACAAGATCTCTCGCCATCGCCTTAAGGTTGATTTCGAAGACACGGACGCCGGTGGTGTCGTCTACTACGCGAACTACCTGCGCTACATGGAGCGCGGCCGCAGCGAGTAGCTGAGCGAGCTGGGCTTTGAGCAACGGCGGCTCTCTGAAGAGCAGCAGGTCGGCTTCATCGTCCTGCACGTGGAGATCTCAAGGCACCAGCGCGCCTAGACGATCAACTTGTTGTCTGCACCGGTCCGCTCTCGCTTGGTCGGGCTGGACTGGTTCTACTCCAAGAGGCTCACTTCCACAAATCGGGTGCTACCGCAGTCTCCGCAAAGATCGAAATGGTGTGCATCAACGCCCAGACCATGCGTCCCACCAAGATCCCTCCTGAACTGCTTGAGAAGCTGCGCGCGTGTCTTCCGGAAGCAGAGGTAATGTCCTAATGTACGTTTTCACGACAGATGGTGGGGCTTTCAAATTCGTGGCGTATCTCTCCTAAGTTCTTTCTCGTCAGGGCTTACGGCAACGTGATGCGATTACTCCACAAAAGAAACAGCTTTGCATCACGCTCCGCCCATTTCCTCCATACGTACATCAGCTCAGTCTATTAATAGTTAGCCTTATCTGAGTTCATGTTCTACTATTCATTTTGGGGATCTTATGACTCATTTCGGTATAATTTGCCCCACAGGAAGCCATCTTACAGCTTGTTTTCCCTTAGGATATGAGCTTCAGCAACGTGGTCATCGTGTAACCTTCTTGAACATTGTAGATATTCAGGACAAAGTCTTAGCTGCCAACTTTGGTTTTAGGGCTATTGGCATAGATGAACGCCCCAGTGGATCGGAAGCAGAAATTTTGGCTCACAGAGGTAAACTCAGTGGAATCGCTTCTTTGAAGCACAGTCTTAAAACTAAAGATGTGCGAATCATCCTTCGGGATGCTCCAGACATAATTCAATCTGAAGGAATCGAAGCATTATTAGTCGATCAATGTTCTCCGGCTGGAGGAACGGTTGCTGACTTTCTAAATCTTCCCTTTGTTAGCTTATGTAATGCGCTGCCCTTGAATCGAGAGATTGGCATTCCGCCAATCTTCACAACCTGGCAATACCAGACAAATTGGCGCGCAAAGTTACGGAACCGAGTTGGTTATACATTAGTGAATCGATTAACAAAGCCAATTAGACAATTAATGGCTGAGTATCGGCAAAGGTGGAATTTACCTCCTCATACCCACCCAAATGATATGTATTCCAAACTGGCTCAACTTAGCCAGCAGCCATCTGAGTTTGAGTTTCCTCGCAGAAACCTACCACCACACTTTCATTTCACTGGTCCCTATCATAGTGCGATTGGAAGAAATATCACGCCCTTTCCTTGGGAGCAGTTAACTGGGCAGCCCCTAATCTATGCTTCGATGGGAACAATTCAAAATCGTCTCCTACCAGTATTTGAGGC
>NZ_JACJPC010000123.1:0-13190 GCF_014695875.1 Leptolyngbya sp. FACHB-541 | reverse complement strand
AAGGGAGTAGTGTCTCTCAATCCAAGTTTATTGAAGTACTCTTTGGAATTACTGCTTAAAGTAATCCAAACAATACAGATTGTTTGTCCTTAAACAGTTTTTGCGACAGAACCTATTTGCACAACTATCTGTTTTAGAGGACGTAAAATTGGATGCTAAGGAGGTTTGAGAGCAAGACCGACGTGATGAGCGATCGCCTCTGTAACAACCTCAATCGTTTTTCCCTCTGTGTTGAGATGAACTGCAAATTTTTTGTCTGGTAAAGATCTCAAGCAGCGATCAAGCTGATGTGCAACCTAGGAGTTATTGCCATCACCACGCCGACGCAACCGACGCAGACTTGTCTCGCAAGATCTCTATGCATCACTAACGGCAGAAGTTTGCGAAGAGAAAAGCCAACTTGCTTAGGAGCTGTGAATGAGCAAGATTTTGGTAACAATCGCAAGAATTGGGTACACCAACTTTGTCAGAACCGCTAAGCTCTGAATAAGGTCTTCTCATACGCCTGATATGCTATGACAAACTCCCGATGGGATGCGCTTCCAGAGACACCAACACTCTCTAGCCAAGGATTGGATTGGGGGGGCATTCTTGTAGAACGTATGTGCCATACTCCTTCTACTGGGCTGAACTTGCCTGCTTCTGGTCAGCATTTAGTCACCCTTTACCTTGGCTCACCGCTCTATCTACAGCAGAAACGAAATGGAGAGCTGCACGAGGGCAAGCATGTAAGAGGCGACATCACCATTGTTCCAGCAGGCTGTTCAAGTCAATGGCAGTGGCAGGGAGATCCAGATGTATTGCGCTTGCGTTTTGATTCGCAGTTTCTGTTGTCGCTCGTTGACCCCGCAGAGCAGCCGTCTAGTGGGATCAAACTCACCAATCAATTTGTGGTGCGCGACCGACGTATTGAGCAAATTGGGCTGATGCTTCTCGATGAATTACAGTCAGATAGTTTTGGCAATCGTCTTTGTGTTGAGTCCTTACGGAATCTTCTAGCAGTTCACTTACTGCGCTGCTACTCCAATATTAGAAAAGCTGAGCCGAATGACAGCCGTCGTCTCTCTGCATCTCAGCTTCGTCAAGTTATCGAGTTTATTAACGAAAATTTGGCACAGGACTTGCAGCTTTCAGACATTGCAGCGGTTACTAATCTCAGCGTATTTCACTTTACTCGGTTGTTTAAACAATCGACTGGAGTTACCCCCTATCAGTACCTCATTCAACAACGAATTGCAGCAGCTGAGCAGTTACTCAAGCTTGGCAAACTATCTATTTTAGAGGCTGCACATCAAGTTGGCTTTTCCAACCAAAGTCATTTTCATTATCACTTCAAGCGTCTAATCGGAGTCACTCCAAAGACCATTCTTCAACACAGCAAGAGTTTGCAAAAAGAGCGCAAATTTCTAGAGAAATAAAAAGCTGAGAATCCCTAGAATTGCAATCAAAGGAGAAGAAATAGCAATGTTTCAGCTTCTTGATGTACTAGGGAGAACTTCGATGATTCCAAAACTATTAACACGAAGAAGAGTAGTGATGAGTGGTAGTGCGGCTCTAATTGGAGTAATGGAACTACAGCGATCAAAGACAACAACTGCTCAAACACTTGTACCTGAAATTCAAGTAATTTCAACCGTTGATCGCCGATTACAAGCACTTGAATTAACCTTACCTACTCCCTGGCAATTACCTGTTGGAGTGCGTATTCCGGCTGCGTTCGTTCGAGTTTATGGCACCCGTGTATTTATCTCAGGACATGTGCCGTTAAATGAAAATGGCACTGTGATAGGTCCTTTCGGTCGAGTGGGGGCAGAAGTCTCTTTAGAACAGGCACAAGAGGCAGCACGGCTTGCTACACTGGCAATTTTTGCTTCCTTGAAGCGGGCAATCGGTAATCTTGATCAAATTGCAGCCTGGCTCCGCGTTTATGGAATGGTTAACTCGGCATCAGACTTTTATGATTATCCCCAAGTCATGAACAGTGCATCTCGTCTGATTCTTGATGTATTTGGAGATGAAATTGGAAACCATTCACGAGTTGCAATTGGGGTTAGTGGTCTTCCTTGGAATGCTCCTGTGGAAATTGAAGCTGAGTTGGAATTGAAATAGTAGCAATGAGAAATTAGCAATCTTGTACTGAATTTGGTTCCTTACGAAACCCGCAGAAGTTTCACCAATCGAGCTAAGAATACGGACAGGATTTTAATAGCAATAATTTCCTAGACAACTTTGCTTGAAGTGCTAGTAAATTTACACTAAGTCCTTTCAATTTCAAGAGGTAATTAAAATGAGCAGAAGAAATCCAATGACCCGTCGTAAATTGATTTTGGGTAGCAGTGTACTTGCTGGAACAGTTGTAGTATCTAACACTAAGCTGAACCAGGCATCTGCACAGCCTTCTCAAGCTTCAACTGTGGCTATTGAACCTGCCATCAGCAGACAAGGCAGATTACAAGGTCAGGTGGCAATCGTCACAGGTGCAGCACGAGGAATTGGGCGAGCTTGTGCTGTTGCTCTAGCACGAGAGGGGGCAGATGTTGTGACTTTAGATATTGCTCAGCAAATCAGTTCAGTCAAGTATCCAATGTCAAGAATGGAAGATCTTGCAGAAACCGATCAACAAATTAAAGCCTTAGGGCGACGTTCTCTTGTTATTCAAGCTGATGTTCGTAATAGTGATCAGATGCAGGCAGCCGTCGATCGCACCATTCGAGAACTGGGTAAAGTAGACATTATGGTTCCCAATGCTGGCATCTGCACCTATGTTCCGTCTTTGGATCAGATGTCAGAAGCTGAATGGGACGATGTAATTGACGTGAACCTTTCAGGAGTTGCACGCTCCATGCGAGCTGTAATTCCACACATGCGCGAACGCAAACAGGGGCGGATTATCGTGGTCAATTCCTGTAACAGTCGTTTTGGTTCTCCAGGTTCTCCCTCCTATAACGCTTCAAAGTGGGGTGTGTTGGGTTTGATCAAGTGTGTTGCAACGGAAGTTGCCAAAGACAACATCACCGTTAATGCGGTTAATCCAACGGGTGTGAGAACCCTAATGACTCAGAATGACGAAGCGCGACGCTGGGCTAACCCCCAAAATCCAACACAGGAAAATTTGGAGAATGCATTGCTATCCTTCAATTCACAATCGCGATCTTTTCTAGAACCAGAAGAAATTGCCAATGCGCTGTTGTTCTTTGCAATGCCTGAAGCAGCGATGATAACCGGAGAAGCAATAGATGTAGCCGCAGGAGCAAATGTTCGATGGAACTCCTGATGCAGCGATTTAAGAACAAAGCGGTCATTGTTACGGATGTAACACGGGGAATTGGACGAGCGTGTGCTCTAATGTGAATGAGCAAAAGATCTGGCGCAATTTGCAAATGAGTGGCGTAATCTTGAAAGCCAGAGCGTGTAGACGTTTAGGCTTTTGGACTCCTTCTAATCACTGCTATTTAACACAGTTCATCCCAAGCCATAAGCAGCCACAAGGTTGGACTAGAGGCACACTGACCGATTGCGCTACTCGTTTGCAAGTTGCACCACATTTTCTGCTCATTCACAGTAGTGATTTGATGTGCCGTCACCACATGCATGAGAGTAGCATTCAAAAAGCGGTTAAGCAGGCTGTTCGAGCCGTAAAGCTGTAGCGAAACGAGTGGGGTGCTACACCTTTCGCTACAGCTTTACAACCCACCTGCTCCAAAGTAGTTATGACATTCGGACCATACAAGAATTGCTAGGACATAAAGATGTCAAAACAACAATGATCTACCGTATGTTTTAAACCGAAGAGGATAAGGAGTGAGAAGTCCACTTGATCCCTGAGGATTAATTGTAAGATTGGTAGATTGCGAAGTATTATGCACAACTTTCGGTTGTGTCGCAAAAACTTATTAAGGACAAACGCTCGGTATCGTTTGCATTCCCTTAAGCAGCAATGCCAAAAATTGCTTCGATAACTCTGACTTGAGAGACAGTATCCCCTTGTTTGACTCCTTTCACTTGCCCTTTTCTCATCATATTCATCACTTCGATTCCGCTCAACGTTCTTCTCGCGCTATTAAACGTCTTAAATCCCATCATCGGCTTTACAATGCTCTTGATGTGCCGATGATCCTGCTCAACCATATTATTCAAATATTTGCTTTGCCTCAGTTCCGTTTCCTTTTCAATCGTCTCATCTGCTTTGAGAACCTCCATCGCAACGGGATAAGCCGCATTCTTGTCCACTGTAATCACACGTGGAGCCTGAGTGTGCTGACCCTTGAGTACTTTGCGAAAGAAGCGTGCTGCTGCCTTGCTATCCCGCTTTGCGCTTAGCATAAAGTCCAGCGTATTACCCTCTGAATCCACGGCGCGATACAGATATTTCCACACACCCTTGATTTTGATATACGTCTCGTCGGTTCGCCACGAGTCGTTTGTCGGCCTCAGGTGAGGTCGAATGCGTTTGTCCAGTTCTGGCGCATACTTCAACACCCAACGGTTGATTGTCGAGTGATCCACGTTCACTCCACGCTCCTGCATCATCTCCTCTAAATCTCGATAGCTCAAGGAATAGCGGCAGTACCACCGCACATTGAGCAGGATGATTTCGGGCAAAAAGTGCCGCCACTTGAATAGAGAAGCAGTAGACATTGAAGAGGAAGAAGGCAAAGCTGGGCTTACCTACCTTACCATTGACCCATTTTTTCGACACAACCCATCTCCTTCTGTTCCATGCAGGGCTTGTGCTTGCTGGGCGGATAACATTCCACACTTACGACATTTCTCAGACAGCGATCGCGTTTTCCCAGCTGATTGACTGGCATCAGGTTGTGCACGTTTGGGCATGTCCTTTACTAACCCAAATTCCTTCTGTATTGAGGTTTTCAGATTGAGGCTGTGCTGATTGTCTCATATTGTCTTAGATTGTTCTTATCCCAGATATTGGTCTCATATCTGGGATAAAGATTTAGGTAGTAAGTAGAAATGCTTATTCAAAAACAGCCAAGATAAAGCGCTTTCGTTCTGCTCCTCTCACGTTTTAATTGAAAGGGCAGGGATGCCAACCCACACCTTGTTATTACTCAGCGATCGCGATGAAACGTCCAGCTATTCCAGATCCTGTCATTGTGCCTCTTGTTGGTGGTAAGGAAACACTTACAATTCCTGGTGCAAAGGCTGCATCTCCTACGGATTTAAGACAGACTAAGGTAGATGAGTTTATTGCGGCGCGATCGCTTAAGCCTAAGAGTGAGCAAGCGTACCGACGGGACTTGCAGTGCTTTATGGAGTGGACTCAGCAGGCGTGGGTGAACGTGACCCGACGACAAGTGGCGCAGTTCAAGCAATATCTTTTGCAGGAACGAAAACTGGCTCCTAACTCAGCCAATCGAATTTTGAGGACGCTCAAGACCTTTTACAAGTGGATGCTGGAGTCAGAGTATATTTCCAGTGATCCAACAACTGGGGTGAAGCAAGAGAAGGTGCCGGAGGCGCAATCGAAGGAACTGGAGGATGAGGAAGTCGAGCAGATTTATGCTGCCATTGAGGAGGTCAGTCGTGATCCGGTGCGCGACCGGGCACTCTTCTCAGTACTGCTGCATGGCTTGCGGGCTGAGGAAGCCATTAATCTCAATTTTGAGGACTATGATGGGCAGCAAGTTGTAATCCGAGAAGCAAAGCATGACAGTGTAGGGGAAGTGCCACTGGCTCGGCAAGCACGGGCTGATGTAGATACTTACGTACACCAGCGGCAGGCACAAGCAGAGTCAATGGGGCAAGAAATCACGCCCCAGAGCCCACTATTTGTCTCCAACTCTAACCGCAGTCGAGGGCAACGCCTGACGTACTGGGGAGTGCAGGAGATGATGAACCAACTTGCCGAACATACAGGGATAGATTTGCACGCGCATCGAGGGCGGCACACGTTTTGTACTAATTTAATTGTCAAGTTAGAGATGGATACTGCCCTAGCAATGGAGTTATCGCGGCATCGAGATATCCGCAGCTTCAAACGCTACACTAATCGCAAAAATAAACTGGCTGCGAAGCGAGCGTTTCTCAAAGCGACTGACCGACTGGAGCAGGAACAATAAACACTGAATTTTAAGAATTACACAGTAGCTGCCAAGCACGGTTCCTCGTTAAGGGATTTATCAAATCGGGACTTTAGCTGCTGTGGTGAAATCTGATCCGCTTCCAAGATCACCATCTTGTCGTTCTGCTATGTCGAAACGCTCCCCTTAACTTGCGGAATCAAGCAGCAGCTAAAGCGGCGTTGAACGAAATTCAGGAATGAGCGGTTCTGAAAAAGCTAGTGCAGACAGATCTCTCGAAAATAATACTTCAGACAGAGAAAAGCTTTATCTAGTTCCAAATGAGCTAGATTAATTTGTTGTGCTACTGCTCAGTATTTTCATCTTCAGTAGTAACTTCAGATGTAATTGCCTCTAGCTCCATTTCTAATTGCTCTACGGATGGAAGGCTTTCCTCAATTTGCTTAGCAAAACGGTGAGTAGCTACTCCAATAGGAGTGCTAAGGTTTCGGAACGTATACTCTACTACTGTCTTACTTTTCGAAGTACAAAGAATCAGACCGATTGTAGGCTGATCATCAGGATGCCGAATCAAATCGTCAACTGCAGAAATGTAAAAATTGACTTGTGAACCAAAACTGGGTTGAAAGTCTCCAATCTTTAACTCCACCACCACGTAGCATCGAAGTCGAAGATGGTAAAACAACATATCAATTCGATATTCTCTTCCATCAACCTCAATCGGAAACTGACTTCCAACAAAAGCAAATCCGACTCCTAGCTCTAGAAGAAAATCTCGAATGTGAGTGACCAGTGCATTTTCTAGATCTCGCTCTTGGGCATCCTTGCTCAAGGATAAAAATTCCAGATGATAGGGATCCTTTAGCAAACTGTTGGCAAGATCAGATTGTGGTTTGGGAAGTATTTGTTCAAAATTGGTTGTTGCATTTCCGATGCGAAGGTCAAGTTGACTCTCAATTTGAAGAACTAGTACATCTCTGCTCCAGCCATTTTCAAGTGCCTGTTCCCCATACCAAAGCCGCTCATCCCTCGTTTTCAATTTCTCAAGCAATGCAATATTGTGTCGCCACGGTAATTTTGCAACGCAGCGTTGCAAAATTGCCTCGTCAGGCTATGCCTCTGCGAAGGACTTCATATAGCGGATATTACGAACGGAAAATCCTTTCATTTCAGGAAACTCTTGCTTTAAGTCCAGAGCTAGCCGCTCTACGACTCTAGCTCCCCAGCCCTGATCTTGCTCTTTAGACAGAATCTCCCGACCAACCTGCCAATATAGTAGGATCAACTCCTGGTTAATCGCCAGTGCTGCCTGAACTTGAGAGCTTCGAATGCGCTCTTTAAGCGAGTTCAAAAAGTCATCATAATCTGCTGGAGAGGTAAGGAAGTTTTTAGACACAATAATCCTTTTCGTTCCTCAGCAAAAGGTCTTTCTGCAACTTTGAAAATCATCTCAATAATTGTTTGACATACTCTAGTCTGTCCTCAAGCATCTGCTGAAGTTCTTGTAATTGTCCTGGTGAAGCCTCCACATCCGTTAAATCTAACTTTTGAATATTAGATAAAAATCGATCAACTTGTTTATCTCGGATTACAGGGGTAGAAGATTGTGCATCTTGCAATTTTTGTTGAGCGACCCATCGTTGAGTTTGCGTTGTAGAAAGATTTTGACTAAGAACTTCTCGAACCCCTTTTTCACGTAACTTCAAAGCTTGTCGCTCTGAGATTTTGAGGTTTGCTGCCGAAAGCCGATTCAGAATCAAAGCTTGAGCACAACCGAGCGATTGCTCTCGTACTGCTGCCTTTAAATCTGGAGTGAGATTTAGAGCTGGGAAAATGTTTCGATTTAACGAGACTGGATGCTCCTGCAATCCTAGAAAAATTAGAAAGACCTGAGATTCAACAGGGTCAACTTCAAGTTGCTCCAGAACAGCTTGTTGTTGCCTACTGGGTTGTAGATGTAAACGATCACCCAAGCTCTGCTTCCTTCGCTTCAGGCGGGTTAAAACGCGATTGATAGTCCGTGGAACTTCCTCTGGAGGTAGATTAGGAATTTCATCACAGGCAATTGCTACCAATGTCTCTGCTTTATCAAGAGCATTTAAGCCACGCCGATGTAAGTTTGTGAGATAAGCTTTACGGCGGAGCACCTTTGGTTGGTCAGGTTTTGCTGTAAAAACAACCTCTATCGTTTCCCATCCCAAAGTTTTAGCAGCCCGCCATCGGCATTCTCCATCAAGCAACATGCCATCTTCAAACAGAATAATAGGGTCAAGCTGCCCTTCCCGTTGGAGGGAAAGTGCCATTGACTCTACTTCTTCAATGAATGTCTTACGTGGCTGATCAGGATTCGGCTGAATTTTCTCAACTGGATATTGACTGCTACCCTGACTTTGTTCTAAGTGTTTCCGCAGTTCATCAATTTGGCTTTGCAATTGCGGACGATCGTGCGCTTGAGATTGTGCTCGCAACTGTTCAATCTCAGCAATCAGGTGTTGTTCATGATTTACCTGTTGATTTAATTGCTCTTCAAGCGTCTTGAGTCGATCCCGTAGATTGTAAACCTCTTGAGTTTGATCAACTTCAGAAAAAAAACTATCAACGTCGAGTCGATTTCGCTTTGCCACGTTTTCCTCCCTTAATTTCTTGCTGAATTGCTTCAGCGATCGCTGCAATTGGTCCTAATGCTGGATGAGTTGAACGGTGTACTCTCAAAGGAACAGCCTCTGACCAAGCGTTTGTGAACGCGGTGTAATGCTTAATTGCAGGAAACACACGATACCCTCGTGCCTCATATCTTGGAGGAAGTTCTTTCGAGAGGCGCTGATGCTCTGCTCCATCTTCTACGTTATTAATCACAAATCCTAAAAAACCTGGTGGTGGAGATAGCTGTAGTTCCTGAACATTAGCCGCATACCAATCTAGCAATACTCGGGTTCCGTCAATCGCCTTGGCATCTGGCATCAGGGGAACTAGCAAATGCGTAGCTGCAATTAGAGCAGATTTTGGTATTTGTTCAAGCGTTGCTGGACAATCGAAAATGAGCAGGTCGTGAGTGAGAGGATATTCAGAGAGAGCTTCTTGTAGAAGTTGGCTTCCACCAGCTTGAGCAAGATTAGGCATTACTTTGAATAAGGCACTTCCACCTTGAAAGACCTCTAAATTTTTCACATGCTGTTCCCACACTGGAATTAATGTATAAGTTCCATCAAAAAAGCCCGAGTAAATCCAGGCTGTAGTTGCTTTAGGCGCAGGGGTTTTATTCAACCGACAAGCTACATTGAGAGACCCCTGAGGGTCAAGATCGAAAATAGCGACTTTGTGTCCTAGCCGAGCAACTTCGTATCCAAGGTTAGCTGCCAGAGTAGTCTTTCCAACCCCTCCTGCACCGGTCATAATAGCAAGTCTAATTTGATTAGGCATAACAGTAGGAGCGGTAGTAGCAAAAAATCTGTACTGTAACGCTACGGTACACTTCGTAGCTTATTGTTCATGTCCCTCTCGGCCACAATTTATCTGTCAAAGAACTTCGCTCGTTGAGATTCTACATCGTTCTAGTGTACTAATTGGAGCAACAGATTTATACGTTGTGGAAGTAATTAAAACTAATTAATTTTGTACTGTAGTGCTACGGTACATCAACTGGCTGTGTCGCAAAAACGGGTTAATGGTAAGAGGTGAGGAAGCCTAAAACTTTCCTCTGTCGCTTCTATGTCTACTTCATCAGTGTCTAAGTGGCGGCACTTGCTGCCAGAGATTATTCCGCTGAGCGTGCGTTGGTATTGCCGTTACTCCTTGAGCTATCGGAATCTAGAGGAGATAATGACCGAATGAGGAGTGGAAGTAGATCACTCGACGATCAATCGATGGGTGTTGAAGTATGCTCCCGAGTGAGACAAACGAATTCGACCGCATCTAAAACCGACGAACGATTCGTGGCGTGTTGACGAGACGTACATCAAAATCAAAGGAGCGTGGAAATATCTCTACCGTGCCGTGGATTCGGAGGGCAGTACTTTAGACTTTATGCTCAGTGCGAAACGAGACGGCAAAGCCGCAACACGATTCTTTCGCAAAACATTGAAAGCGCAGCACGTGAAGGAAACCCGTGTGAGCAGTGTAGACAATAATGCGGCTTATCCGATTGCCATAGAAAGGCTAAAAAGCGACCAAGCGCTGGCAGCCCAGACCGAATTACGGCAGGTAAAATATTTGAACAACATGATTGAGCAAGATCATCGAAATATCAAGCGAATTGTCAAACCAATGCTTGGTTCCCAAGTCGTTCAATACGGCAAGAAAAACCTTGAGGGGAATTGAAGCGACCAATAGGATTCGGAAAGGACAGGTTCAAGGCGTTGAAAAAGGTAAGGTGCGCACACAGATAGAATTCGTGTCTCAAATCTTCGGACTTGTTACTTAAGCGGGTTTAGCTAGAGCCAATCCTTTGTTCTTCAATAGTTTTTGTGACAGAACCCTAATCTTTGGCAAAGCGAGAACATTGAGCGTAACACTGTCATTGTAATCAGTCACTTTGTGTCAAATAATTGCATCCAAGGACAGCCACACGTTAAACACACGATAGTTTTGTTAGAAGTTGTATGGATGTTGCGATCGCTTCTCTTTGCTTGAATTCTTGTTTCACAAATGAATGAATTGATGTTGGAATTCGTCCCATTCGCTACAGGTAAGGCTATAGCATTTGAAGATGAATCCGTAGAGGGTTAAACTTGAGCAGTTTGGTTTGACATTTGCGCGAATTGCGTAGAGCGATTCGCTCGAACAGCCCGAAACATGCCAAAGCGGCAAAGCCCTGTGCCAAAGGCAAGCCGCATCAACAAAATGGTGGGAACCTCTCGCACCGACTTGACAAAGCCAGAAACCCCATATTTCATCCATCCTCGCGGACGAACAATTCCCTGCCAAATTGTATCTAGCCACGACGGTAGGGTTGGTTCTGTCCAGTCAGCAGTCACGACCTCTCCTTCAACCAGTCCCGTTTCTGCTAAAAGCTCAGAAAAACCTTCAATGCTAGAGAAGGCAGGATGCGACCACTGATCGAGTAATTGCCGCATCACGGGTTTCTCCCAAGCATTCAGGGAAATTTGGCGATCATCCCGTTGATTCCAGTCGGCAACCACCAGCACTCCTCCGGGCTTCAGTACGCGCAGCAATTCTCTGGCAAACACTGCTTTTTCTGGCATGTGAGGTCCGGCTTCGATCGACCAGACCACATCAAAGCTGGCATCAGGGAACGAAAGCGCCATTGCGTCATCCACCTGAAACTGCGCTGTTAGATCTGGTGAAGTGAGTTCTTGGGCACGTTTGACCTGGTTGGGACTGATAGTTACGCCTGTCACGGCAAATCCGTAATCTCGCGCCAAAATGCGACTGCTGCCGCCAATACCACAGCCTACGTCTAAAACCGTTGTTTTAGGAGGAAGTCGGTCTAAGCCGGCCCAGCGCACCATTTCATGCACAAAGTCTTCCTTGGCTTGAAGAAAATTCTTGCGCTGTGGCGGAGTGCCATAGTGACCCAGGTGGATGTGTTCGCCCCAGTAGAACTCTAAAATTCCATCTTTTGTCCATTGATCGTAAGAATTAGCGACCGAGTTAGATGATTGATATCGACGAGCTGTAGCCAGATAGAACGTAATAGCGACCGCCAAAAGCGCCAATAAAGCGCCAATTACAAAAAGAAATAGATTCATTCCAAAGCAATCTCCGCTTCTAAATCAACAGATACAACAGGAAGTAATTGAAATTCATTCCACGTTTTACAAACTTGTTTGTAGCATTGACGCAAAAATATCGCCTCCGCTGCGGAATCGTAGGTATCCACTGCCAGAATATGAGTGTTTATAAAATGATGGCGCAAAATCACAGTGTCAGAAGCCGCGGCTCCGTCGCAAAAACTAGTAAAGAACAAATTACTAACTCATCTAAATCTAGTTAAGCAACAAGTCCAAAAATTTGAGACACGAATTCTACTTGTGCTCGCACATCGCCTCTCTCCACCCCCCGAACCGGTATTGTCAACTTAAGTCCGAGCAAGAGATAAATATAAAATCTGCCTTGCCTGTCTATTCTGCCTATGTATCCGCGTCACCGTTTTCCCGTCGAGATCATTAGTTACTGTGTCTGGCTCTACTACACCTTTCCCTTAAGCTACCGAGACATTGAGAAAATGATGCTCTATCGCGGGATTGAGGTAACCTACGAGTCAATTCGGGAATGGTGTCACAAGTTTGGGCAGCAATACGCCAATCAGGTGCGCCGTAAGCGACCGTATCTCACGGATAGATGGCATCTTGATGAAGTTGTCATCGCGATTAAAGGACAGCAATATTACCTGTGGCGTGCAGTAGATTCGCAAGGCAACGTGCTTGACATCTTGATGCAGCGTCATCGAGATACCCAGGCAGCCAAGCGATTCTTTCGCAAGCTCCTCAAGCAGCAGGGCTTTGTACCACGCGTGATCGTGACGGACAAGCTCAAGAGCTACGAAGCTGCCAAGAACCAGATGCTCAAGAGCGTGGAGCATCGGCAGCACAAGCAATTGAACAACCTTTGCGAGAACTCGCATCAACCGACTCGACTGCGAGAGCGACGGATGCAAAAGTTTAAGTCACCTGGACAAGCACAACGCTTTCTCTCTGCCTTTGGACCAATTCGAGACCACTTCCACCCCAAACAACATCAACTCAAGGCCCAACGCTACCGCGAACAAATGCACCAACGCTTTCAGGATTGGCAAGAGATTGTTGGGTTGAAATCTGCCGCATAATCCTGTGATTCCACCTCACTAGAGACTACCGTGCTTACTCTTAAATTTTTCTGGTTAAGTTGACAGTACCGTGCCGACTCATCGAATCTCCTTTGCTCACTTGTGCCAAAGTTTGGAATGCCACGAGTTGGGGTGTGGCGGGGCGGAATGGGTCATAGCAGCGCCTCGGTCGGCATGAATCGTCAATTGTCCGGGCTCGATCTGCTGCTTGAGAGTAGTTTGCTCAATCAAGCGTTCTGCCAGGTTTGCCGCTTCCCGATGCGCCACCATCCATCCCACCACATAACGACTGAAGACATCAAGGATGACATAGAGATAGAAGTACGTCCATTTGGCAGGTCCATGTAATTTAGTGATGTCCCACG
>NZ_JACJPC010000122.1:0-60157 GCF_014695875.1 Leptolyngbya sp. FACHB-541 | reverse complement strand
GGAAGGGCACCCCGCGACGCGGGGTGCCCTTCCATCTGTAGCCCTAGTTCTTGGAATTGGTATTACTTCAATAACCAAAAGATTACAGAAAAATTACCTATCCCTCAATTGCAGGCTCTGGCTGCTCAGGAAGGTTAGCGACTGGGGGACTAGCGTTGCTACCAAACAATACAGTATTGCTCTGACGTTGAGGTTCCCCTAACATCACTAAAGAACAGGTCAGTTGCTTCACGACTTGAGTTGTGACATCGCTGATTGCCAATTCACCCACGCTAATCCGTCGACGCAGCGATCGCAGCACCACCAGATCATAAGATTTGGACTCCTGCAAAATTGCGCCAACAACATCGTCATTGGGGACAATGCGAATTTCGGAATTGCTCCCCGGAGAGCATTTGGACAATAGCAGCTTTAACTGCGACTCCATCCAGGTAACTCGATTGGGAGAAGCATGGCGATCGCACACATGCAGCAGTGTCACCTGGGCCTGATTTTCGTCTGCCAAAATTTCAGCAAACCGCACCATTCTCACTGCTTGCTGAGTCAGGTTTTCAATCGGTACCAGGATGCGTCGAATATTAGTGGGTGAATCGAGTAAACGAGTCACCGCAACCGGACAGTGAGAAGCCCAAAGGACGCTATCAATCACATTGCCAAACAATCGCGCCCGCAATCCGGTTGTTCTTCCCCAACCCATGATGATCAGGTTGGCGTCTTCCTCCCGGCTGGCTCGACTAATTCCTTGAGCAATGCTGTCATCAATCCGCAGCAGAGATTCAGCCTCTACTCCAAACCCCCGACTCATTTCGGTGGCTCGATCCAGCAACAAATCGCTTCCCTGCAACGCTTTCCTTAGCTCAGGTGCATCCATGTGAGCGTGGGCAGCCGTGATCGAGAGCGGCACAACTTTACCTGACTCATGCTTAACCAGCAAAGCTGCCATCTCAATTAAGTAACGCTCAGTTTGGGGGTTGTAAACTGGCACAACCACAGTTAAAGCCCGACTAGGCAAATTTTCTCCCCAGACAGCAGCAGTAGAGCCAGGTTCTAAGTTGCTCTCTGTTGGAATTAGTCCGGCAGCACTACGAGCGGTAATCAGCGGACCTAGAGTCGCTGTTACCAGCATTAAAACAATAACTGAATTCAACACATCGTCTGTTAGCAGCCCTGCCCGCACTCCCACTAACGTAGCTGCCAGCGTTGCAGCCACTTGAGGCATCGACAGCGACCACATCGTGATCATTTCGCGGGTAGTATAGCGATAAGCTAGCTTGGCGAAAAAGGCAGCTAGAAACTTGCTGCTAATCAACCCCACCACAATCGCTATGGTCAGCCGAATTGCACCTAGACTGCTGATAAAAGCAGGAATATCAACCAATAAACCCAAGTCAATAAAGAAAATCGGTACAAACAGCACTGTGCCGACAAACAGTACTTTTTCTTTGACCGGGCCTTCCCCAACTGCACTATTGACGGCTAAACCTGCCAAAAACGCTCCAACGATTTTTTCGACCCCAATCACCTCTGCACCAACTGCGGCAACAAAGACTGCCAGGAGAATAAATAGAAATTGGTTGCCTTCTTCATCGCCAGACCGACGGAAGAACTCCTTACCCAGCCAGTTAAATCCAAACAGGACGAGGGCAGAATAAATCGCAATCGACAGCAGCAACCTAACCAGGCTAAAGGTGTCAAAATCGCCCCCATGAATACCAATACAAACTGCCAAAACCAGCAGCGCCCCAATATCAGTGAAAATAGTCGCCCCAATGGTCACAGTCACGGCTTCGTTCGTGACTACTCCCATGCGGCTGACGATAGGGTAAGCCAGCAGCGTGTGAGAGGCAAATAAAGAACCAATTAAAATTGCCGGATTCCATCCAAAGTCAAAAAAACGTCCCACGATCGTGCCAAAGATCAAAGGCACGATGAAGGTGAAAAAACCAAAGCCAGCCGAACGATGTTTGGTCGCCTGAAACTGCTCAATGTCAACCTCTAACCCTGACATAAACAGCAGGTAAATTAACCCAATGTCAGAGAGTAATCGGATGGTTTCAGAATCTGTCTGAAACAGGTTCAAGCCATTTGGACCCAACACGACTCCTGCGGCTAGCAAACCCACAAGTCCGGGCAGCCGCAGCCGCTCGAAAAAGATGGGGACAATCAAAATCACTGCCAGCAGGATGGCAAAGGAAACAACTGGTTCTATATGCATAGGCTTGGGACAAGTCCTCTAAGGTAGATGACGAACAGGGGGATAACAATCCACACCAGAATAACCGAGTCATGTATGGATAGTGAGGTTGAGGCTTAGAGGTAGATTTGGTCAAGGATGACGCGTAGCCGATCGTAGTCATCTTTAAGCAAAATGCTGAGCGATCGCCCAGCCTGCACTAGCCAAGTGCGATCGCCCTGTCGCAACTGGTAAATTTCTCGTATGGCTGCGGCAGCAAGGCTCTCAACTGGAGCATTTCTAACCTGAAGCAGCGTTCGCAAAAAATCTAGCTTTTCACTAAAACGAATCACCTCTTCCGGGTCACAGTAGTAGACCGCTTGATGAATTTGGGGTGGGCGGGGCGGCAAGTGTTGGTGAATGGTGTCACTCAACTGATTGCCATTCCGGTAGCCATTGGTAGATGTGCGACGCGGTTGAAAGCCAGCGATCGCCGCCCGAAACTCAGTCTTCAGCATGGCAAAAATTTGCGGTTGCTGCTCTCGCAAGTCTTGCAGAGACAAGCCCAAAGCTCTAGCCCGATGCACCGAATCAATTGGGCTAGTCGTCACATGATAAACCACCCCATAAATTTGATTTCCTGACTCTTCATCGACCGCCTTTACCCAACTGCCAAAGGGCGGCATTGCCGCGAAGCTTAAATCCTCAGGCTCCAAACATTGCGCCAAAAACTCTGTAGTTGCAGTTTCAATTACCTCTGCAATGTAGCTAGGATGGCGGTTTTGGCTAGAGAACTGGGGCAGAGGAAGGCGCATAGGGGCAGTTTTAAATCTACTTAGAGTTGAATGGAATCTCCATTTGAAGATAGAGGTACCAGCCCTGACTGAACTAATCAATTCAAGTCAATTGAAGGACTGAACTTACTCAAACACCACACCCCATAGACAGAGTGTGGTGTTAATGGATCTGTGTTGACCCATACATAACCTAAAAAGGCCTTATTGTAAGACACAATTTAGGTTATTTTTTGCTACGCCCAGCAGTTGCATCAACAAGCTCCAACTCCGACAAGCGAAAGGTAATTAGCTTATCCCAATTACCACCCTCAAATAAAACGGCTGCTTTGCCGTCGCTGACTCGCTGCACTAAACCCTGGAAGGCATAGTAGATATCATCCACATTTTTGACTCGAACGGCTGAACCTGGCAAAATCATGGCTTGTCTTTGGCTAACGAACAGTAACTTTATTTAGAAGTTTATCTCAATCCTTTTTAGGAGACAAAAGGGAAAGGGAGAAAAAAGAAATACCTCAGTGTTTCCCTTTTCTCCCTTTCCCCTTAACCGGATATTGAAGATTATCCTGTCTCTTTGTTGTCTAACTCTCTGCTGTCTAAAACCTCAATCGATGGCGATGGTTAGCTACTGACTCAACCAGTCCGATCGCAACGAAATTAGTCAACAGCGCTGCTTTCCCATGACTAAGCCAGGGTAAAGGGATTCCTGTAATTGGTGCTAGACCAATAGTCATGCCGATGTTGACTAACACTTGAAACACAATCATCGATAAAACGCCGATCGCCAGCAAAGACCCAAAGTTATCTTTAGCGTTCTGAGCAATAATCACTAGTCGCAGACAAATCAGCCAAAATCCGAGAATAATTGCGATACAGCCAACAAATCCGAGCTCTTCCCCAATGGCGGAAAAAATAAAGTCGGTATGCTGTTCTGGAATGAAGTTAAGTTGAGTTTGGGTGCCGTGATTGAGCCCGCGTCCCCAAAGTTGACCTGCCCCGATCGCAATCCTTGACTGAATCAGGTGATATCCGCCTCCCGTAGGGTCTTTGTCTGGGTCTAAGAAAAGAATTAGTCTGTCCTTCTGATAGTCCTGCAGCAACCCCCACAGAACGTGACCTAATCCGCCAGAAAGCAGGTTGACTGCCGCTGCACCCAACGCTCCATACCAACTCCAGGGAAGGGTGCGCCATGCAATCACAATCATCAGTGCGACCCAACCTAACCAGGCAGGCAGGTACACGCCAAACAGAATGGCAGAAACTAGCGGGGAAACTAGCAAAATCAGCCAGCCCGGATTGGCATTGCCCCAGTAAAGCATCCCTAATGTGATTGCCCCAAATACGAGAGAAGTTCCTAAGTCTGGCTGAAGCAAAATCAGAATCCAAGGAACAGCTGTAATCAGCAACACTTTTAGCATTGCGGAAATCGTGGAGGCAGTTCGCTCCTGCATTATGGCTGCCAGGGTAACAATCAGTCCAACTTTGGCAAACTCAGAAGGCTGCACGTTGAAACTGCCAATCTCTAGCCAGCTTTGAGCACCGTTGGCGTCCGTACCAGCCAGGATCACTATTAGCAAAGAGAGGTTGGTGATACCGTAGATAATCCAGCGCCACTGCACTAAAATTTCGTAGCGAGAGCGGGCAATCACCAGCGCCATTACTAGCCCAATGCCACCCACTAACCAGTGCTGCCACCAAAAATCGCTGGCTCCCCGATTGAGTTCCGTACTACGAATAAAAATGCCGCCAATGACGGTGAGTGCGACGGGCACGAAAAACATCAGCCAGTCTACTTCTTGCCAGGGTTGGAGGAGAGTTCTCCAGCTTAAACGGACTACGGAGCGTTGCAGCATACGGGACGGTATAGGGTATGGGGTGTAGGGGTTAGGCGAGAGCAGCGACGGAGACTCGTGCTGCAATTTGTTGGGCGATCGCCTTCAACGCCTGTGCCGAAGCAGAATCCGGGGATTCAACCACGATTGGAATGCCGCGATCGCCCCCTTGCCGCAAAGACATTTCCAAGGGGATGCAGCCCAGCAGGGGCAGATTTAGCTCTTTAGAGGTTTTTTCACCACCACCTGATCCAAAAATGTCATATTGCTTGTCTGGTGCATCGGGTGGAATGAAGTAGCTCATATTTTCAACAATTCCTAAAACGGGCACTTGCATTTGCTGGAACATCCGCAAGCCTCGACGGGAATCGAGCAGCGCCACCGTCTGCGGAGTCGTGACAATGACTGCGCCTGCCATTGGCACCGCTTGAGCCATCGTCAACTGAGCATCCCCCGTTCCAGGTGGCATATCTACAATCAAATAGTCCAATTCGCCCCAGCGGACTTGATAGAGAAACTGCCGAATAATTCCATTCAGCATTGGCCCACGCCAGATTACAGGCTGGTCGGGATCAATCAAAAAGCCCATCGAAACCAGCTTTACTCCGTAGTTGAAAGCGGGTTCCAGCACTTCTCCCTGTGCTCCCTGCTGTACCACAATTTTGGCATCTGCTAGCCCTAGCATGGTGGGTGCGTTTGGTCCATAAATATCTGCGTCAATTAATCCAACCTTTGCGCCCGCTTGCGCCAGTGCAACCGCGACGTTAACTGCAACGGTACTTTTGCCCACGCCACCCTTGCCGCTGGAGATTGCCAGAATGTTTTTCACTCCCTCAATTCCAGTGCGATCGGGCAAAGATTTTTGCTGCGGTGTCTCCGCAGTGACTTCAACGGAAATATTTTCTACTCCAGGAAGCGTCTTGATCGCTTGCTCACATTCTTCGACGATGAATTGACGCAACGGGCAAGCAGGCGTAGTCAGCACCAGCGTAAAGCTGACATTGCCATTGTCGATCTCGACATTGCGAATCATATTTAGCTCTACTAAACTCTTGCGGAGTTCAGGGTCTTGCACAGGTTTGAGGACTTCTAACACTGCACTGGAATCAAGAACTTTAGCCATCGTATTCTCCACCCGTCTCAAGTGCAGGGTCGTTTAGTAATTTCTTCCTACGAGTTGATCTTACCGTTAGCAGGTGTAGGTTAACTGGGCTGTCTGACAACTTACGGTTGGGCTAGGTAAGCGATCGCCATCAAACGCTAAAACACCATTCAGCGCTGACGCAGTCAAATCAGCAAAAACAGACTCACATCTGGCTGCTTTTTTCCTTTCCCTTGCTTAGTGCATTAAATAGCCAGTTCCGCAAACTAACACCACAACGCTCAAAAGATCTTGAAAGCCGTTGTTGATTGGCTTAGGAGCAGTAGAGGGGGCAATTACCCCAGATGGGGAACTGGTTCGCATCGCTTGAATTTCTTGCTCTACTGCATGGGCCAGTTCCGCCGCGACTCTAGAAGCGTAAGGGCGAATAAATGACCATACAACTGGAGAAAGCCAGCCTTTGAGCGTAACAGAGTAGGATACACGAGTTCCACAGACCGTAGATTCGACCTTATAAGTCACCCGTTCCTCAACTCCAGGAATTGCTAAAATCCTGACGCTCAAAAGCTCTCTGGGCGATACTCGCTCCACAAAAATCTGAATCGGAATCGGAAATCGCCGAGTCACCGCCTGATAAATTAGCCCTGGTTTGGGGATTAATCCTTTAGGCGCATTGGTGCTAGCGAGGAGCGGGTGCCAAGACACATCCGCCAGATTGACGACTTTCTGCCACAACGCATCGACTGATGCTGAGCTAATAGCCTGATAAGTTCCAACGAGGGAACGGACCCGAGGTGAATCTCGGTGGACAAATCGAACCCAAAAGCTCAACATTGACAACTCCTCGCGCAACCAGCCACTAACAGATCGCATCATAGATTTATTCGCTTCGGGATCATCTCACCCGCGAACTCCTCTAGATTTTCCCTAGACTACTCCTCCAGGTTGTTTTTGATTGTAGTCATCTCAGCAGTCTAACCGGCAAAAATGAAGTACCGAGTACAGGACTCGTAACGTTATTTAGCAAACGAGATTAGTAAATGATCATAAATATCGCGATCGCCCAAAATATCCCATCGCTGAGAGTTCCAGCTTCATAACTAAACCCTCGACATTTAGCTATTTACTATAAGTTCTTCCTTATTTCTGCTCTATTGGTTAAGTCTGATTTGAACGAAACTGTAAAGGCGTGGCATCCGGCAAACTCTATGCGCTATCTGCCGTTAGTTTTAATCCGAACGCCACGCTTTTAAGAGCGATTCACTTCAGGAGGCTCCGCTTCTGTAAGCGCTTTTGCTTACAGTTGCTTTACCTCAGACACAAGCTGAGCCACCACGTCTTTGGCACCGCCAAACAGCATCATGGTTTTGTCTTTATAAAACAGCTCGTTTTCAACACCCGCAAAACCAGCGCTCATGCCCCGCTTAATTACGATGGTGTGCTGAGCTTTGTCTACCTCTAGAATTGGCATTCCATAGATTGGGCTGTTGGCATCACTTCGTGCAGCAGGATTCACCACATCGTTTGCCCCAATTACAAGGGCGACATCAGTACGCTCAAATTCTGGGTTGATGTCATCCATGTCATGAAGCTGAGGATAAGGAACATTTGCCTCGGCTAACAGTACGTTCATATGACCGGGCATTCGTCCGGCAACTGGGTGAATTGCATACTTGACCTCGACCCCCATCTTTTCTAGCTGGTCTGCCAGTTCTCTAACGGTGTGCTGGGCCTGAGCAACTGCCATGCCATATCCAGGCACAATTACTACCGATCGGGCATAGCCCAACATCATTGCGCCTTCCTCAGCTCCAATTGAACGAACAATTTTGTCTTGCTGAGTGCCGCTGGCTCCTCCAGTCGCCTTGGTAGCGCCACCAAATGCGCCAAACAAAACGCTAGCAATGGAGCGGTTCATCGCTTTACACATAATTTGCGTCAGGATGATACCTGAAGCGCCAACCAGTGCCCCTGCAATGATCAGCATGTTGTTCATCAGGACAAAGCCTGCGGCACTGGCTGCCAAGCCGGAGAAGGAGTTCAACAGCGAGATAACGACTGGCATATCTGCGCCACCGATAGGCAGCACAAACAGTACTCCCAAAAGCAGAGAGATTCCATTAATGACCAGGAAGACAGTTGGGTCGGGGGCTGTCGCAACTAAGTAGGCACTACCTGCCAGGAAGCCAATCAGCAAGAGAACGTTGATTGGTTGCTGAAGCGGGTAGGTAACTGGGGAACCGCTGACCAGACCTTGCAATTTGGCGAACGCCAGGAAGCTGCCCGTGAGGGTAATGTTGCCGATCAAAACGCTGAGAATAATCGTGATGGTGGCATCTAGTGGAATGGTTTCGCCGATACCCATCAGCCGCCAATATTCACCGACTGCGATCAGGGTAGAAGCTGCACCGCCTAAGCCGTTGAGCAAGCCCACCATTTGAGGCATGGCGGTCATTTCGACTCTTTGAGCGGCGATCGCCCCGACCAATGATCCAATCACCACACCCAGCAAAATCATCTGGTAATTCAACACCGACTGATTCAGCAGGGTGGCAACAACTGCCAGAAACATCCCGATCGCTGCAATCAGGTTTCCCCGACGCGCAGTGGCAGGTGAACCCAATTGTTTTAACCCAACAATAAATAGGGAAGCTGCAACCAAGTAAGTAATTTCAATTCCAGTTGGCAAAAACTCTGTAAACCCGCTGTTCATGCCTTCACCTCTTTCTTCTTAAACATTTGCAACATCCGATCGGTCACCAGAAAACCGCCCACAACGTTGACGGTTGCCAAAACCACTGCGATCAAGCCCAAAATGACGGTGACGTTCCACTCTTGAGCTCCAGCAATTAGCACTGCGCCAATTACAGCAATTCCAGAGATCGCGTTCGCACCCGACATCAGGGGTGTGTGCAGGGTTGGCGGCACCTTATTGATCACTTCAAACCCAACGAACGAGGCTAAGACAAATACAACCAGACCAGTCAGTAATCCTGCTGCCATAAAGTCAAAAATTCCTACTTACAAACACATTTCTCGCAAACTTCTTACAGCGCTGAAGGTTGAGGACTAGGGACCCCCAGAGCTTCACGTACCCGTTGATTACGAATTTCTCCAGCGTGGACAACGCAAGCGCTGTTTACAATGTCGTCGTCAAAGTTGAGTTGCAGTGCGCCATCTTTGACGAGGTACTGCACCAACGTCAGCAAGTTTTTGGCGTACATCTGGCTAGCATGAATCGGCATGGATGCAGGCAAGTTGATCGTCCCGATGATGGTTACGCCGTGATGCACTACGTCTTTGCCCGGTTCAGTGCAGGCGCAGTTGCCACCTTGATCTGCTGCCAGGTCCACGATTACAGAGCCAGGTTTCATCTGGTTGACCATTTCTTCGGTGACGAGCAGAGGTGCTTTTTTCCCAGGTACCTGAGCTGTTGTGATTACGACATCAGATTGGCGAACGTGTTCGGTAACGACTTCGCGCGATCGCTGCTTAGCTGCTTCTGAAACTTCTTTGGCATAGCCACCTGCTGCAACGGTGTCTTCCTCTAGCTTCACCTCGACAAATTTGGCACCTAGACTTTGCACCTCTTCCTTCACCGCCGGACGAATATCAAAGGCTTCAACCACTGCGCCCAAACGACGGGCAGTGGCGATCGCCTGCAATCCGGCGACTCCAGCCCCCATGACAAACACCTTTGCTGGAGCGATCGTTCCGGCTGCGGTTGTCAGCATTGGGAAGAACTTGGGTAGGGCCGCTGCTGCGATCAAAGTTGCTTTGTAACCTGCCACCCCAGCCTGAGAAGAGAGGGCATCCATACTTTGGGCCCGACTGGTACGGGGGATCATCTCCATGCTGAAAGCTGTTACTTTGCGCTCAGCTAAATGTTGAATCACTTCAGGCGTTCCCAAGGGATTTAGGAAACTGATCAGAACAGCCCCTTCTCGCAACAAATTAACCTCAAGCTGTCCATTCTCCCGCTCTTGCGGTGGTCCAACTTTTAGCAAAATGTCGGCTTCACCCCAAAGTTGAGTTGCATCTTGGACAATTCTTGCGCCTGCCGCCTCATAGTCAGCATCGGGAAAATAGGCTCGCTCTCCTGCCCCAGCCTCTACCAAAACCTCTAAGCCCTGCTTCACCAAACGAGCAACCGTATCGGGGATCACAGCGACCCGACGCTCTCCAACCTCAATTTCTTTGGCGATCGCTATCTTCATGAATTCTCCTTAATCATGTTGTGAATTCAAACAATCAACAAAAGCAGTTATTTTTGTTGTTCAACGCACTGCACTATGCGGCTGAAACTGACCGCCTTTGCTGCCAGAAGCACGAGCTATCAAAATAGCTCTAAATTTATGCTTCTTAAAAAGTTCCTGCCTTAGAGCTAGTAGGGAGCAGAGCCAAATTACCCCTGAAGCCTCTCCGCTGCCTCTGTTTGCTCACTTGCAAAGTCTTAAGCAACCCTGTTGGCTAGAAGTTTTCACTTAAAAGAGATGTAGCTGTGAATTACACTGACTGACTCGCACTAATTGACTCGCTCACATCTTTAACGTTTTGTTCCCAGTCTTGCGAACTTGCCTGCTCTACTTGATCTAAATGTAATTGATCTAGCTAGATGTAGTCGGTTTCGTAAGCGCAACTTATTAATACCTGGCGAATATTTAAGCTGAGAACTTTGTTCATGGAGATCCAAGTAGATTTTTAGATCTGAACAATGTCCGTTGCGGATAATGTGTACAGATCGTTATGCATCTTAGATGGATTCTTTGAAGTCAATCTATATCTTCAACTTGTCTTATAGATCACGTAAATTCTTGTGTCTATAGCCCTTAGTTCCTACTCATAGAAGGACTAGACTCTTCGAACCGGAGAATTGTGGAGCCAGCGTTTCAGGGTCTTCCAGGCTTTTGTACTGCTGCCCTCATTCTCTAAAAGCTGCCTTTAAACCTAACTTAGTCTGAGAGTCTTCACTAAATACCCTGTAAGCCCGTGTTTAACGGAACCTTGGTAATTCTGAAGGAAGCTGATACTTCAATTTTTTATAAAAGTGCTCAAACAAGAAACAATTCGACCGAAACAAGAGTGGATTAAAATATCAAATTCTTTTGACCATTTCAGCATTACTTCTTGATGAGAATATTTACGTTCGACTACATTTCGTCATACGCTGGCGATCGCTCCTATTACCCGAACTACTCATGCTTGAGCACAGAAGCTAAGCATAAAAATTGAGACATACTAGATGTAGCTAGACAAAGTTTAGATCGCGGCACTTTTTCTGCCCGATTGCGTCGATCAGCTAGTGAATTATCCAAATACTATGCCAAGCCTGGTAAAGTCAGAGTTGGTGAAGTTCTGTGATCCAGATCGTTAAATATTATTATTCAGGTGTAAGGTTCATGTCTTCCAAAGGCTCATCCATCCGTCGTCTACTCTCGGTTTTTGCAGCCACAAGCTGTCTAGTGGCGGGGGTTTCTGCTGTTGGTCTAGCTCAAGGTACGCAAGGGCTGACCATTTTTAGCGGAGTTGACCGAGAGTACCAGCTAGGCTATCGCCTTGATTATGATGGCGAACCTAACCGCTTTGATCGTTACCGTCTTCGGGTTCCTGCTGACAAAATGGAGCTAGCGGTGGCCCAATTTGCCATCACCTACCCCGACACTTACAGGGGCACATTTGATCCAGACGAAATTGAGATTCGCATTGACGGCGATAGCATTCCCCTCAGCGAAGTCACCTGGGATGAGGAAAATCGCGTCATCGAGATTTATCCAGAAGAGCCTGTTCCTTCTCGAACACGGGTTGAGTTAGTCTTCTCTAACGTCCGAAACCCTAATTTTTCTGGCACTCACTATTTCAACTGTCTAGTTCGTTCTCCCGGAGATCTACCACTACTGCGTTATGTTGGCACCTGGATCGTGACTATTGGCAGATCGTAATTAACCTGCTGTGGGTACTGCTCGTATAAAGGCAATTCGTTACGTCTCTTCAAGCATACGAATTGCATCTAATAGTTCAGTTCTGCCTCACGTTAACGACCCCCCTTAAACCGCTAGATTGCTCTAGCGGTTCTTGCTGTTTGGGTTAGTTAGCTTTCCAATATCTAGCTTAGATTCAGTTTAAAGGGGTTTTCACTGTTGCCTGAGGTGATATGATGGTGGACTGTGAGTTTTTGATTGTGAAGAAGTTTGGAGTAGTTTCGTATGACTAAGCGAACCTTGGGCGGCACTAGCCGTAAGCGGAAAAGAACTTCTGGATTTAGAGCCAGAATGCGCACTCAAACTGGGCGGCGCGTTATCAAAGCAAGACGGCGGAAAGGGCGCCTGAGACTTTCAGTCAGCTAGGATTTGTGCGTCCAGTGCAAACCTGCGTTAAAGCAATGTAAGTGGTGTAAAAGTGGCTTTGCCCAAGGTTCATCGACTTCGACATCGCCAAGATTTTGGCGCAGTTTATCGATCGGGTCTGCGGCGCTCTACTCCTCACCTCACCCTGATAGCGTTAAAGCGGCGATCGCCCAAAGCAGACTGCGAAGGCGAAGCGACTTTTGTGCAATCTAAGGAAGTGCCATTCACTCAAATTGGTATTTCGATTAGCCAAAAAGTTAGCAAGCGCGCCGTTGTCCGTAACCGAATTAAGCGACGAATTCGGTCAGCGATGCAGCAGCTTTTACCTGAAATGCTTCAAGGTTGGCAGATTGTAATCGTGGTGAAACCGCCTGCGACTCAGTGCGATTATGGGCAACTTCTGCAAGAATTAGAACAGTTATTAAAAAAAAACTGAGGTCGTGGATGGGCATTAAGGAAGAGGTGTTCTTTGAGGGTGGTCCCCATATCGGTGATCTAATAATTAATCTGCTGCTTGGCTTGACAGTCATATGCTTGCCACTGACAGTTGGCGCAGTTGTTCGTGCCCTTTGGCTGCGCTATCGGATCACAGACCGCCGAATCTCAGTAATAGGGGGATGGCTAGGGCGTGATCGCTCTGATGTGATCTACTCCGAAATTACTAAGGTCGTCACTGTCCCTCGCGGACTGGGTGCTTGGGGCGATATGGTTGTAACCCTCAAAGACGGTAGCCGCCTAGAACTCAGAGCTATACCTCGGTTTCGGGAACTCTACGATTACATTAATGAGCATCTGTCAACCAAGGCTCAGCAGGTTAGCGGTTCACTAGGAAAGTAAGTCGAGAGCAAGTAGATCTGGACAGGTTTACAACGCATCCTTACTTCCTGCTAGCTGGGTTGGTTTAGACGTTTGCTTAGGGATGGTATGTACGGCAATTACCCCTTTCCAAAAATTGCCCCTGAACGCTCCCATTGAAGTGAATCAGCGTGTTTGTTCAGTATGCCCATTGACTTACAGGTTGATTAATAATCAGATAGATTAGACTCAAGTAACTCAGAGTACGTAGGTTGACATAGAGCACATGGATTTTGGTGTCGGGTTTCTTTCCAACAATGTGATGCTGCCAATCCTAGATTTTTTCTACGGGATTGTGCCGAGCTATGGTCTAGCCATCGTGGCTCTGACATTAGTCATTCGTTTTGCCCTTTATCCTCTTAGCGCAGGCTCAATTCGTAGCATGAGGCGGATGCGTGTCGCTCAGCCCGCGATGCAGAAGCGAGTCAAAGAAATCCAGGAGCGCTACAAGGAAGAGCCTGCTAAGCAGCAGGAGGAGATGAGCAAGGTCTACAAGGAATTTGGCAATCCCTTAGCAGGGTGTTTTCCAGTTCTTTTACAAATGCCCATCCTGTTTGCTCTGTTTGCAACCCTGCGTGGATCACCCTTCTCTGACATTAACTATTCCGTTAATCTGCAAATTTTCCCATCTGAGCAAATTGAGCAGATCCAGCCGCAAGCGTTTGTCACTAAGCCACAAAACATATACGTTGCTGACGGCATTCATGCTCCCGTGTCTGCGGTAATTCCGGGAGGAAACCGGTTAGCGATAGGCGAGAAAACCAGCATTGAGTTTCAAACTGCTGAAGGGACACCACTCAAACAGCTTTTGGATGAGTACCCTGAAACGCAAATTTTGCCAGCTTGGAAAGTTACCAAAGGCGAAGAACTAGTTCGGTTTGACAAAAACGGGAACTTAGAAGCTCTCAGCCCAGGTGAAGTAACCCTTCAAGGTACAGTTCCCGGTCTAGCTGCAAATAAAGGATTTCTGTTTATTGATGCACTGGGTCGAGTTGGTGCCTTCGACGAAGATGGAGCAATCCATTGGGATATCGTCGGTATGGTGATCTTCTTTGGATTAAGTCTCTACGTCAACCAGCTGCTTTCTGGACAAGGAGCTAGCTCCAATCCCCAGCAAACGGCTGTGAACAAAGTCACGCCCGTACTGTTTTCGGGAATGTTCCTATTCTTCCCGCTGCCTGCTGGCGTACTGATGTACATGGTGATTGCAAACATTTTTCAAACGCTGCAAACGTTTATCTTGTCGCGAGAACCTCTGCCTGAAAACCTTCAGAAGATTGTAGATGCTGAGGAAAAAGCAGCAGGCAAATCTTCCGATAGCGACGATGGTAGAGAATCTCTTCCGTTTGAGCCAAAGCGTTCTAAGAAAAAGGCGTGATGATTGCTTATGGATGAGAGTCAGTTGCGGCGCGGACAAGAGTGGTTGGAGAAATTGCTGGGGCTAGCTGGCTTGCCTGCTACGGTTGGTACGGATGCAGAGCAGATTCAGCAGGAGGGCAGCTATTGGTTAGTCATTGATTCTGCGCCTCTGACTTCTGAGCAAATTGAAACTCTGGTTGGTGCAGATGGATCTGTTTTAGATGCAGTTCAATACCTGACCAACACAACCCTTAATCTAGGTCAACCAGAAGATCAGCAGTGTGCTTACACGGTTGAGCTAAATGGTTATCGTGCTAAGAGGCAAGCCGAGCTACAGGCAATGGCTGAGCAGGCGGCAGCTAAAGTACGTGAAACAGGTGAAGAGTTTGAGATGGTTGCGTTATCTTCTGCTGAGCGCCGTCAAGTCCACACTTTTCTCAAGCCCTTCGAGGATTTAGAAACTTACAGTCGAGGACGAGAACCCGATCGTCGCCTAGTCGTTCGCCGTTCGCAAAGCTAAGGCAGTACTTCATATAGAGCAATCCGAAGTCACTAGCGTACAACTCCGTTAAGCTCCGTTTTTAGATCTTTCTAGAAATTTTGCTAGAAGTATGAGCGGAGTTAGATTTCATCAATGGACTGAACCTGTTAGGATTGATAGTTGATTGAGCGAAAGGCGGTCTTATAGGATCGCTCACTCATGGAAACAATTTACATTCCACAATTAGCTAAAGCGCCTGAGCAAACAGACCACGTTCAGGTTAAGGAATATTTTCCAGCTTTAGAAACCCTGACTCCTGTTCAGGGAAGTTTGCAGGTAACTCATCGAGGAAATTACCTGGAGGTTTCTGCTCATGTAGAGACGATCGTCACACTGACTTGCGATCGCTGCCTTCAGCAATATAACCATCGGCTTTCCATTGATCCGGTTGAGCTAATTTGGTTAGAAGAGCCAGATGAAGACGAAGATGAGCTTTTGGTTGAGCGCGAAGTTCCACTAGAAGATTTGGTGGAGACGATATCACCGCAGGGCTACTTTAAGCCAGACGAGTGGCTCTATGAGCAGCTTTGTCTGGAAATTCCGCAGCGCCAAATTTGTGATGCTGCATGTGCTGGGATTCAAATCGATCCCCAAAATGTTGAGCCGCCAACTGATCGCCGTTGGGCTTCCTTAGAAGCATTGAGAAAGCAAATATCAAACTAAGCACTGAATTGAGAATTCGGTTTTTAGGATTGGGCAGACGTTCAATCGATCTTCAACTGACCCTTAACTTCCACCTCTGAATGAGCTTTAGCGACGAGTTTGAACTTCTGTTGCGTGCCCGCTACCCACTGATTTATATTCCTACACGAGAGGAAGAGCGAGTAGAAGGGGCGATCACTGCATCTGCTAAGCAGCAGGGCAATCGCGCTGTTTACATCTGGGATTTTGTGGATGGTTATCAGGGCAATTTGAATGACGCTGGCTTTGGGCGACGCAATCCACTACAGGCATTAGAACTGATCGAAAAATTACCTGCCTCTGCATCAGCAGTCTTCATCTTGCGAGATTTCCATCGTTTTTTGGAAGATGTAGCCATTTCGCGTAAGCTACGAAACCTGGCACGCTTGCTCAAGTCTCAGCCCAAAAATGTTGTGATCATTTCGCCTCTAGTATCCATCCCAGATGACTTGAGTGAAGTGTTGACCGTACTGGAGTTTCCTCTACCTGGCACAGCTGAAATCAAGTTGGAGATTGAGCGGCTGTCAACCGCAACAGGACAGTCTTTAGACGGGCGGACCTTAGATGACTTGGTGCGCTCTTGCCAGGGATTATCAATTGAACGGATTCGTCGAGTTTTGGCGCGGGCGATCGCCACTCACGGCAAGCTTCAACCTGAAGACGTGGATCTGATTTTAGAAGAAAAGCGCCAAACTATTCGCCAAACCCAGATTCTTGACTTTTACCCAGCAACGGAGCAAATTTCTGATATTGGCGGCTTAGACAACCTGAAAGACTGGTTATTGCGCCGAGGCAGTGCTTTTTCTGAACGAGCAAGACAGTACGGATTACCTCATCCCAGAGGGCTGTTGTTGGTGGGCATTCAGGGAACTGGTAAATCGTTGACGGCAAAGGCGATCGCCCACCACTGGCATCTGCCACTGCTGCGTCTAGATGTCGGTCGGCTATTTGCTGGACTCGTTGGAGAATCTGAATCGCGTACCCGACAAATGATTCAGCTTGCAGAGGCTTTGGCTCCCTGCATTCTGTGGATTGATGAAATCGACAAAGCTTTCTCAGGCTTAGATGGCAGAGGTGACTCTGGCACCACGAGCCGTGTGTTTGGTACTTTTATCACCTGGTTAGCTGAAAAATCATCTCCCGTGTTTGTCGTTGCCACTGCTAACAACATTCAGATGTTGCCACCAGAAATGTTGCGACGTGGGCGATTCGACGAAATCTTCTTTGTTGGCTTACCTAACCAGGAAGAGCGCAGAGCAATCTTTTCGGTTCACCTGTCTCGCCTGCGTCCTCATAATTTAAGGAGTTATGATCTAGACCGTCTGGCGTATGAAACGCCAGATTTTTCTGGAGCTGAAATTGAACAAATTTTGGTTGAGGCGATGCATATTGGGTTTAGCCAGAATCGGGACTTTACTACCGATGATGTGCTAGAGGCAGCCAGTCAAATTATTCCTCTAGCCCGAACCGCTCAAGACCAAATCCAGCTTTTGCAGGAATGGGCAGCAGCAGGCAAAGCACGTCTGGCCTCCAGGCAAAGCAGTTTAGGTAGTCGTATTCAACACCAGTCGTTGTGATGAGTTGGTCCGGAGTTGCAAAGTTTTTCACTGGGTTTGTGCTGGCGATCGCTGTCCTGTTTTTTGCAGGAGTTAGCACGACGCGTTACTTAATCACCCGATTTACAACACCACCACCCAGACCAACCTTTCCTAACGATCCTTCTCCAGCTCCGCCAGAAGCTGCTCGGACTCAGAGTACAACTCCTGCTGAGCCTCCTCCTGCCACTCCCCTCACTGAGGCAGTTCAACCCACTCCTACACCATCAGCAACCCCTGCTATCCCCCCTGGTGCTTACGAGGCTCAGGTAACACAGCCTATAGGGTTGATTGTGCGGCAGGAACCCAATCAGGATGCAGAGCAAATTGGGGGTATAGGGTATGACGAGCAGGTAGTCGTGCTGGAAGAAAGCTCTGATGGAGCATGGATAAAAGTTCGGCTATCCGGAAGCAACCTAGAAGGTTGGGTTAAATCAGGCAACACGGAACGGTTGAACTAGAGATCAATCGCAGCCATCTTGTTAAGAACATTAACCGAATCTGAACCTTGATTACAAAATTCCTACACCACTCTAAAGGGGGAAAACAGGAATGGTAGGTTGATTAATGTCTCATGAACCATTAATCAACTTTGAACATGTACGATAGATCAAAGAAGGATTGGGTTAGTGCTGCTGTTACTGCTGGCTTGGGTGCAGGGGTCATTACTTCTTTTGCCGTTAACCAAGGCCAGCACCCTGCGATCGCACTAGGAATCACTGGTTTTGCAATCGTTGTAGCTTTGATTATTGACCACTACGCATAGTTTCACGCCCCAATTTTATTGAGGGCTATCCGTCCCGTACAATTAATTCTTTTTAACTAAAAGGTTAGAGATACTCTTCTTACAGAGATAGTCTCTAACCTTTATTATTTTGCTTGACAGAGTATCTAGTAGCTTGGAGCCATCGTACAAAAAATTATTAATTCGACATTAGCATCCTCGGTTGCTCCGCCGTTCAAAAGAGTTTAGATACCCAACCTTCAGTCTAAATTGCTGTTTGACTTAATCAGCACTTGACGTATTCATCATCTATGAAAAATAGTGGGAAAAGCCAAGTCAGTTTAATAGAATCTGGCTAATCCTAAGCGAGAGATTTCGCCTTAAAGAGCCATCGTTCTCCAAAAATCAAACAAATGAGCTATGTCTAGATTTGCTGAAATAGCATAAAATACATGCCAAAAGAGTGTGAGAATTTGAAGTGCAAAAGGTTCTGAACTGGACTGTTCCACAAATGCATAGCCACAAAAGTTTGGGATTCCTCAATTGCCAGCGCGCTGACGGTTTTCTGCTTCGTCTGCTATGTCTTACCAGTGTCTTGGCTATTAGCAGCATCAGCCCAGTTCGAGCTGTTCAACCTGAGCCTGAAGGCGATCGCACTTTTACTTCGACACCTCCAGCAGAAATTCTTCCAGAGAGCCCTATTCTACTAAGTCAAAGTTTTGGCACAACTTTGCAACTGGGCGACAGCGGTGATGCAGTTACCCAGCTTCAAGTCCGGTTAGCGGAGTTGGGTTACTTTCAGGGTACTCCTAGCGGTATTTTTGGTCCGAGCACCGAAAGTGCCGTAACTCAGTTTCAGCAGGATAATGGGCTCGTTGCTGATGGTGTTGTTGGACCCGCAACGCAATCGGCTCTTGGCGTTGCAGCGAGCACATTATCTACACCATCTACAGTAGATGGTGTACTACAGACGGGTAGTAGTGGGGAGTCCGTGACCCAGCTTCAAACTCGGCTAGCAGAACTGGGATATTTTCAGGGCTCACCAACTGGAAACTTTGGACCAGCCACCGAAGCAGCTGTAATTCAGTTCCAGCAAGCAAACGGACTGAATGCAGATGGTGTCTTTGGGACTGAAACAGCAAATGCGCTTTACGGAGCCTTTACCCCTACAATACCTGCCCAAACTGCGACTCCAGTACAAACCTTTAGTCCTACTGCTAGCGCTAACGACGGAATCTTACAATTGGGTGATGTGGGACCTGATGTAACTGATTTGCAGCAGCGACTGAGTAACCTCGGCTACTATCGAGGGACAATTGACGGCAGTTTTGGTGAAGGAACACAGTCCGCAGTTACCCAGTTTCAGGAGCGAAATGGGCTAGTCGCTGATGGCATTGCTGGACCTCTTACCCTTTCAACAGTTAGAAATGCAAGTCCAAGTGAGTCAACGGCTCGGCGATCTACAGCTACTCAGGTGTCCAATACAGCGGGACAACCATCGGGACGATTTAGCGTGTTGGAATTACAGAGACGGTTGCAACGCCGAGGATTTTACTCTGGACCATTAGATGGAGAATTGGGCGCTGGAACCAGACAAGCCGTCTCCGCCGCTCAGCGTGAATACGGACTTAGCGCTGATGATATTCTCAATGGGCGGTTTCGCTGATTCTAGGCTCAAATCGGTAGCAAGGCACGCTGGCAAGCTGGGCAAACTGCATGGATTGTCAATTGACAATCGAGTAAGTGATACCCCTCCTTCTGAGCAGTTTTAGTTCCCGTCTTTAGAATTGAATCGTTCTTAAACTCAATTGTCTTGTTACATCTGACACAAATCAGATGATGGTGGTGATGTGGGTAAGGCTGATTGAGCTCATAGTGTTTATGTCCTTCAGCCAGTTCAAGCTCCCTTAAAATGCCCATGCGAGCCATTAACTTGAGTGTCCGATAAATCGTTGACAAGCTAATATTCTCACCCTCACCTTGCAGCAGATGATAAAGCTCCTCTGCACTCAGGTGTTTTGCTTTTGGAAGATTTTGAAATACTTGCAGGATGGTTTCACGTTGAGGCGTTAAACGCCAGCCTCGGTCGTTTAGTTCTGACTTGAGTGAGGTTGCTGTATACAATGCCATATTGACCTTCTCAATAAAGCCTCTCTAATGAGAATGATACACAATCAATTCGTTATTTTCAAGAAAAAGAGCTTATTGAGAATAATAGCTAATTAAACCGCTTTTGGAAGGGGTAACTTTGAACAAGTATTGGCTTTGAGTGACCCGAAAACGTCTCTACTTCTTAAAGTTGTTATCTCAGTACTGCTACTTAAAGATTTATTGAGAGGTTGGGAATGAGGACTATTCAATACCAAGTCTTTTTAATGCTTTACATAGAAATGACATTAAGTCTAAAAGTTTGAATGGAAGTGTAGCTTTACTACACTTCCATTCAAACTTTTAGACTTAATTTAGATGTACTTAAATGTACTTCTATGTTAGAGATTCGAGGTAATCTCTAACTCGGTTACGACGTTTGGGTTGGCGTAGTTTTTGCAGTGCTTTAGCCTCAATTTGGCGAACTCTTTCTCTAGATAGATCTAGTGCCCGACCAATTTCTGCAAGAGAGTAAGGATGTCCATCTCCCAAGCCAAATCGCATCCGAATTACGTCCCGTTCGCGGCTGGTCAGGTCAGTTAGCAGCTGCTGCAAATCGCGATGGAGGGCTTCCCGCATCAGCATTTCTTCTGGAGAGATGCCATCGGTCTCTAGCAAGTCGCCAAGTTCCGTATCTCGCTCTTTACCCACCTTAGTTTCTAAGGAGACGGCGCGAGGCACTCGTAGCAACACCTCGCGAACTTGAGGTGGAGTCATATCTAGCTCAGCTGCAATGTCCTCAATTGTGGGAGTACGCCCTTTCTCCTGAGAAATTTTGCGTTGAGCTTTTTTGATCTTGTTGAGTTTTTCAGTAATGTGAACAGGTAGGCGAATGGTGCGACTTTGGGTGGCGATCGCCCGTGTAATTCCTTGACGAATCCACCAGTAGGCATAGGTGCTAAAGCGATAGCCTTTAGTGGGGTCAAACTTTTCTACTGCTCGCTCTAAGCCCAGGGTTCCTTCCTGAATCAAATCCAGCAGTTCTAATCCACGATTTTGGTATTTTTTGGCGACCGAAACCACAAGACGAAGGTTAGCCTTGATCATGTGATCTTTAGCTCCGGTTCCTTCTGTCTCGATTTGGTCTAATTCTTCAACCGTTAAGTTGGCTAGCTCTGCCCAGCGCCGCTTACCTGCAGCCAGTGTTGGTTTAAGGTCTGCCACCGAAACGCCACCCTCGGCTGCCCAACGCTCTAATGAGGGACGATGCCCCAAGTTAGAAGCTAGACGGTCGTGAGCTTCAATCAACCGAACATACTGTTGGATAGGACTATCACCTTCAGCAGCGGCAGCAGTGCAGAATTCTAGCAGCTTCATGTAGCGTTGAACTCTTTGGGCTTCTGAGACTTCTTCGTCTCGTCCTAAGAGGCGAACTCTACCAATTTCTTGAAGATAAAGGCGCACTAAATCAGTGGTGCGTCGTCCAGCCCCTTTGCTAAGGTTGTTATTTTCTGTATATTCCATCTCCAGGCTGACCAGGTCATTCGCTATCTGCTCAGCGTCAATATCACTATCATTGCCATCTGGCTGAAAGCTAAGGGAATTGGCTGGCTCATTATAGTCTGCATCAGCGTAAAAAGGTTTTGCTGGCATGGTGATAGTCTCAGTTGCTCAAGTTGAAAAGGACTCTTTTACTGCTGCTTAGTGCATTATTCCCGCGATCCAGGACTAAGTAACAATGCTGAGAGTTCCTTGGCGGGTTAGTTAAGTTGAACTTGCATAGTCAAACCAAATCAATGACCATCGTTTGTGTGCTTCTAAAGCAGAAGACAGATCCCGAAGGGCATAGTCAAACCATTGGATTGAACCTTACAAGTCATTGGCTCGGCTGCCAGTATAAGGATTGACCCATTGCCGACGAGTGATTTGGGTCGAGGGATAAAGTAATCTACATCACCCATAACGCTAATTCCTGACTGCGCTCCGGATCTTTTGGATCAGCAGAAATTAGGCTTTGGTCAATCTTGGGATCAAGAATGCTGGTGCTTTCTCTTAAATAGCTTTCAATCTTTCCGTTATTGGTCATTCAAAGAAGTCACAAACATTCAAAGAATTCACAATAGCCTGTCAATGATTGAAATGATGCTTGCCCCTGCTTGTATTACAGTTTAGTTCGACTGAAGAGTTATCTCCCCGACTCACAATAACTTTATTGTTTGGACCAAAGGCTTTAAAGGTTTCGTGAAAAATTAGTCAATCCCTCAGTATTTCTCCCTATATACTCTAAGGAGTAACTATTCTTCTTTGAATTTCTAGGAAAAAACTTAGGCTACTTACATTCAGGTTACTAATTCCCTATGGTTTTGTGAAAAAATAGCACTGGGAAGAGGTGTGTTAAACCTTTAATCAGGTACTACTCAAGTCTGATTTGAAGAGTCGTGAAGTTATAGCTGCTTAGATAAGGTTTGCATCAGCCAGTATGCTTGGGAATAGAAAGAAAACTGACTTTAAATAGAAATTTAGGGTACGAAGTTTTTAAGAAGACGAAGTTTCTACTAAATTTAATAGGGGCTAGGGTTCAGCTAGAGGTTTGACTACGCGAGCGATCGCCTCTTGAACAAAACCTTTAATAAATTCATCGCGGCGGTTCAGTTGAAATTGCTGCTGCACGACCTCAGTCATGCCTCCATCTCCCCAGTCTTGGTTGTTGCGAAAATATTCGATAAAACTTTTTCCAGCAATTCGCGTCAAGTAGGCGGCTGTGACTCCTTGAATGGCTCTACCCACTAAGAATGTAGCAACGTTAGTTTGCAGCGTGATCGAGAACAGTTCAATTGCGCCTCTGACAATTCCCAAACCAGCTAGGGTTTTAGCCAGGGAGATAGCTAACTCACGCCCCCGGTCAAGATTGATCTCACAGCCGTAGACTTTCCCAATTTCCACTACCATTTGAGCGTTGATAGCAGCAGTCGCCAATAGATCGACTACAGGCAGGGGAGTCACGGAGATTACGCCTGCTCCAATCCATTGAAAGCGATCAACAATTTTTTCTGCTTGCTGAAGTCGCTGAGCATCAATCAGTTGACGGGCTTTTTCACCTAAACGCTGAGATTGCAATAAGATGTTGTCTGCAATTAGGTCTTCTCCTTCTGCTCGCAAAATGGCTGCCATGCGTCGAAGGAGCGGCAAAATTTCTGGGGTTGGCTGGAAGAGTTCCCCGCTTTCTAAAGGAACGGGTTGGGGACGAGCGGCAACTGCTACAACATCACTGGGGTCAATAAATCTGTGAACTCGCTGGCGGAGACGAGCCAGGATTTCTTCTCGGTCAGCTTCGGTGTAGAGGTCAATTTTGTTGAAGACGATGAGAGATCGCTTGCCAATCTCAGCCAGTGTCCCCAGCGGTTCATACTCGGACTTGCGGAGGTCGTTATCCAGTACAAACAGCAGTAAATCGGCTTCAGTGGCAAGTTGACGGGCTAGTCTTTCGCGTTCAGTGCCCACCACGCCCGCTTCCAAAATGCCAGGAGTGTCAGTGATAAAAATTTCTCGCTCTAGCCCCTTAAGCTGAAAGCGATAGGTTTCCCCGGCCGCTGTGGTGCCCATTGGTGCACCTACTTGACCGACAATCCGACCGAGCACTGCATTCACGATAGAGGTTTTTCCAGCAGAGCCAGTGCCAAACACGACGACCTGCAATTCCCGTCGAGAGAGACTTTCTTCGATTTCAAGGGCGCGATCGACTAGGGCTTGTCGAGCTACTTCGTCTTGAATTTGGGCAACCTGTTGCCGAATTGCCCTCAAGCTTTCCTCAGCGGCTTCTGTCTTTTGCTCTGGCGCTTGGGGAAGCGGACGTTCGGTGCGCTGTCCGGGGCGCTGAAACAGAATGCTGTAATAGATAAGTGTTGCAATCAGGGCAACAAGAAGCACAATCAGCAGCAGCAGAAACAGATTGCCCAGCAAAGGCGAACTGAACGCGATGCGGAAATATAGCCGGGAGAGTGAATCCAGAAACCAAAGCAGTAGCCCTAGAATTAGGACGATGCCAACTAGCAATACTAGGATGCGCGACCAGGACATGAAAAGCTTTGGATGGGATAACAGTCAGATGTGACGCTTGGTTGACTAGGCTCAAGATCCCTCTCATTCTAATTCCCTGTCAGGTCATTCCCTGTTAGAGAATACGAATTAAACAAAACCTGAAGTTTTTTGAGGAAGGGGTTCACTACGAACCGCAAAGTCGTCAATAATAAGCAGCACCTCTAAAATAGTCATCAGTCGAAGGTTACAAAGTCCACATAACAGCTTGTGAAACATTGCTTAGCTGCTGGTAGTCATGGCTCACTGGTCGAGCTAATCCACTTCATGCCGTGTAATTTCGAGGGACAGCCCTGTGAGTAGACGACTTCAATTTGGTAGTTCCAGATGCTTTTCAATTCGTATCCCAGCTATTGCTCCTGTTCGATGGTTTACTGTCTGGGCGGGTGTAACAACTACGGCTTGTCTGGTTGGGCTGACATCCTTTCCCGTGTCAGCTCAAACGAGTTCTAATCAAACTTCTCAAATTCCAGATTCTTCCCAAGCTCAAAACGCTCCTCAAGCTCAAAACTCTTCTCAAGGTGGCGCTGATCCCACTTTGGATATTGGGATCGTGCAGCGATTTGGCTCTGAATCTGGGGACGAAATTACTTTACAGCCTTTGACGGGCGATCGCCTCACTATGCAATTTGAGACGGGAGGTCAAACCCAAACCGTCACTGCCAGCACCGTCAAGCTAGAAATCACGATGGAGCCGTTAGCTGAGCCGCAAGTAAATGAGCGAGTGGTGCTGAGTACCCATCGCAGCTTTGAAAGTGCAGAAGATAGCGCTAATCAATGGCGATCGCGCGGCGTGGAAGTTGAAATTGCTCAGCCTCGACAGTGGCAGGTGTGGGCCAAGCGTGATGTTTATCGTAGTCCGCTGCTGCGCCGTCTGCTGTTTCAAAATCTTCAAGCCAATGGGTCTAGAAGTGCTTTCTTAGATACCCAGGTACAGCAACAGATACCTAAAGCGTCATTTGTTGCCAACGGCTATCGCTATCAGCGGGACGAAGTGCAGATTACAACAGGGAATCGTCGGGTACAGGTAACCCCCAATCGCAGTGATAGCGAACGCCGACTTTATGGAGGCAATCTACAGCTCCAGCCTAATGCCTATGGCACCTATACATTAGTGAATGAGGTGCCCGTTGAAACCTACTTGCGGGGAGTGGTACCCCACGAGATTGGGGTTGGTGCGCCGCCAACCACAATTGAGGCTCAGGCAATTTTGGCTCGCACCTACGCACTGCGAAACGTGCGCCGATTTGCGATCGATAACTATGAGCTATGCGCTGATACACAGTGTCAGGTTTACCGTGGGCTGTCAGGTGCCCACCCTGAGACCGACCGGGCGATCGCCGCTACTCGTTCTCAAGTATTGACCTACCAGAATGAATTGGTCGATGCTTTGTATTCCTCAACGACAGGTGGCATTACAGCCCCTTTCAGCGATGTCTGGAATGGACCCGATCGCCCCTACTTACGCGCAGTCGTAGATTCTGTACAAAACATCTGGGATTTATCGCGCTACAGTCTGGCAGATGAAGCCAATCTTCGGACCTTTATCGGTCGCACTGAGGGCTTTAATGAGAATGGCTGGGATGTATTCCGCTGGCGTGTAGAAAGTCCATTAACGCAAATTACGGCTGACCTGAAGGAATATCTAACTGGAATTCAGCATCCTCTGGCGAACTTTACAACGGTACAGCAAGTTCAGGTTGTTGAGCGATCGCCAGCAGGTCGGGTACAGCGAATGGCAGTTCAAACTGATCGAGGAACGGTTGAGTTAGAGAAAGACGAAATCTTGCGAGCCTTTTACGCACCCAACAGCACGCTGTTTTACATTGACCCCGTTTATGAAGCATCCGCAACGCCAGCCAGGACAGTGCAAAATTCTACAGCAGGACAAAGCGAAGGAGAGCAAAATTCACAGCCTGCTGAATCCAGAATTCTGAAAGGGTACATCTTTACAGGCGGTGGACTGGGTCATGGAGTTGGGATGAGCCAGACAGGTGCCTATAACTTAGGGGATCTAGGCTGGTCTAGTGCCCAAATTCTTAGCTTTTATTACCCCGGTACTCAGCTCCAACCCCTAAGCGACGCCATTACGTTTTGGCGCGATCCAGCAGCGCTGGAGAATTCATCTGAGGCAAATGTAGAACTGGTAGAGCCAGTCCAATAGAGTAGTAGATCAGCTAGATCAGCTCGAACGACTGTGACCCGACCCTAAAAGAAAAAGATTTTGAGCGGAGGCGTAACATTAGTGCACCTCCGCTCAAAATCTTTTTCTGCTGTTCAAAGCTGCTCAACCAAAAGCAAGCAGGGGAAGATCGTTCGTACCCCTGCCATAAAGTGGTGACATCTTGTCTAGCGTTTGTGCTTGGAGTGAACCAGTCAGAAGCAGAGAGCGTTTAGTTGATCGCAAAGCTCCCTGTCTCTCTGAAGCAGCTTCACCAATTAGTACAGCTCTTCTTCTTGGTGAGTCAGGATGGTGCAGTCAGAGGTTGGGTAAGCTACACAAGTCAACACATAGCCAGCCTCAATTTGGTCATCATCCAGGAAGGACTGATCTGACTGATCGATTGTGCCCTCTTTGATTTTGCCAGCACAGGTAGAGCAGGCTCCTGCGCGGCAAGAATAAGGTAAGTCAAGCCCCTGCTCTTCGGCAGCATCTAGAATGTACTCGTCATCGGGTACTTCGATGGTGGTGTTCAGCCCTTCGGCCTCGTTAACCAACGTGACCTTAAAAGTCGCCATGCAACAATCCTCTCAATGTTTAAAACGGCAGTACGAGTTGACTTCTTGTAAGATATGCGACCCTAACTTGGGTAAAGGCTTACATTACGGTAACTCTTCTCTGATACTACGAAAAAATCTAAGATCTGTAACGCCTAATTGATAGATGGGCTGAATGGGATTAGTAATGAAAGTTATGAAATTAAGCCTAAATTACTTATACTTGAACGTTGATTGTGTTGTTGCCGTCTACAACTAATGCTGCTTTTCAATAGCAACTCTCTCCTGGTGGGAACTCGCTCTGTCAAGAGATTGCTAGGGCATTAACCATATGTTCTACTGACCTTTAGAGGATTAATGAATTAAAAGTGGTTATAGGTGTAACAAGTAACAGTTATTTGGTTGAAATTGATGGGGCGAGATGAAAACCCTTACCTTATTAGCCATCAATACAGGTTTCAATATAGTTCTAAAATTCTAAAAACCGTCAGGTCATTTGACCCACTTGCCTTAAATCTATTGCTGCCATGACTGGATATTTCTTATATGACAACTGCATCGTTTGAATCATTCATGTCACTGCCGATCAAAGTTGGGATAGTAGGAACAGGCTACGCCGCTAAAGTTAGAGCGGAAGCTTTGCAGGCTGATTCGCGATCGCAATTAGTCACGGTTGCAGGACACACTCCAGAAAAAGCAGCAGCATTTAGTCAAACCTATAGCGCTGAAGTATCAAATTCATGGATGGAGCTAGTACAGCGAGAAGATTTGGATTTGATCATCATTTCTACGGTCAATCGAGATCATGGAGCGATCGCTCGTGCAGCGCTCCATGCTGACAAACATGTCATTGTAGAATATCCGCTCTCACTAGACTACGTTGAGGCGACAGAATTAATTGAGCTTGCACAGGCAAAAAGTAAACTACTGCACGTCGAGCATATTGAACTGCTGAGTGGAATCCACCAAGCAGTCTTGAATGCTCTTCCCCAAATTGGCTCAGTGTTCTACATCCGTTACGCTAATCTCAATCAGCAACGTCCGGCTCCTCAAAAATGGACTTACCAACCAGAGTTGTTTGGTTTTCCACTAATTGGAGCCCTCTCTCGCATTCATCGCCTGATTGACTTATTTGGTCAAGTTAACTCCGTTAGCTGTAGTGCCCGCTTCTGGGACGATACAGATTCCCCCGATCGCTACACCACCTGCCTCTGTACAGCACAACTGCAATTTACAAATGGAACTATGTCTGATTTAACCTACGGAAAAGGCGAAGCCCTGTGGAAATCAGAACGCAGTCTAGAAATTCATGGTGAGAAGGGCGCCCTTCTATTGGATGGCGACCAAGGAACGTTAGTTCGATTAGATACAACATCTCCCCTAGAGGTTGGAAGCCGGAGAGGCCTATTTGCAAAAGATACGGCTGCTGTCCTAGATCACCTCATATTAGGTTCATCCCTTTACGTTACTTCAGCTGCCAGCCTATATGCCCTTAAAGTAGCTGATGCTGCTCAACGTTCTGCTAAGACGGGACAAATTATTTACTTGTCCTAACCAGCGAGCTTATAACCTTTGCTCTGAATCAAAAGCTTAATTCACCTCTCAAAAACCCTCAAAAGATTCCCCATCTCAGGCTCTGTAACATGGGATACTTACGGGTTTGTGAGAAGACAGGCTCTTTATAGAGGAAACACGCTTGACAAGAGGACAAAAAAGTCCATATCTTCATCAACGCATCATAATTTAGCAGCGGACTATAAAGATATCAACAACAAAAAGGTATCCCTTAAGTGGATATCTAAGCATCAAGTATAAAAGTGGAATCAGTAATCCTGCCAAGAAATAAGTAAATCCTGGCACTGATACACTATGAAAACGACGACGCTAGAGCGCAGACCTTTACAGAAGCTCCTCCAGCTTTCAGGACGTTCTCAGGCTTCTAAACTACCGCTCATATTTATCGTGACGGGAGTCCTGTTTACTTTGTTCCTTCAGCTCCACATTCAAGATGGAGTGTTTTTTAGTGGAGATGGTGGACTCAAGGCCCTCTTAGCACAGCAGTTTGCTTCCGGAGATTTGCAATTTGATTTAGACCTGCCTGCTGCTGATTGGGTAAGAGATTTATGGCACAACGGACTGTATCCGTTTCTCCCCCCTTTTGTCTACAACCGTTTGGGGCTTTACTACATTACTTTCCCGTTTACCTTTCCTCTAGTCACTGCGCCCTTCTATGCACTGTTGGGCTATAGGGGCTTGTATGTCATTCCTGTTGTATCAACTTGGGTTCTGTGGTTTAGGTTTTACGCGGTGTGCAAACGGCTAGAGCTCAACAGCGGTGCCATTGCGATCGCCCTAGCCGTTCTCATCTTTGCTTCCCCACTATCTATTTATAGTGCGATGTACTGGGAGCATACCCTTGCTGTTGTTCTTGCTTTTTATGGTTTAACGGTTGTACTCTTCCCAAATTCAACCCACTTAAGTAGAAAAAGTGCTCTTTTAGGTGGAGTCCTCATCGGTTTATCAGTGTGGTTTAGGCCAGAATTTCTATGCTTGGTTGGGGCTCTAACTTTACTCTCCCTTGTTGCAAAGCTTAAGTGGCTTAAGAAATTCAGTCCTGCTGCTGGGAAGGAAATTCTGTTCACCTCTAGCTTGTTCTTAACTGTTCTTATCTTTTTCTGTATTAATAAAGTCGTTTATGGTCATCCTCTTGGCATTCATTCAATTCAGATAGTAGAAGAATTTTCACTAACAGAAAGGCTGTTAGCCGCACGTGACAACTTCAAACAACTTATTTCTTCTTTATTCGAATATTTTCCAGTTTCGCTCTTTCCTTGTTTGTTTGTCTTTCCGTCTCTGCTACGCAGTAAGTTGCGATTAGCACCAAAGATTTGGGCGATCTATTTCATAGTGGCACTGTTCATTCTCACTGTTCCACTGATTGTTCCATCTGGAGCTGGGGGTAAGCAATGGGGCCCTCGGTTTTTGCTAATCCTTATGCCTCTACTTTCACTTCTCTTAGCCGTCCAACTTAAATACATTATGAGAGTAATGGGGCGGTTTCAGCGATACCTTTCTATCGGATTGGTTTGCGTATTAATCTCTATCAGTATTCACCTTAACACTTTCGTTGCAACAACTAAGTTGGTGAAGGACTATCAGACTGTTGCCTTGGCTCTAACAGCAGTCAAAGAAGACTCTAATGAGATCATCGCGATCTCACACCAGTATGTAGCCCAGGCGATTGCGCCTGCTCTAAGTGATAAGAGTTTTTTTCTAGTTGATGATGCTAAAGATGTAAGGCAGTTGAGTGAATCGCTGGTTGAGCAAGGATATCAAAAATTTCTTTACATCTGCTATCACCATCGTCCTTGTCCTGTACCTGAAAACCCTACGCAAAAGCTGGAGTTTTCTTCATCAAATCAATTCTTTAAAGTTGAGTTTTCACCATTAACATCAGACGGTCTTGGTGGTTCGGGTAAATATCCTGCTTACGAAGGGTCAATTCTCACCTATACAGAACCTACGGAGATTTAAATGATCACTATATTCAAGGGGATCAAACTAAATAGGTTTGAATTACTTTTACCTCTAGAAGTTTTATTGTTTTTTGCGATCGCTCTGGCAGTTACGCTGCGAATACTGAACTTGAGCAGCCATGAGTTTTGGTATGACGAAGTTCTATCTCTGTTGTTGTTTAGTGGGCAAAAAACAGCCTATGAAACCCCTGGAGAGGTTCCTGTTCTTCTGTCAAGCTACACCTCCTTACTCAAACTACCAGTTGAGACTGGACTAGGAGACATCGTAGAAACCTTCAAGCAAATTTTAAGGGGTATTGCTGGCGGCGAACCTCATCCACCACTTTTCTTTCTGAGCCAGCATCTTTGGTTGCGGCTTTTTGGTAATGCTGTAGCTCAAGTTAGAAGCTTAGGAGTTTTGCTAAGCTGCCTCGCAATTTTCAGCGCTTATGGGTTAGGGCGAGACGTATTAGGTCATCGAGGTGGTCTAATTTTCGCTGCATTACTTGCAACTAACTCCTTTTACCTTTTTCACTCACTCAACGTCCGTATGTATGGACCACTGGTTCTCTGGATTGTTTTGAGTGGGTGGGCGCTTGTCCGGTTGATTCGCCAAAATACTGTTGAAGCTAACGTAACCTGCCGACAGCAGTTGCTTTGGAACTGTTTACTGATTGGGTCAGTTACAGCTGGGCTACTAACTTTTTACTTCTTTGCGTATTGGGTAATAGCGCTGGGCGTTTTGGTACTCTATCTTGATCGGCAGCGCTGGTTTCAATACGGAATAGCCTTAGGAATCGCTGTGTCGCTTACTATGCCTTGGGCATTTTGGGGAGTTCGGCAACAGGCACGAAATGCTGATCTCGATCGGTTTGCTGAGTCAATTGGGTTTGTTGAAGCATTATTCAAACACTTCCGCGATGCCCTTGAAGCAGTTGGCATTCAATTACTATCAGGTGGTTTGTCCCCAAGTATCTCCCATGAAGTTGCCGTTTTAATTGGCTTCATTGCTGTTGCCATATTATTAACCTGTTGCATTTGGCTTTGGCGACAGGGTGAGTATCAAACACTGGGAACCGCACTGATATTAGGAGTTTTGCCATTAGCGCTAGCTCTAAGTGTAGATGTTTTCACTGGGAAATTTACATTAGGTTGGGGCTATGGCAGAAGTATTATCTTCGTTTTGCCGGGTTGTCTCCTCTTAATAGCAGCAGGGTTGGAACGAGCAATGGACCACTGGCAAAAACCTTTGATTGCAGCCCTACTCGCCACTTATGTTTGCGTTGGTGTAGGTGATTTCAACCTCCGCGATCGCCACATGTTCCACACGATTAATCAACTCATTCAGCAGAACACCGAGACCCCAACTTTAATCGTAATGAGCTCTAAAGCTTGGGGACACGTCTTGCGCTTGGCTTACTATGTTACCCCTGATGCGCCTGTGAGTTTGTTGGCTGAGAAGCCCGAACAGCTTGCTGCAACTTTGGATAAAACTCTAACGGATACAGCGTTAGCCTACGAGCGCATCCTATGGCTCAACCCTGAGCGAGCTGTTTGGAGTGAACCTAAAACTGACGCCGAAAAGCAACAGTTTGATCAGGCTGTTCAACAAGTTTTACAAGCTCAGTACAAACTGACAAGCACTGAAGCTCTGTCAGGAACGATGGATTTGGATCGGTTCACGCTCAGTCTTTACACCCAATCGCCTGCTACGTAATTTATTGGAGAATTTTTAAAATGACAGCTCAACATCCCCTAGCTTTGTTAGAGGTGCCTTCTGGTCCTTTACAAGTTTTTGATTACCCTACTGTTGCCCAAAACGCCCACGTTCATAATCAAGGTACTTTAAAGTCGCAGCACTCCATCAAATTTTCCTTGATCATTCCGACTTATAACGAAGGCACAAACATTCAAGACATTATTTGTTTGCTGAGTGGCTTACTTGATCAGGCAATTCCTGGTGAATATGAACTGCTCGTTGTCGATGACAATAGTCCAGATAGAACTTGGGAGATAGCTCAAGGACTAATGTCACAATATCCTCAGCTTCGAGTGATGCGTCGTCAACTCGAACGAGGGCTCTCTAGTGCTGTCATTCGAGGATGGCAAGCTGCAAGAGGAGAAATATTAGGGGTGATTGATGCAGATTTACAGCATCCACCAGAGGTTCTGCTAAAGCTGCTCAATGCAGTTGAGCAAGGAGCCGATTTAGCTGTTGCCAGCCGTCATGTTGAAGGAGGGGGCGTTAGCGAATGGAGTCTTGCCAGACGATTTCTATCTCGTGGCGCTCAAACGCTGGGATTAATTCTGTTGCCTGGAGTAGTAGGACGGGTCACTGATCCGATGAGTGGTTATTTTATGGTGCGTCGTAGTGCAATTAGCGATCGCACCCTCTACCCACTCGGTTACAAAATTTTGCTTGAGGTATTGGGACGGGGAGACATTGGGCAGATTGCTGAAGTCGGCTATGTCTTTCAAGAAAGGCAGCAAGGAGAAAGTAAGGTTACTTCCAAACAGTACATCGAATACCTTCACCACTTGACCCGATTGCGAATTGCTGGTGGACGATTGGGACGTATCCAACAGCGATTTGAGATCCCTCTAGGACGATTGATTCGCTTTGGTCTGGTAGGCTTCAGCGGTGTGTTTGTCGATATGACTTTGCTGTATCTGCTGAGTGATTCAACAACTCTTGGACTGCCGTTAAACTTGGGTAAAAGTATTGCCGCGGAGATTGCAATCTTCAATAATTTTCTGTGGAACGACGCTTGGACGTTTGGTGATTTAACGAGTAGTCAAAGGGGGATACAAAAGCGATTCAAGCGGTTCTTGAAATTCAATTTTATTTGCTTGGCTGGATTGGTTCTCAACCTCTTAACCTTTGATGTTCTGGTTTATCTACTTGGAGTGAATCCCTACCTTGCCAACCTGATTGCGATCGCCATTGTCACCGTTTGGAATTTTTGGCTGAACTTAAAGCTAAGCTGGCGCGTTACTGAGGTGAAGTAGTAGCTTCAGGCTGGCGATCACCCTCAAAGCCATAAGCGTCTCGTACTAGATACAGAGGACGTCTTTTAACTTCCTCATAAACACGCCCTAGATACTCGCCAATAATGCCCAGGGTGATCAACTGCACGCCCCCCAGGAACAAGATAACGACCATGAGCGAGGCATAGCCTGGCACATCAACTCCTAGAATCAGAGTGCGAATAATCAGAAACGAAGCGTAGAGAAATGCGAGTATAGATAGGACAAGTCCAAGATAGCTCCAAACCTTGAGCGGGACTGAGCTAAAGGATGTAATGCCGTCAACTGCAAAGTTCCACAGTCGCCAATAGTTCCACTTGGTACAGCCTCTATACCGTTCAGCCCGATCATATAGAACAGCGGTATTTTTAAACCCAACCCAGGCAAACATCCCCTTCATAAAGCGGGTTCGTTCGGGCATCTGTTTTAGCACTTCTACGACACGACGGTCGAGTAATCGAAAATCGCCAGTATCGCGAGGAATTGGGACAGTACTCATGCGCCCAATGACTCGGTAAAAGGCACTAGCCGTAAACTGCTTGAGCCAGGTTTCTCCCTGGCGCGATCGCCGAGTTGCATGAACCACATCATATCCTTCGCGCCATTTTGCGATTAGCTCTCCAATCAGTTCAGGCGGATCTTGTAAATCTGCATCAATCGGAATGATGGCATTGCCTGTCGTGTAATCGATTCCTGCAGATAAAGCAATTTCTTTGCCGAAGTTGCGAGATAAACTCAAAATTTTGATTGCAGCATTGTGAGTCCGTTGATCCATTAAGCGTTTCAACGTTTTATCTGTGCTGCCATCATCCACACAAATAATTTCGTAACTAAGCTGTAACCCTTCTAATACCTTCGTTAGCTGTTCGAATAAGTAATCAGTATTCAGTTCCTCATTATGTAGAGGAACTACTACAGAAATTTCTACATCAGCTGCACGGGTATACATGGTTGGTGAATTTTAACGTCCAAGTTTGTTGGCAATTCCATCACAACCACCGGGAATTGTCGATCGAGTTTTAGAACCACCCCAAGCACAGCAATATTGCCGCTGTTCATCTGACATGCGTTGTACCCCAGTAAGGTCTGCGTTTTCGATGACTGCTCCGGTGCAAGTTCCAGTTATATAATCAGGAATTTCCGTACGGCTGCGAGGTGTTGCAGTTGATACTGGCCCGTAGAATAAGCGAGTTCCCATCAGGTCAGCCCCAGTCAAGTTTGCATCAACTAGGATAGTTCGAGACAAATTAGTTTTTACTAAATCACAGCGTCCTAAGTTGGCTCGAATTAAGTTGGCATCACTCAAGTCTGTCCACCGTAAGTCTGTCCCAGAAAGATCAGCAGCAGCCAACATCACACCCAGGTCAATCACACGAATGCCAAAATTACGGTCTTCTTGATAGCCACCAACCCCGTCTAACATGGCTCGACCAAGACGGCGATCGCGCATCAGTGGAGTCAATAGCCTGGAGCGAGAGAGGAAACGCACAACCTTCGCTTTACCCCCTGCATCAACGCTACTAAGAATGGCGGCAGTTCTGCCTTCGGCGATCGCCCGCTCCTGAGGCCAGTCTTCCAGCAACCCCTCCTCATCTAATACCAAATCAGAAATTCCCTGAAAATAGGTGTCAATGGTTTGCTGTTGGGTAATCAAATTTTGCTGGATCGTCAGGTCTTTAGAAATGACATACTGTCGCCAGGCTACATAAACTGCCAGGATTGCGATCAAAATTTGCCCTAAAGCGCCAAGCACCTCACCCAGCGCTCCAGTTGCTTCCCAGTTCACTAAACTCCACCAGATCTGCAACTGCTCCGGCACACCGCTGAGTATTAGTATCCCTAATAAAGCAAATACTAGCCCTAAGGTGGCGATGGTCAATTGCCACTGCTGCTCAGAGATCAATTCTGCTAAAGCGGCTTTTATGGGAGCCCAAACAACCTTCAAGGATGCCAGAAAAGCAACTGCTGCTCCAGCGACTCCTAGCCAAAAGTTGCCAATAATTAAACCGGTGGTCATGATGGCGATCGCCATCAAAATAATCAACCAGTAAGGCGGTTGGTTCTGATGCTCACGCACAGCCGAGTCTTGCTTCAGAGCGTAGTTGATTGCAGCTCGCCCGTCATCTTGATTATCAGCCACCAGTTTGTTGGCTACGGTCGATTGATAATTTGCATCAGCGACCGACTGGGAAACTAACTCCCTGTCTGCTCCGTTAAGGCTATCTGATGGCATCGCTTGTGAGTATTCAGTCTCATCAATAGGAGGTGAATCAGATTTGGATAGATTGGAGTCTCGCGTCATATTGTCCTAATGGTCAGCAAGCTTAGGCAAACCTATGCCTTATATAGGATATGCTGACGCATCAAGATTAGGTCATAAAAACTAAAAAACCCTAGACCTTGAGAGGCATCATTGCCTGTTGTCCCTCAAGGTCTAGAGCTTCCCGATTTGAGGATTGTGCAACCAAACGTTACTGGGAGAAACAACTCAAGAGTATGAGTCGCTTAGTTCTTAGCTCAAACAAAGCAAATAATAAATTTTGCAACGTTCGTAGCGTGGAACCCCAACCCTAACAGGCATCTTGCCCGCCCTACAGTTTGCCCATCCTACAATTACACAACTTCTCAGCCATTCTACTAGCTACTAACTGGGTAGAGCGCTCAGCAAATTTACTGTTCCGTGGGCCTCTCGCTGAATCTGACCCGTGTGAACGGCATCATAGAGCCGTTCCAAAGCTGCCAGGTCTGTTGACTGATAGCCCCTCATTGCTAAAACCTGACGGATTAAGCCTTCAGATTCAACGCTAAGGCAACCTGTTTGAAAAGCCGATTGAACAAGTCTACCGATCATAGAGCCGGGGCATCCTTATCAGTGAACTGTAACTACTAATATCAATGATTGACGCAGCTAAATGGCTGATTGAGATCGCTTGAGACTTGTGATCTCAGAAAGTCTTAAGCTGTGATATCGGTCACTTACAAATGAGCCTGATTTGAAATCCCTGAATGGTGATTGGGGGTAAACCCTTCACCTAATTCTGCATGTTGAAAGGTGGAAAATTATCAAGCTCCCATCAAGTTTCTGTAGTGTTCTTATTAGGAATTTACGACTCTCAAAGGTAATTCGTTGAAAGGATCTGGGAGAAATAGAAAAACTGATGTATGACAAAATCTCTGTGTGCTGCTCTAATTACGTATAGTCCTGCTATTTGGATTGTGGATTAGCCCAAAATAGAGCAGGATTTTAGTAGATATAGAAAAAATCTCTTGGGATGCCAATCTGCCAGTTAGTTTAGGGAATGAAATTTAATTCTCAAGTAGTTTAATATTCGGTGTGATGGTGAGGAATAAACCCAATGGCTAATCAGGTTAATGGTGGCAGTTTGTATCCGCTGTCTACAGCCAACTTGGCACGGGTTGGAGATTTACGGGCGATCGCTCAATGGCTCAACGCTTGCCTTGTCCCTCAAGGACTTCAGGCGAGGGTCGGTGCTACTAAACCTGGTTATTTGAGAGTATTGGTGGAGTTTGAGCGATCGCCTGAGCGCGATCGCCTAATTCGGTTTATTTGTCACCGCCTCTGCAAACTGAACTCTAGCCAGATCAAAGGGGTGCAAGTTGTAGCTCAGCGGGCAGGCACCTCAAAAATTGTTTGGAAGCAATCTGTTCGTATCAATACCCCTGCCAGTCGTACCTCAAACCCGTCTCCGCCACTGCTAACCGCTGTCCGCAGTTCTGCTTCCCTTAAGCCACGGCAAGCTGCTCCATTAGGTCATTCGGTCAGCCAACAGCTTCGATCTCGCTCCCTACTGATTGGTGGGTCTGCGGCGGCTGCATTTTTAGTGGGCTGTGGGTTTGAGGTGCTAATTCAGCACGCTGGAGCTTTGGCTTCTCAGTCTGGGGCACCCGAAGCAACTGAGGTTAGTACGTCTCAATCAATGGACCAGCGGAGTAACACCGTTCAAACAGACCAGGACGAGGTAACGGTATTTCAGCAGCCTGTCCTCAATCCCGATGACCCAACGGTCACATTAACTTTTGGAGATGATGCTGCCTTGGGAACCGTTGGAGCTACTTCTACACTGCGGGTTAGCTCAACTGGAGGAAATCAGTCTAGTCGAGCTGACGTTGCTACGGCTCACCTGGATGCACCCTTGTTACAGATTCAGCCAGATTCTTTAGATGATGAAACAGCTCCAGAACAGCTTCAAACCCTAATTGATAGCCAGGTCGATTTAGTCAGTTTGGCTAGTGAGCAGGTAATGGAACAAGGAGCAGATGGGCTTGAGGAAACCCTAGAAACTTTAGAACAGTTTGGTATTCACTCAGTTGGAGCCGGACGCAATCGCCGTGAAGCGAGCCGTCCTGAGATTCTAGATGTGAAAGGGCAACGCATTGCTTACTTAGGCTATTCTGATTCAGATTTAAATGCAGCTAGAGATAGGGCGGCCGGAGTCAATGCTAATCCTGATCGCCGAGTGTCCGCAGATATTCAAGCAATCCGCGAACAGGTGGATTGGGTTGTAGTGAACTACCACTGGAGCAAAGATTTAGAAGCCTATCCAGCCGACTGGCAAGTTGACTTGGCGCATTTGGCAATTGATCAGGGTGCTGATCTAGTGGTGGGATATCATCCGAATGTGCTGCAAGGAGCCGAAATCTATAAGGGTAGAGCGATCGCCTATTCCCTCGGCAACTTCATCTTTACTCAGAATGACGATACGACTGAGGACATTTCAGCAGAAAACTACGATACAGCGGTTTTGAAAGTTTCTCTGCGAGAAAACCAGATGCGGCTGGAGTTTTTGCCTGTAGAAGTGCGGCAAGCTAAGCCAGAAATTGTTGAGGGTGAAAAAGCTGATCAGATTATGCAATATATGCAGCAGGCTTCTAGCCCGTTTGCTCAGCCAATCCAGTCGCCAGTGGTGTTAGACAAGCGATCGCAAGATGCGCCTCCAGAAATTCTTCCTCCAGAAATTCCGGCAGAAATTTCTGTCCCTGAACCCGATCAGCCCTCCGTTCCTGATTCTGAGCCGTCTCAGCCTTCTGACTCTTTCATCACCTATCCAGATGCTTCTACCGATGAAACGCAGTCAGACAGAGTGCAGCCAGACGTGATACCTGTAGAACCATCAGAACCGTTCACGACTTATCCGTCGCCTGAATCAGACATCCCAGATGATAGCTCTGAACCCTTTCATGCTTGGCCCGATGCTCAACTCCCAGAGACTGACACGGACGATGCTGCTCAAATAAATGCAGTTCAACCAGAACTACAACAAACGGCTCCTTCTGAGACGGATATTACTTTACCTTCGCCCGTAGAACTGACTCAAGCTGAGCCAATTCAGATTGAGGAACAAATTGCTGAGGGCGAGACTGAGGATGTGGCTAGTGAGAGCGATCGCCCTCCAGCATCATCGGATCAACTCACAGTTTTGAAACCCCAGGTTTCTCTACCTTCATCGGAGCCGAATACTAAGCCAGCACTTTAGCAAGGTTCTGTTGCTTCGTGCCCACCAGTAACACTTGATTGCTATAGTCACCTTGATTGCTATAGTCCACCATGTGGAATTGGGAGAAGCCTGTGTTTGCGATCGACCTTGAGCAAAAGCAATATAAGACTTACATCCTCTCCGACCAGATTGGACAATCTCGTCTTGAGGTTGTCCCAGAGCGAGGCGGCATCATCACCAGTTGGCAAATTCGCGGTAAGGAGATGCTTTACCTTGATGCAGAGCGGTTTGCCAATCCCGAATTAACCGTGCGAGGCGGCATTCCTATCCTCTTCCCCATTTGCGGGAACCTGCCGGACAATACCTATACCTACCAGGGGCAGTCCTACACATTGAAGCAGCATGGTTTTGCTCGCGATCTACCCTGGGAAGTAACGGACCGAGTCACCCAAGATGGGGCTAGTCTAACGCTGGTGCTAAACAGCAATGACCAGACTCGCGCCGTCTACCCATTTGACTTCCAGCTCATTTTTACCTATCGATTACAGGGCAATAGCTTGGAAATTCACCAACGCTACACCAACCATTCCGCTGAAGCAATGCCCTTCTCCACTGGGCTACATCCCTACTTTCAAGTTTTTGATAAAACTCAGCTTCAGTTTGAGATTCCTTCTAACCAATTTCAAAACCAGCGAGACAAATCTGTCCAATCTTTCTCTGGGCAATTTGATTTTGACCTGGATGAAATTGATGCATCGTTTTGGCAGCTTTCTGGTCAATCTGCGGCAGTTGCCGATTTGGGTCAACAAACTCGATTAAAGCTAGATTATGCCCCCCTTTACTCGACCCTCGTGTTCTGGACGGTCAAAGGCAAAGATTTTTATTGTCTGGAGCCTTGGAGTGCTCCTCGCAATGCTTTGAATACGGGCGATCGCCTGACTCATCTAGCATCAGGTGAAACTTTAGAAACCGTTGTGCAATTGACCGCTGACTTCTAAACGTTGACCTCTAAACCTGTCTATCAAACGGGCATTGTATCTATTTTGTAGACACAATGCCCATCTCCCAAAAATCAAAGTTTTTAGGATTTCGATCACGCGTTGCATTACTGCTGGCGGACTCGATAGCTGCCAACAATCGTTTCAGCATCAGCATTGTAGTCGGCATAAGCCTTGTTAATGCCGTACAAGTTGAGAATGAAGATCGTGTCGCCACGCTGTTCAACAAAGCTAATTGCGTCCAGATCATTCCCATCGGTATCGCGACCCACCCAATCGACTCGAATGCTGCCATCAGGCTGAATTTGAGAACCCTGCCACGCCACATCCTCAAGTCGATTTTCGTATTCTTCTTTAAGAGCTTTCTCCAGGTCCTCTGTACTCAATTCCCCGCCTTGAGCAGCCCCAAAGTCGACTGAACCACCAAAGCCCTTGTCAGCAGAGACAAAGGCAATGCCACTACCAGTTTCCTGGTGGGTGTAGCCTTCTGGAAAAGAAATTTGGAAAAGGTCGTTTGGCTCCTGGTAACTCGTTGCACCCGATGCGGCAGGAACCTCAGCAGAGGGAGAGGACTCTTCTGAGGTTTCAGACGAGGAGCTACCACCTGGAGAAACGACGACAACCTCAGGAGAATCAGCCGGTGGAGACGCAGGCGATTGAGCCTCATTTGATGAATTGGTGGATAAGGAACCACAAGCAGAAACAACTACTGCCGAGACAATCAACAAAGCGGAAAACAAGGGGGAATATTTCATCTGAGTCTGTATTTACTGAAACACCTCTATATATCTACATTGACAGGTTAAATGAGTACCGAAGCATTACTGAAACTTAGTCAGAATTTTATGGAAACAATCTTTTTGGATTTGCTTGACACATTCAGGGAATAAACTGGTAAGATTAACAAGGCTTCGTTGGTGGGGCGTAGCCAAGTGGTAAGGCAGCGGGTTTTGGTCCCGCCATTCCTAGGTTCGAATCCTAGCGCCCCAGTTTTATGAAAAGCTCTATGTCAGACCAACCTTCTCACTGGAAAGTTGGTCTGATTCTCATGGCGGGTGTGCTTTCCGCCTCGACCGCTGCAATATTTATTCGATTGGCACTGGAAGCAGTTGAGGTTAACAGTGTCGGCTTTAGCTTGGTGCTAGCGGCTTCGCGCTTAACCCTGGCGGCGCTGTTTTTGATTCCAGCCTGGAGAAGTTTTTGGACTACCCAGTTTCAACGCAGTGCGCTGAGTTATTCGGTGGCAGCAGGTTGTTGCTTGGCAGTGCATTTTGCCAGCTGGGTTACTTCTTTGTCTTACACCTCTGTTGCGGCTTCTACGGCACTGGTGACGACCAATCCCGTCTGGGTCGCGATTCTATCTTGGTTATGGTTTGGTGAGAAGCCATCGTTAAAAACTGGACTGGGAATTGCGATCGCCCTAATCGGCAGTCTATTAATCGGACTGGGCAGTTCTGGCGGTAGCCCCATCAGCAATCCGTTGTTGGGCAATTTGCTGGCAGTAGCAGGATCTGTGGCAGTCAGCCTGTATTTCTTGTTGGGTCGAGAAGCTCAGCGGCGAGGCTTGGGAATTAGCAGCCATATCGTCTTGACTTACACAACGGCTGCGCTGGTCTTGTTGCCTCTGCCATTGTTCTTTGGGGTTGGCTATGTGGGATATCCCAGTCAGGTCTACCTCTGGATTGTGCTGATGGCGGTGTTTCCTCAGCTGATTGGTCATACCAGCTTTAACTGGGCGGTGCGCTGGATTTCCCCAACTTTAGTGACGCTGACAATTTTGGCAGAACCCGTCGGTTCTGGGGTTTTGGCACTCCTGTTCTTTCAGGAAAATCCAGGAATGCAGGTGGTTTTTGGGGCAGTCGTGATTTTAGTTGGAGTGGCGATCGCCGCGCTAGGAACCACCCCAACTGCAAAAAACACCAAATAATTAGAAGCCACCTCGAATAATTAGGTAGGCTCCGCACACTGCAGCCAAAAAGCCTAGAAGGGTGGACCAGATTGGATGGGCACTTTGAACTTTACGAATACTGCCAGCAGCAAGATCTCGTTGGGTCTGGAGCAGTTCCAAATCAATCCAGGGAGTTGCACCTCGACGAAACCAACCTGTAATTGTGACAGAGCGATTGACTAGCTCGTTGGGTCGAGGAGACTGCGGCAGCAGGTTACCCAGTTGCCCCAACTGAGAGCAGTGATGAATTTTGATCAGCCCTGTCTGGGTGTCCAAGATCAGGTCTTGCCCCAACCAATTGCCAATTCCCTGACGACCTAACAACTTGCCCTGAAGCTGCACAGGTAGACTGTCAATGGGCAAAGACGCAGGATTTTTAAGCAAATCTGGCAGTGATGGTTCAACCTTCAGGTTGGAGGGCTTGATATCGGGAAAGAAGGAGTTGATTCGCAGGAAGGTACCGACGCTAAAGCCAATCGGGATTAGCGCTAGAAGAATACTGCGATCGCCCCAAAGCCAATCCAAACTGACAATCTGCATCGTATCTGCAATACCACCGATCAGCCACAGCGCCAGCGCAACCAGGATTCCTAAGGGTACACCCAAAAAAGGAGCCACCTGAAGCCCAAATCGTTGCGACCAGCGAGACGAAATGTAGACGGGCTTGCTATTCAAGTCAAGCTCTGTCTCCAGTCGCCAATGACGGGCATAAAAAGTTAAAAGTTGAAGGCGATCGCCCAGTGGTGGATGAACGTTACTAATTGCTAACCAATTACGGTAGGGATTGCTGCGATCCCATTCCAGCACCGGCTCTAGCGGTACGTGAGCATAGATGCTGCCCAGACTTAAAGCAGTTTGATAGCCTACAGGCGCGAGCAATTCAAAACTTTCTATCAGGTTGCTAGTTTGCCTCTGGCAACGAATTTCTTCGGTTGTGCCAATGGCAATTTTGAGCAGTGCTCTGGTTAAACCATTCGGATTTCCAGTGATCTCGACAGCAGTGCGATCGCTGTAGTAAACCCGCAATCGCGATAGCCACAGCCCTGCCCAGCGAAAAGCTCGATACAGCCAGTAGCCAACAGCCGCAACGACCGCCAGACTACCGCGCAGGAAAGGGTTCTGCTGGCGATCGCCCCACTGAGCCGCTTGCCAATAGAGCAGATAAGGGAGCTGAGTCACCAGCGCCACTAGTGACAAAATGGCGAAGTCCCAGTGCGCTATGTGCGCCAGTTCACCCGCACAAATTGCTGCGATTTCGTCATCGGCAAGCTGTTCTAATAACCCTTGACTGACTACAATGCGGGCTTTGCGTGGCAGACAGCCATAGGTTAGAGCTAGAGGTGCGGTGGTTGGCAAGATGCCCAGCGCTGGCACTGTCCAGCGTCGCTGTCCACAAATTCGCTTTAACACTCTAGCTGATTCTGGGCTGTAGTTCTCTAACCGAGAAAGATTCAGCGACTTTAGCCCATAAAATCGCCGCAGCAAAAAGTCTAGTATCCAGGGAGAGCCACAAAATAAAGCGATGAGTGGGTAAATAATCCACCAGGTGGGGTCAAAGCCATAGACAACGAATTGATATAGACGCAGCGTAGAAAAAACGGTATTGGACGCTAGATGCGCCACTTCTAGAACGGCTCGAATGATCCAAAATAGGGCGATCGCCGTGCCAATCTGGGCTAACCACAGCCGCCATTGCTTGACTGTACCGAGTGGTGTCCAGCGTTGTGCCCTGCCTGCCTGTCGCCACCTTGGGAAGTAAGCAGGAGTTGAATCGTGTTGGGGATCGGTGGGTTGAAGCGGGCGATCGCCCAACTGAATTTGAGTATGCGACTGAATTTGGGTTGGTAATTCAGGTCTAGAAGTTACACCTGAGTCTTCTACATCCGCAGGAAAAACAAATGGATTCGCCAAACTAGTTTCGCCAGTCCCAGTTTCATCCATCTCCTCCTCATCGACAGGCTGGATCACTGTACGATTTTCAGCTCGAGGAATTGATGGGCGCGAAACATTTGCTGAAGACGAATTAAGCGGAACGAAACCTGTCGCATCCGCTCCTGCCAAACTTGCATCAGAACTTTCAGACGAATTTTCCAGCGGAACGAACCCCGTCTGGTCTAGTTTAGAGTTTACCGAGCGTGAAGCTGGCTCTTGTGGGGTGACGGATGCGCGGCGCGAGTGAGCGGCTTCACGTAGGGCTGAGCCTGCCTGGGGATAACGTTGGGCGAGATCTGACAGGGTTTGGGCGGCCCACGAACGGGTGCGCTGATTGGCGCTGGTTGAAAGGGTTTGGCAAAGCGCGATCGCTTGTTCGACTTGCCCAATTTCCTGATAAGCCTTCACGAGTGCCATTTGCGCCTTTAGCACCGTTAATGGGCGAGTGGCTTGCAGCGCTGGCTTCAAGGAAGCGATCGCTGCTGCATAATTCTTTTGCTTCAAAGCCCTCAGCCCCTCATCCAAAGATGAATTCAAGGGCTGATCAGGGTCATCAAAATTAGAAGGAGTCGCGCCCAACTGAGCGGAGTCAGAAAAATCTTCCATGTTGCTCCACCAGGGTAGATGTGAAACGGCTAAGGGGTGTCACCCACCACCTTGTATATTGCCCATTTTCTTCTGCCCAGGGATCTTACAGAACAAGAATTAAATATTTCAAGTAGATGGCTGCTTTCACCAAACGGGAAAGTATTCCTTCACAGGCATTCTCCTCCACACTCTAGTTTCGTCCTAATTGCTGTTGGGCAACCTTGCAAGCTGCCAAGATTCTATGATCGTTGGGGCTGACCGTGTCGATTTGGTGGTAGCCCGTCAAGTGGAGAGAGGCGATCGCCGAGTTGCCAACCGTTGCAACACTGGTGTCTCGCTGCAACTCTACTGTATGGGCATATTCAGACTGATCTTCACTATTCACCACCGTCAGTTCTAAATGCTCAACCTCTGGCTCACCATAAAAACAGTCAAACGAAGAAGTTGGCATATAAAACGCTCCAACAATTTGCTCGTCGTTTGCTTCAAACACCAAGTAAGTTGAACCAACCTGATCAGCTTCTGGAGATTGCCCAAATACATAAGTTCCATCGGGCAAAGTTTGCTGATTTGTAGCCTCAAATTGGGCTAAATCAGTAGACCGACTGACTATATTTGTCACATCTAATGTAGACCGATCGGCTACTTCTGGCACTTCAGCCCCATGCGCCTTTACAATGGGGAATCCCTTTGCCATCAGGCTCAAGGCAAGTGTTAACAATAAGCCAGTTAGTGGCTTCTCTAAATAGCGCCAAAAGGAGCGGCAAAACTTTGTGGAAGCAGCATTCGAGAGAGATAGGTCTGACATGGTGGTAGGGGAAGCATCTGAATGTCAAGACTATCTCGCTTTTCAAGGGTCTACCTGGTGATTGAAACCAAGCTTGAATCGTGATCTTGAACTCAAAAACGGGTGATTGAGAACGGCTCTAGCGATGATTTAAATCACACAAACAACGTTACGTTACAGATGTCGTGCAGAGATTGCAGCAAAGAATTAGTATTTTCATTACAGGGCACTCAGGGAAATCGGAGCAACTGTATGCAGCTCGATCAAGATAAGAAACGATGCTTGGATAGTTTGGTCTGGGCAATTGAGCAGTTGCATGGCGATTTGCAGATGCATCGTCTGCATCGAACAGCCGATTTGATCATTCAAACCATGACAGGTCCCTGGCGCTTTTTTCACACCCCCGAACACATCTTTGAAGTGGGTGGAACGGTTGGCGCAACTGGGGAAGCAATCGAAGTTTTGGCAGCTTTATTTCACGACCTGGTTTATGTCCAAGTTGATCAGGGGGTCAGTGTCAACATCAGCAGCTACATCTCCCCTTTTGTTAAAGAAGATTGGGGTAAGCTGATCATCCGCGATCAAGATGAGTTGGTAAGCGATCGCCTTTTTGACCTAGTTGCCGCTGTCTTCGGCTTTGTGCCTGGTCAGATTTTGCCAATGGGCGGACAAAATGAATTTTTGAGCGCTGTTATAGCTGCTAAGTCTTTAGAAAACCTGTTGCCGCTTGACATCATTGCTCAAATCTTAACCTGCATCGAAGCAACCATTCCTTTTCGTCCCAAGTCTGCTTCAGGCTTGAGCGCTAGTGATGTTCTATATCAGCGCTTAATGGACATTAGCCAGGATTTTGGGTTTAGTTGGACGGATGAAAAAACACAGTCCATTGTCAAGCAAGCTGTCCGCGTTTCCAATCGAGATGTTGAAAACTTTGCTTTTACCAGTTCAGCTCATTTTTTAGACAACACCTGGAACCTGCTGCCTGAAACCAATCATCACCTCAAAAGTGCCAGTTCCTACACAGTGCAAGGCTATCGCACCTCCATCCAGAAGATGGAAGGCTTTATGAGCTTCCTCAAGCCTGAACTGGTATTTCAACAATTTAAGGGAGAGCCAGACGATCAGACCTATCAAGCATTGGTCGATCGCACTCGCAAAAATCTTGAAGTCGCTCGCCTTTATTTAGGAGCTAAGCTCGTTTCAATTGGCATTATTGAAGCGCTTTCTTTCAGAATTGGGCGAGACATTCCAATCTCTACAATGATGGGAGAGTTGCCCTCTACCGCTCATTCCGCTGCCCAGCTAGAACACTTTATTCCCACCATTTCAGCTCATGTGCCACCTGCAACGGTTTTGGAAAATGAAGTATTGGAGCTATTAGAAGTTGGGCGTAGCCTCAACTCTTCCTATGATGTAAAAAATTCACCGATCGCCACTTTTGTAGTAAAGTCTGTTGGCTTTGCAGAACTGCGAAAGATGGTAGAGCAAGCTAAAGCTTTCTTTAGGGACGATATTTCATCTGAAGAATTCCTCTCAAGCTGCGATCCGGATGTGGTTAGAACAGTAACAAACGGCGTTTTAGAACTATTTGAAAGCCGTAAAATTGCGCTAGGCCAATTGACGCGATCGCCTTGAGAGAATACAGTTAAGCAGCGATCGCCCCCACTCTACGCTCCACCAAAGTTAAAAATTGATACCTCCAGTTCAGCCAAAGGACTCAGAGCAGTACGCTGCGAGAATCAGGAAAAAGTTTAGCGAGGTCATGATTATGAACCTGCGACGAACTCATATTTCTGCTCGGTGGCTATCTTTATGTTTAGGTGTCGGATTGTGTGGATTCGTTGGGGCTACTGCTCAGGCACAACTTGCACCAACAGCCCGCTACGCTAGGGGTGAAAACGTTGATTTAGCGCTAATTATTCAAGAATGGAAACAGAAGCATCCCGACGTGCCGGTATTTGCTTGTGTTTGTGATCAAGCAACTTGCGATGCTACTTCACGCTGGCCATTTCGCAACTTTAGCCAGTATCAGTTTACAGTTGCCCTGGGGTCATTTAATGCTGACTATAACGAAAGCTTGGGATTTAACTGTTTTGACATTCAAACAGGACTGGCTCCCAATGCTCCAGATCCGGGAGAGCCAAACCCTTCATCACAAATCGAAGTTTTAGATGAAGGCAGGCGATTGCGCGGTCAGTGGTTCGGAAGTACGCAAGAGATTGACATTACGGACTGGAATATCAACGTTTTAGATGCGCTGGATTGTTCTGGACCAGAAATTGTAGACCAGCGAGAGTTTAATGGTCAGCGTGTAGTGGGAGAGCTAGCCATCGACCCTGAAACGGGCAATATTGCCGTCGGTGTGCTGCTGACAGAATGCGCCGAAACCCAGCAAACTGCAATTTTTGTCATCGATCCACAGCCGGGTGGGTATGCGCTTTATCGAGTCCAGGTGCCTGGCGGTCGCTCTTTGCCCAACGAGTTTTCAACCTATCCCCTCAACAGCTTAGTAGGGTTGCAGTATTGGGATCGCTATCTGCTAGTACGGCATGGAGATGCATCGGGCAGTGAAGCTCTACTAGTATTTGAGCCTGCCAGCACACCAACTGGAGAGTATAGCGACTGTATCGAATTGCAGCAGATTGAAGGACGAGGGCTTTGCCCTGTTACAGAAAACCGGGGATCATAGTTCAACCTTTTAGCAGGAGCGATACGAGAAATACCAAATTTTTGTAAACGTTTGGGATAAAATCTTCGAGTTCCCTCAAGCAAACGTTGATGAACTTAAAACTTTGGGTGCCTTCGTTTACGGTGATGGTGCTTTTGTTGGGTCATGCCACAGTGCAGCCTGTCCACGCTGAGCCAACTGCTCATATTGCTCGAGCAAGTTGGCAGGTATTCTCGCCTTCTGCGGGAGGTTTCAGTGTTTCGATGCCCGGTCAACCAACAGAACGCTTGGTTCAAGAGTTTCTGCACATGTTCTCAGTTGAGCACGACGGCAGAATTTACGCTGTAGGTTATGCAGAGCTAGACCAGGAAAGGTTAAATGCAGCATTGCAAGAAAATCCAGACGGATTTTGGAATGGAATCAGGCGCGGACTGCTGCAAGATGGGGAAGCTGATTTGACGGGCGATCGCCCTATCTCTTTAAACGGTTACACCGGCAGAGAAATTGAATATGAGGATGCGGACGGGTTGACTGGCAAAGTCAGAGTTTTTGTCGTAAACCAACGCCTCTATCAAGTGATGGCGGTTGAGGTAGCAGACGGCAGCGACATCGAAGACTCCGAGGAAGCCGAGGCTTTTTTGGAGTCTTTTCAGTTGTTGGCACAGTAGGTAGGGGATTAAAGGTTGATTCTTGCTTTAAAGAAACCAACCTTTAATCAAAGCCTATCCCCTACTTCCCCTTCTTCCGAGGCAAATTTGGAGTTTGGCTAGATAAATTGATGCGATCGCTTAGCTGTCTCAGCGTCCTTGCCATTTCGGGGTCGCTGTCCTTGAGTTGGGCGATTTTTTCGCAGCTATACATTACGGTTGTGTGGTCTTTGCCGCCAAAGACTTCTCCAACTTTAGGCAAGCTCAAGTCGGTGTGCTGGCGCATCAGGTACATGCCGATTTGTCTGGCGACGCTGATTTCGCGGCGGCGAGAGGTGCTTTTGAGGTCTTCGATGGAAACTTTGAAGGTCTCGGAGATTGCCGTAATTACTGCTTCGGGAGAAGCTTCGATTTGATCAACAGGCGGATTTAGCACCGGAGCGATATTTTCTACCGTCATCGGCAAACCGGAGATGGAAATATACGCCACCGCCCGAATCAGCGCCCCTTCTAATTCTCGGATGTTAGAGGTGTAGCTGGAGGCGATGTATTCAATCACCTCGCGAGGCAGGCGCATGTTTTCGTATTCTGCTTTCTTTTGCAGAATCGCCATTCGCGTCTCCAGGTCGGGCGGCTGAATGTCAGCGATTAAACCCATTGAGAAGCGAGAACAGAGCCGTTCCTGAAGCCGAGGAATCTGGCTGGGAGGGCGATCGGATGCCAGCACAACCTGCTTACCCGCCTCGTGCAGCGTGTTAAAGGTATGGAAAAACTCTTCCTGGGTGTATTCCTTGCCTTCGATGAACTGGATGTCGTCTACCAGCAGCACATCCACTGCCCGATAGTGTTCTCGAAAGCTCTGCATGCTGTCCTTACGGATGGCAGCAATCAGGTCATTGGTAAACTGCTCCGTTGAGACGTAGAAAATTCGAGATTCATCGTCAATCTCCAGGCGATAGTGCCCGATCGCCTGCATCAGATGAGTTTTACCCAAACCAACCCCACCGCAAAGAAACAGCGGATTAAACTCGCGGCCAGGGGATTCAGCGACCGCTAAAGAGGCAGCATGAGCCATGCGGTTGTTGGAACCAACCACAAAACGGGAAAAAACATATTTAACATTCAAATCGGTTTGCTTGGCTCCCTGGGAAGAAGACTGTTCAACGGGAGGCACCTCTACAGGTAGGGGCCACAGCATATCTACATCCTCCATCCCCTCCATCTCGCCTCCGGGTCTGACGTTGATGTGGATCTCGACCGGATGTCCCAACACCTCGTGAACGACGTCATTCATCGTCTTGATGTAGTACTTCTGAATCCAGTTGCGGGCAAAGGGATTAGGTGTGCAAATGACCAGGCAGTTTTCGTCTAGTTGTTCAACGGTAGCAGACTTGATCCAGGTTTCAAAGGTAGGGCGGCTTAGCTGTAGTTCTAACCGCTCTAGCACTTGACTCCAAAAATTTTCCGGGACGATTTCCACGACAGACCTCTACCGCTAACTGCCAGACGACTAATTTAATCGACACGATGCCCTGCTGCGCCTGGTTGTTTTACCAGATGTTACAGATGTTGCTCACTATGAAGAATATTGGGATGGCTCTGGATTAACTAGCCTACTAGATATGCTGTTTGAACGCCAGATAAAAATGAGTGAGATCTAAATATAGTGAGGGAGCAGGGAAAGCAGAATAATCGATGCTTATACAGATCGATGCTCATACAGTGAGAAGAGCGCAATGGTTACTGAGCAAGTTTTAGCATTGCTCATCCCACGGTAGATGCTATCTACTTAAAGAAATTTACATCTTCAGCCCATCAAGACAGGATGAATTAGCTTCATCCCTCATCCTTCTCAATCCACTCGCTCTAGCTGCCAAAGAATCTGGTTTCCTTCACGGCGCACCCTAGAAACGACCCAATTTCGCCAAACCCAATTGTCTCCCCGACTGGTGACGGCGCTGGCGTTAACGTCCATCAGGTCAGCCAGTTCTGAACTGGTGATCAAATAGCCTTGACTGGCAACTTCATCCGCCATTCGCAGAGTCTCTACCAAGTTTCGTAGTTGGGCAACCCTGACTTCACGGGGAAGGTCGGGAACATCAGACGTAGCTGGAGGAATAGAATCTACCATAGCTGGGTCAAAGGGAACAGCGTCAGCAGAGATGCAACTGGATTGTATCGTCTCTGAAATGTTCCCATTAGTGGCGGTTGCATCAAATATTGCATCAGTTGATGAATTTTTTACCGAGTGAGCATCAGACTGTGAGAATTCTTGCTCTAACGTTAGCGTTTGGGGCGATCGCCCTTCTCCCTTCACAATTTGCTTAATATCTCCAGGAGTTCGTGCTGTGCTAATCGGTTGCTCAAAAGATAACTGCCGTAGCACAGGTTTTTTACCCAGAGAAAAAGCACGAGCAATCTGATCGCAGCGTTCATTTCCTTCGTTGCCTGTGTGTCCCCGCACATATCGCCATTCCACCGGAGCATTCAGGTGCTTTTTCACCCGCAGATTTAGTTCATCGAGCAGTTCCCACAAATCTTGATTGAGAACAGGTTTGCCGGTTGAGGTTTTCCAGCCTTTCTTTTTCCAGCCCTGGATCCACTTGGTGATGCCGTTTTTGACATATTCGCTATCGGTGTAAAGGTGAATCGGTTCAGTCTGGTCGAGGGTGGGCAGAAACTCTAGAGCGGCGATCGCCCCTTGCATCTCCATGCGATTGTTCGTTGTGGCTGGGTCTGCTCCACCCAGTTCGTGAATGGAACCATCACTAAAGTAAATTACCGTTGCCCAACCACCAGGGCCAGGATTGCCAGAACAGGCTCCGTCTGTATAAATACTCTGAATCGTACGAGAAGACATGGGCAGTGGAATGAGTCGAGCGTGATTCAGGTTATCACAGACGGAGGGGAAAGGATGAGGAATGAGAGATCAGGAATAAGGGATGAAGTAGGGGTTTAGCGTTTGGCAGCAGATTCCAAGACAGCTCCACAGAACTTTGCCCAAATGCTAAATCCTTGGACGGCTATGTAAAAAACCCCAGTCCTCCTGCAGTTAGAAGAAAGCTAGGGCTTCCTTAAAGCGGTTCTCTAAGGAAAAGCTGGATAGTATCCCCCAATCATTTAGGATCGCGATATGAATTACCTTTAAAGAGCGCGCGGCTAGAGGATGAGCGATGACTCGTGAAATGACGGAAAAGGTTGATTTAAGCCAGCTATCTACAGGGGCTTTGAAAGAGCGATTATTGAAAACGGTTGAGGGTCGAGATTCAGAACCGTTAAATCAAAAGGTGCTTTTTTATAAGCAAGAATTAGAGCCGCTGTTTGCAGAATTGAGCCAACGCAATCCCTTTCCCAACGCTGAAGATCAGTTGCCCTTGGTGCCTGGAGTTTGGCTAACGGTTTGGTCTACCATTCCTTACCAAGACATTTTTCCAGGGCGAATTTTTGCCCAGTCCTATCAGATCTTTCATGACGATGGCTATTACGCCAACATTGCCCGCTATGCACCGGGGCACAAGTTTCCCATTCTCAGCAAGTTGTCTAACATTTTGCTGGCTTATGACTTTATGATTATTCAAAAGTTTGAGGTGCAGGAAGGACAGTGGATCATTCAAAACGTTGGGATTGAGCAAGCTTTTCGATCCAGAGCAATTCCTCTCAATATTGAACGAGCAGACAGTTGGTTTACGTCAAAAGTTGAAGTGAGGCGATCGCCCTCCTCAGCTCATGCACAATCTAACTCTCAGTTTGGCAAAGTAGACAAAAGTACAGCTAAAAAGTTTGAGCGAATTTCAACCGCTTCTCCTCAGCTTGAACACTTATATATAGATGCCGATTTTCGTCTGGTCAAATCTCAGCGCGAAGCAAAACAGCGTCCCTCATACACGATCGCCATTCGTCAGCAATGATTCCAAACACTTCTGAATATCATCTGAATATCATCTGAATATCAATAGTCCTGCGTTATGACACCGCATGAAGCCGAAGTTAGTCTTGTTTCTCCTGACGTTTTACAATTTCCAAGTTCGTACATTGCACCCTTGAAATTGGGTGTGTTGGCTTCTGGCAGCGGTAGCAACTTTGAGGCGATCGCCCAAGCTATTTCTAAGCAAAAGCTCAATGCTGAAATTCAAGTCTTGATCTACAACAATCCTGATGCTAGAGCAGCCGAAAGAGCCAAGTACTGGCAAACTCCGTCTGTTTTACTGAATCATCGCGATTTTCCAGATCGAGAAATATTAGACGCAAAGATTGTCGAGACTCTTCAGCAATATGAAGTTAATTGGGTAATTATGGCCGGATGGATGCGGCGAGTAACGGACGTGCTGATCAACGCCTTTCCCGGACGAATTCTCAATATTCACCCTAGCCTCTTGCCCAGCTTTCCAGGAATGCGAGCAGTCGAGCAGGCGATCGCGGCTGACGTTAAAATTGCAGGCTGCACAGTTCATCACGTGTGGTTAGAGGTTGATAGTGGCCCGATCGTGATGCAGGCAGCCGTACCCGTCTTTCCCCACGACACCGTTGAAACGCTGCATCAGCGTATTCAGGTGCAGGAACACCGAATTTATCCAAGGGCAATCGCTCATGCTGCCGCTGAATATGAGATGGAGCATTTCCGTCGGTGAAGCACTTTTATTTCTAGTGGAGAGACTGCTTTGAATATGACTGCAACCGGGGTTCCAGGCAATACGATCGCGGCGATCGCCACTGCGATTGTGCCCCAGCAGGGTAGCGTCGGCATTGTGCGCCTCTCTGGGGCAGAAGCAGTGGCGATCGCCCGTTTGCTATTTCACACTCCTGGTCGTCAACCTTGGGAAAGCCATCGCATTCTTTACGGCTACATCCGCGATCCTCAGACCAAGGAACTGATTGATGAGGCGCTGTTGCTGCTAATGCTGGCTCCTCGCTCTTACACCCGTGAAGACGTAGTAGAGTTTCACTGTCACGGCGGCATCATGGCGGTGCAGCGAGTGCTGCAACTATGTTTAGAACAGGGCGCGAGACTGGCAGAGCCGGGAGAATTTACCCTACGGGCATTTCTAAATGGGCGGCTCGACCTAACTCAGGCTGAAAGCATTGCTGATCTAGTGGGAGCGCGATCGCCCCAAGCAGCCCAAACAGCCCTCGCCGGACTTCAGGGGAAACTAGCACAGCCCATTCGCCAGCTTCGAGCCACTTGTCTAGAGATTCTTGCAGAAGTCGAAGCGCGAATTGATTTTGAGGAAGACTTGCCACCCCTGAATGAATCTCAGGTAAAAGCGCAACTGGCTCAAGTTTTGGCAGAGGTGGAGCAGATTCTCGCAACGGCTGACCAAGGAGAATTACTCCGAACAGGGTTAAAGGTAGCGATCGTCGGTCGCCCCAATGTTGGCAAATCCAGTTTGCTAAATGCCTGGAGTCGGAGCGATCGCGCGATCGTCACTGACCTTCCTGGCACCACTCGCGACGTAGTCGAATCTCAGCTTGTAGTGGGCGGAATTCCGGTTCAGGTACTGGACACCGCAGGCATTCGAGAAGCGACTGATCAGGTAGAGAAGATTGGCGTGGAGCGATCGCGCCAAGCGGCTCAAGCAGCTGATTTAGTACTGTTGACCATTGACGCTCAAACTGGGTGGACAGCAGCCGACCAAGAGATCTTTGAGCAAGTGCAGCATTGCCCCTTAATTCTCGTAGTCAACAAGATTGATTTGGCAGCGTCTGTATCTTTGCCGCCACTACCCCAGGTAGCTTCCGTCGTTAAAACCGCAGCGGCTCACAGTGAGGGCATTGACGCTTTAGAACAGGCAATTCTAGAAACAGTAAAAACCAAAAACCTAACCGCAAGCAACTTAGATCTAGCGATCAACCAGCGTCAAGCTGCTGCCCTTACCCGAGCAAAAGCCGCACTTCAGCAAGTACAAACGACGATCGCCGAACAACTTCCCCTAGACTTTTGGACGATTGATCTTCGCAGCGCAATTCAAGCCTTGGGTGAAATTACAGGTGAAGAAGTCACTGAATCTGTCCTCGATCGCATCTTTAGCCGCTTCTGCATCGGCAAATAGTTTCTACTAACCTTACATCAGATCTCCTAATGCCGCTTGCGCCTCTCGTCGCAACCCTTTAGCAATCCGAAACAGCTCTTGCCCTGTATGCAGATAATGTTCGTCATAGCTAGAGGTAAAACGCTCTAGTTCATCAATGCCATCTCCGACCTGATTTAGACAATAGTAAAGATGAGCTGCTACACCTGCTACATTCGACGGGTTTGGCATTGAGCGAAAAGAACGCTGAGCTTTTTGCAGATAATCTCGACAGTCATCTAAATAAGTTTGAAAGTCTTCAAGCAGTTCATCATCAAAGGGGTCAGCTGAGAGATCATCAATCTGCTCTTTCAAGGGGTTCAGAATGTGACTGATCATTCGATTAACGGGCTGATAAACCTGGTTGAGCCACTGCTGAAGCTGTTCGTCTGTGTCTCGTCCGGTTTGCCGCTGTCGATACTGATTTTGCGCGGCAGCCGTTCGCTGTTGACGATTGTGCCAGGATGGGGAGCTTGTCCCGCCATAGGCACCGGCACTTCTCATCTGCCTCGAAAAGCTTAGCTCTCGGTCATAGGACTGCCGCCGCTGCGGATCGCCCAAAATTTCGTATGCAGCATTAATCCGTGTAATTCGATCATTGTTTGCAATTTCACGGTTACTGTCGGGGTGAAACTGCTTAGCCAGGCGACGATAGGCTTGCTTAATTTCTGCTTGACTCGCCGCTGGATCAATATCCAGGATTTCGTAGTGATTAGAATGCGCCATAAGCCCATTGTAAACATTTGACCGTCAGCAAAACTAACGGTCACTAGCTCAATTTTTAAGGGAGTAAAAGTAGAGTTTTGCTTTACTTTCACTCCCTCATAGCCAAGTCTTGTTTAACTTGTCTTCGTTAGTTCATGACCATAGCAGCAGTAAGTTCTGGGTCTTGAAAGAGCGGTGTACTGAGATATCGTTCGCCAAAGCTGGGCTGCACCATCACAATCAGCCGTCCCTCATTCTCAGGACGACGAGCTATCTGAATCGCAGCAGCCAGAGCCGCACCGCTAGAAATTCCTGAAAGTAACCCCTCTTCACGGGCAAGCCGACGACCATAGGCGATCGCCTCCTCATCCGGTATCGTAATTACTTCATCGATTAAATCGACTCTCAAAACTTCAGGCACAAACCCTGCACCAATGCCTTGGATCTTGTGAGGGCCAGGTTTGCCACCCGAGAGAACTGGGCTGCTAGCAGGCTCTACGGCGATCGCCTTAAAACTAGGTCTGCGCGGTTTCAGCGCTTCTGCCACACCCGTGAGGGTACCGCCTGTACCAATCCCTGCAATTAAAAAATCAACCAGTCCGTCTGTATCTTCCCAAATCTCCATAGCAGTCGTTTCACGGTGAATTTGGGGATTAGCAGGATTACGAAACTGTTGCAGCATATAGGCATCAGGTAGCCTATCCACAATTTGCTGAGCCCGCTGAATACACCCACCCATTCCCTCAATACCAGGAGTTAGCTCTAGCTCTGCCCCATAAGCTCGCAGCATCGCTCGCCGCTCCGAACTCATCGTTTCAGGCATCGTTAAAATTAACCGATAACCCTTTGCCGCTGCTGCCATTGCTAGAGCAATTCCGGTATTACCAGAAGTTGGCTCTACCAAAACTGTCTTCCCAGGGGTAATCAACCCTTCTCGCTCAGCTACCTCAATCATGTTGACCCCAATTCGGTCTTTGACTGAGGCAGAAGGGTTCATTCCCTCTAACTTGACAACAATCTGTGCTCTACAGCCCTCGGCTTGCGGAATTCGGTTTAGCTGTACAAGTGGCGTGCGACCAATCAAACGAGTAACATCGTGAGCAATACGCATGGCTTTAGATATTGATAAATTTTGAATACTGGCTTCAAATGCTTAATGGCTTTTAGGATTTTCCCGACTTAGATGTAATACATCAAGTCGAGCTGTTGTCTGGAATCCCGCTTTTCAGCTAAGTCTTGAAGGGTATGCTTTTGGAGCACTGCCTCAGCGGCTAGACAAGCCTCTTTCCAAACCTCCCAAATCACCATACCCTCTACTGATTTTGTGCCCTCTTTAGGTTCAGGAGGCTGAGAATCTAAACCTTCAATTGACTCAACTATGTCCAGCAAGCTAATTTTCCAAGGCTCTCTAGCAAGGATATAGCCACCTCTAGCACCACGCTGACTACGCACTAGACCAGAACGTCTCATTGTTGCAAGGAGTTGTTCTAAATAACGGTCAGGAATGTTTTGCTCAGCCGCGATCTGCCGAATTTGCAGCGGCTCTCCGCTATCATAGTGCGCTGCGAGTTCCAGTAGTGCAAGGATAGCGTATTCACTTTTACACGAAAGTTCCACAGGCAATCTTTAGGAAGGGGATCATTACTGTTAGCTCATGATGGTTATCTCATAGAGCTATCTCCAGTATACCCCGGTTCTCCAGTGGGGTTTTGCAGGTTTACAACAATTGTCCGCGCAATTTATGACTGTAATACCGTTTCTCTTCAAAGTTGAGACTTTAATATTCGTGCTCCCTGAGGGGACTACGAAGACAAGACTTAAGAATTAAATAAGGGGGCGAGAAGCATTGCCTCTCGCCCCCTTTATAGAACTAAATCATCCCAAAATTTAGAAGGTGAAGGTAGTTCTAAGTGCACCGATGATAGTGCTGTCACTATCATCTCCAAAGGGATCTTCAATCCAGATCACGCCAGGAGTGATAGAGATGTTGTCGGTCAAACGATAACGATAGAAGCCCTCAACCAAGAAGCTAGTCTCGATGTCGGTGCCAGGAACAGCAGTATAAGTAGGTACACCAGCTAAAATTCCGAGCAGGTTGCCTTCTCCACCTAGGTCAGGGAAGGCAAGAGTTCCCTGATAGCTCCAAGACTCAGCATCACCAGGAACACCAGCAATGTCGGTGTAGGCAATACCACCACCAATTTCGATACCAGGGATGAGTCGGAAGTTAACCTGACCACCGTAGGTGTTAGCAGCCGCATTATCAGCACCAAATTCAGGGCTGTAAGAGTGAACGTAGGTGACAGCTGCATCAAAAGCATCAGACAGCCAAGTCAACTGACCGATTGCGCTGTAAGGACCGTTGAACAGTCCAGCGCCAGCATCAGGGTTAGCGGCATCAGTAGCAACGTAGCCTCCATCCAGGGACAAATTGTCGGTCAACTGGATGATGGCACCCGCGCCTGCACCGCCACCTGCGTTGAAAGCATACTGACGAGGGAAGCCAAAGTCAGAGATAGAACCCTGACCACTGCTGTCCAGTGGGCTGATGGTGCTAGCAACGAAGTCATCTACATCGTAACCGTTAGCTGCGATCGCAATCTCAACGCGCTCGCCCAAGGGGAAGGTGTAAGCTAGGTCATCCAGCTCGAAATCGCCTTCGGAGTCACCGCTGAACGAGAAGCCAACCGGATCAGAATCAAAGTCCTGAATGTTGCGAACTTGGAAGCGAGTTCTCAAGCGGTCTTGACCCGTGAAGCTGGTATCAAAGTTGAGGCGAGCCCGGTAACCGAAGGTGATTTGATCGTCAAACGCTTCATCTTCGTCAATCACACCAGCAACAGCGAAGATGGTCTCACCACGAAGCTTAGTGGTTGTGGAGAATTGGTTTGCTTCCAACTCAGCGGTACGGGCTTCGAGTGCATCCACTCGTCCACGCAGGGTCGCTAGTTCAGCTGCAAACTCTTCCTGCAAGCGTTGCAGAGTAGCCAAGTCTTCCCGGGTTACGGCTTCAGCCAAACCAGCAGCAATTAATTCGTTCACGCGGTCAAGAGCAGCGTTTAGACCGGCAGCAAACTCGTAACGAGTCATGGCACGGTTACCGCGATAGGTGCCATCGGGATAACCCGCGATTACACCGTAGCGCTCAACTAGAGACTGGAGAGCTTGGAATGCCCAGTCGGTGGGTTGAACGTCTGAAAGTTGAGAAATAGACGTAACCTGGTTGATGCTGTTGACGTTGCCCTCGTTGCTATATTCCATGATTTGCTCAAGGGAATCAACAGAGGTCGTTGTGTTAGCAGGCGCAGCAGCAGGCGCAGGTTGCTCAACTGGAACTTGAGATAGCTCAACCGGAGCTTCAACTTCAGCAATTGGTTCAACAACTGGCTCAAGCTCAGCTACTTCAACAACAGAAGCTTCTGACTCAACAGCAAGAACCTCTGCGCTTAGAGCTTCAGATTCGGGAGCTGCAGTCTCAGCTGAGATCGCTGGAGTCGAAACAGCTAAAGCAGTACCTAGCAGAGCTGGTGTAACCAGCAATGATTTCCACAAAATTTTGCTAATCATGATCCTCACACCTATGTTCAAGAGGGACTTTGTAATCTATTACAGCCCACTCAAAAAGATAGCATTATGTTTTGCAAAATTCTACATTTTCCAGCACATATTGCAAAGACTTTAGAAGTTCTTGCTCTAGAGCAAGATTTGACAATGCAGCGGGCACAATTTGGTTTGGTGTGAGGGATAAGCTTTCGGTCAGTAGCTGATTGGATTCACACCGAGAACACTCGGATTGGTAAATTTGAGGGCTGCAAGGAGTGCCGCAATCTTCTAAGTAGAAGTATCCCAGTGTAAGCAGCTTTTCGCCAAATTTACCAGGAGCAGTTGTCATGCTCGCTCCCATTGAAGCTTCAGCAACAGGGTTTCTACAGAGAGCTAAATCTATTCAACAGCGGCTCTACTCAATACGATCAATCGTCTTCGCCATTGCAAAATCCTTCTCTGTTAACCCTCCTGCATCATGGTTGGTCAGGGAAACGGTCACTTTGTTGTAAGAAATGACTAAATCGGGGTGGTGCCCTGCAGTCTCAGCGGGGTCAACAAGCCGATTAACAAAGGCGATCGCTTCTACAAAATCCTTGAATTTACGAACTCGCTGAATTTCTTTACCCTCTAGTGTCCAGCCCGACAATTGAGCCAAGCGCTCCTGAATTTCAGTTTCGTTAAGCAATTGAGCCATAGTTCCTAGCTCCATTTCTAATTTCTGCTGAGTTTTTAAATAAATCAGCTTCAATAAAATTTTGCCCTTTAAAAAACTATCCGCTCTCACCGGGAGGCAAATAACTAAAAGTTAGTAAGCCTTATGGTGAGAGCGGTGTAGCGGGTCTTCAGATTGAAACTAGACTGCCGGGAGGAACTCTATGCCAACCCAGCATCTCCTAGAGGACTTAGCTCCAAGGGAAACTAAGATTAACTACTAGAGAGCAGCCCCGGCGCACAGCCAGCTATGTCCAACCTGATGACCCATGGTTTTACTACTATCTTGCATGGGCATCACCTCCTTGTCCCTAAACGGTTTATTTTCAAGAGGCAGAGCATTTCACTCTGGGTGTTATCCACCTGAATGCTAATGTAACACATCCACCCGAATGTGTGGTGATTGAAAACTGAAATTCTTAAAAAAAAGCTCCTGCCCGGAGACAGGAGCTTTTTAGTTGATGAAAGACCGAACTCTTAAGAGAAGAGACTGTCTAAGTTTTGGTCAAGTAAACAAACCTACAGCGCGTTACCGCGAGGCAGAACCTCTTCAGGGAAAGTGAAGTGTTCATGAGGCTGGTCTTGAGGAGCCATCCAAGCGCGGATGCCCTCGTTGAGCAGAATGTTCTTGGTGTAGAACGTCTCAAACTCAGGGTCTTCTGC
>NZ_JACJPC010000121.1:0-2014 GCF_014695875.1 Leptolyngbya sp. FACHB-541 | reverse complement strand
GCCGCATCCAGCATTCTAAAGACTCTCCACCAAAGTCTTCCAAAAGAATAACCAGCGTGCGCTGGTAGTCTTGCTGGCTGTATGCCTTGACTACGCCTTCAATGTTGAGAAAACGAGTAATTTCATACTCCTGCCGATAGCGAGTTAATTCCTGAGGAGAGGGATAATCCTGCTTGAGAACTTTGGCAATCACTGCACAATTATCTTGCTCTCTGATACCCCGATACACCAAAGAAGCTAAGCTCTCATAGATTTTGCTGTGGATAGTAATTCCAGGCAGGGTAATCACTGAATACTTCCCCGATAAAGGACTGTCATCCGTTTCCCAAAGTATATCGCTTGCCAAACTCCAGAATATAAAGCTCCTTGTATCAGCAATTCTCATTTTGGAAAACTTCGTGCCCTGTGGGCACTCACTTGTATAAGTCAGGGGGCAAAAAGGTCGCCTTGAGCGACTTTTTGCCCCCTGAACTTCCATACTGAGAATTGCTGTCCTTGTATAGATCTTTATATCCTGACTTGTAATTGCTCAACTCAGTGCTACCGGATTTTGCATTCAGACATTGATGGTCGATCGGTTGTATGAGTGTACTTTCGATCAACTTCGGATTCTAACTTAAGTTAGAGCCAGCCTTCTACTCCACGATGGCATGGTTAATCTATCAATTTGTACTGTCAAAAATTTAACTTGCTATAGGCGACAGCTTGAAGGCGACCACCTATATTGAACTCATGCAAACAGTCATGCAAATGGATCGAGCAAGTAAATTGCACGGTTCCATGCTTGAAGGCATGAATATTCAAGGTGCAACTGAATTAACGCACACTCAAGCAGCGACGTTGAAGGCATTAGGCGCAATTTCACAGTGAAGCGAATGCTCTTTGGGCACGCGACGCGAACGCCTTAACTCTATGCTTAACTCGCGATCTTAAGTGGCGAAATTTGGAGTTGTCTTGCAGAGTCAGTTCATGGCGCGATCGCTTACGTAATCAACTCTTGAGGGTAAACAGACGTTTCACTTAAAAGCACAAGCAGAGATGTTTAGCTTTTGATTTCATTCTGCAATTTCTGATTCACCAATCGCTCAAATAGGAGAGTTCAATGTCTAAAAATCAGAAAATTGGTCTAGAAGGACTGCTTCGTCCAGAAGATAGCATCCTGGTACTGATTGACCACCAGCCCTATCAGTTCACCAACTTGAACAGCCATGAACCTACGATGATCATTAACAATGTTATTGGTCTTGCCAAATCGGCAAAGGTGTTCAACGTACCCACAATCCTGACCAATGTCATGGAAGAAAGAGGGGGTCATATCATTAAGGCACTACAAGATGTTTTTCCTGATCAAAAACCGATCAACCGCACTTCCATCAATACTTGGGAAGATCCAAACGTGACAGATGTAGTGAAGAAAAGTGGCCGCAAGCAACTGATACTTGCTGCGCTTTGGACCGAGGTCTGTCTCGCAATGCCAGCAATTCAGGCGCTGGGTGAGGGCTATGACGTATTCATCGTTACCGATGCTTCGGGCGGTGTTACTGCGGAAGCTCATGACATGGCGGTTCGCCGGATGGTTCAGGCTGGTGCAGTTCCAATCAATTGGATGGCTGTACTTGCTGAATGGCAACGTGACTGGGCACGCACAGAAACATCTGCGGGTGTATCAGAGATTCTTCTTGAGCATGGCGGTGCTAGTGCGGTTGCCCTTGCATGGGAACTTCAGCTCCTTGCAACAACCCCTCCAGCGGACGGCAAACCTGTCCAGGTCAGCAATTCCTCCATTGGTCAATTGGTTTAGCGTTGTGGGTGAATTGCACCGTGATTGGCGTAACGATATTGAAGGGCTAGGTAATTTCCTTGCAGGGTTTATTCCTGACTACAAAATACCTAATGACGAGGGTTGTGTCGCAAAAACTGATTAGGGACAAACGATCGGTATCGTTTTCATTCCCTTAAGCAGCAATTTCAAAGATTGCTTCAATAAACTTGGCTTGAGACACACTGTCCCCTT
>NZ_JACJPC010000120.1:0-23876 GCF_014695875.1 Leptolyngbya sp. FACHB-541 | reverse complement strand
CTGGTTTACACTCTGGCTTTGTGAGATTAATCCAGTGCATTAACCAGTTCTCAGGATGGCTTCCTCATCCTGTGCCTCATCGATTTTCCTCCGCCTAGAGTGATGAAAGAGGGATATCTTCCAAAACAGCAACCAGAAGCATTTGACGAGCCAGAGCAATCCCTCCCGGTTCCTGCCTTTGCGAGTGAGCTAGTTTTAAGTGTGGGATCTGTTTTTGGTTGGCTATTCGAGTGATGGAGTTTGCACAACCACCGAGTTAATGCTCAAGCGGATTGTTCGGGAAGATAAACTAATTGTTCTTCTGGATTGGGGTTATCGCCAAGAACCTGCAGCTGATTGTCTTCCGAGAGTTGCTGAATTAGCTCGTTTACCTGGTCTTCACTAATTTCAGTGAACTGACCTACCGTAGTTTGCACCATCACTTGCCGTCCCAGCAGTTGGTGAGTTTTGAGCAGGTCTAGTAAAAAGTCTTGAATAGGTTCGTTGTCGGGTTGAAACTCGGGTTCGGAGTCGTCGGGTTGAGAGGCGATCCCCCCCTCTCCTTCCACCTCAACCGTCTCCTTACTCGAAAGAACCCCCAAATCCTTGAGCAGTGTGCAGTTCTGCAAAATGTGAGAGTCTCGAATAAAGAACTCTAGCGCCTGAATGTCCAGTGTCTTTCCGGCAACAACGATTTCTCCAGCGTAAGCGGCATTCACCAGGCTGTGATAAGTCGCTAGGTAGTGAACCGAGTGCAGGCTAGGCTTGAGATGTTGGTGAGGAGTGTTTTCTGCAAAGATTTGATCATGTAACTCATAGCCCCGATTGCCAGGTTTACCAATGCCTTCTGCTCGAATCAAGAATAGCTTTTCGCACAGGTTTAGCTCAACGGCGCAGCGGCAGGCATTCATGATGTGGAAGAGAGTGGTGAGGCTGGGGTCTTCGTTCCAACCGATGCCAACTCGTCCCTGATTGTTGGGCTGATAGCTAAAGGAATGGCTGGCGTAGGTGGAGCTGGGCAGGAAACGCGGACGAATTTCACCTACTTGCAGCGCGGCGAAGGTTTCCTTCAGCATTTGGGTGAGTTCAGGGGCGGAAAGCTGGCGGATACGAGTGATGCGTTCCTGTACTCGGTTGAATTCTTTGAGCCACACCAGTTTGAAAGCGGCGATCGCATCTTCCGGTTGTTCTGCCTTGCTGGGGCCAACTTTGTAGCTTTGAATGATTCGTCGTCCCAGTTCCAGCGCATTACGCGGATAAGTTTTGCCGCCTGGATACTTCTGCTCCAAGACCTGACGGGTAAGCGGAAAGATAGGTGAATCAGGTCGGGGATCAGCCTGCCGATGCAAGGGCCGCAGTCGGCTGACCCAGACTGCCTCTGCCTGGTCGAGTGAAATCGGCTTTAGCGGCACGGAAGTATCGATCCGCACCTGATCAGCCAGCTGGACGCGATCGGCGTTTTGTCGCCAGGTGCTAGTAATGATGCTGATGATTACCAGGAAGTTTTTCAGCAGTTGGTTGTGAATGCTGGAATTGACGTTAAACAACGCTTGTAGGTCGATCGCCCCAGCTGAAGTGCGGGCAATATTATCAAGCTGGTCAAAGCAAAGGACAATTGGCTGCGTTTCGGCGGCAATTCTGCCAAAGTTTGCTAACACCTTTTGGGCTGCGTCTTCTGTCTCGATTGAGTGTTTGACGTTGAGCAATTTCAGGCTTTCGTCATCCAGGTTGTCGCCTCGCAGCCACTCACAGGCTAGCGGATAGCGATCGGGATCAATCAGGTCATACAGCACGCCAAAAAACTCATTAGCATTGTAGATGCCGCTGGGATAGCTGGCTTTGAGGCTGCGGACGAAGCGTTGGCGATCGCTCAACACCCAACTGACCATGCCACCCTGCTTAAATGCAGACAAACTCTTGAGCCAAAGCAAAAGCTGCGATTCTGCCTCACCTTCTGGCTTTTGCACCAAGCTATCCACCGTGTAGCGCAACACATGCCGCCAGATCGCCTCACTTTCAGGGAAGGGATCAATGTAGACAAAGAAAGCTTTGGGGTTGAGAATCCGCTTTAACCGCCCCAATACATGAGTTTTTCCAGCACCAGAGTCACCAAACATCATGACTGTGCGGGTGCGATGATCTCGCGCCACCTGTTCTAAAACCGCCTCCACTTCACGGATCACTTCCTGATGAATCGACTCCACGTCTAGCGCCGGATCTTGCTCCTCATGCCAAAAGTTTCCCGGCTTAAAAGTAGCGGGATCAAAGGGGTTGATCGCTTGGCGAATGATCTGATCAATGGCAGTCATGATTTTAAGTTTTGAGTTCCCAGTCCCCTATACAACGGTAACGAAAAACAGCGATCCGCCAATATCTTGAGGAATACCTGCCTCGACCTGTTCAGCGGTGTAGCGGGTTGCATCTTGTAGTGAACTCAGTTCGATCTGGTCTTGCCGCTGCAATCGGTATAGTGCTTGGTCTAGCTCGTCTCTAGAGAAGGGAGGCTGTAATTTTTGGCGCAGGTGAAACAAAGGCAAATAGTTTTGGCTGCCTAGCTCACGATCTAGGGTTTGAATGATTTGCAGAATTTCAGCATCGCTAAACTTAGCTGGGATTGAATCTGCCTGAGGGAACGACCCATTTGAAGATTCGGGCTGACGCAAAAAACGCAGGTAGCAGTCCAGCAAACCGAGACTGATGTTACCGCTACCCTTGGGACTATATTCCGAACGTAGGTAGGCTTTTCCCCGATCGCTTAGCCAGATTTCGTCAATTTTGGTTTCTGCTTGAATCAGCCCTCGATCGGTTAATTTCTTGAGAATGGCTTGTTTTTCGGCAGCGGGTCTGATTTTTAGCTGTTCAGGAGTAATCCTCTGGTCTTCACACGCTTTAAGGACTTTTAGCTCCTGCTCACTGACTGGAAATTCTGTTTTGAGCTTGAGTAGCGCTTTGCCTGCGGGAGCAATTTTGAAACTCACAATTTTTTGAGAGCAGTCAATTAAGCCGCGATCGCACAGTTGACTACAGGTCTTATTTCGCTCGGAGGACGAAGTTTTGGCGCTCGGCTGAATCTTCGACAGCGATGCCCGATAGCCCGAAAAACTGAGTAACTGCAAAAGAAACTTAAGTTCTATGGTCGCTATTTCCATGCGATCGCCCGACTTATCCAAACTAAGGTTAACGCTAGCTCGATGCCCAACTCACAGCCTAGAGGAAAGAAAGTTTTTGGAGCAAGTCTTTCAAAGTCAGGTAATCTCAGCCTTCTAGCACGAATTGTGCATTTGTACTAGTAGAGAATGTAAAGTTTTGTAAGTTTAATTCGATTGAGCGCTGCTGATAGTGGATAAGCTGTTATCTTTTCCTACAGATAGTGTTTGGGTAGCTCTACTCCCACTAGTCAGGCTTAAAGTTTAATTAATCGCTATTCACTTGGCTGCTACTCACCTGTAGTCCAATGTAGCTAACTTCGTCCTATCACTACGCCTGATTTTTTCGCCCTGTTAGCCTTCGCACCACCTTAAACTTATGAACTACCAAGAACATCTCAGTCCCTGGGTTATTCACCAGCTTTTACCCGACTGCCAGCAGGAGGCGATCGCCCGCTTTCGTCACCGCAACGATGCCGAAGGATATTTGAAAGCAATGTCTCAGATGCGTCCTAACTCAAAGTTTGCGATCGCCTTTGATGTCAACATCTCAGAAGGCAATCTTGCTTCTAAAACTCAAGCCGCCACATCAAACCCTAAGTCCAACAAGAATAGCACGCGGTCTAAAGCAAAGACCGTAGCACCAAATTAAACTCAGACCTTACGTTGTCTCCCCTAAGAGTAGCTGCGGCTAGGAGTTGGCTCACAGATTGAGCGGTACGGTATGCCAAACCTGTTGGTTCTGCCGATCAATCAGCCATCCTAGCCGCATTTTCTTACTTTTGGATTCTATAAACTGAGCAACATCAGGTTGCTGCACTTTGGGCGTGTACGACATTGTACAGGTGAAATTCATTGCGGGCTAAGCCTTTCCAGTAGGGTTGCTCTGGGTTAAAGCCAGGTTGCTTGAGAATAGCTTCAAACGCTTCTTTGCTCTCCCATTGTCCATAGTTAAACATGCGGGTTCCATCCAGGCTGCGATGAAAGGTTGCTGAAAGTAATCCGGGTGAGTTGCGCATTGCGCGTTCTAGCTCAGCGGAGGTGCGCTTAATCATCTCAGGTTGATGAGTGGAGGTCATGCGAAATTCGGCAAGGTGAGTGATGCGATCGCCCACCACAATTTCAACTTCTGCTGATAGCGATCGACTGGCGGTTACTTCTAAGAGGAGTGAATCAGGTGGAAAAAACTCACTAAATACGCTGGGGCGAGGTAAACTGCGATGGTCAAATTTGGGTCTCCACTGGCTATAGGTAAAGACTCGCACACCGTCCAAACTCCGATGCACGCTGGTTGACACGAAGTAAGGATGGTCGAGCCAAGATTTGATTTGCTCCTGAACAATTGCATCAATCAAAGCTGATTGATGACGTTCTGCAACAGTGTATAGATCTAGCCCAGCACTCGCGCTATTCGTCCGGTCAATTTGCACCATAGTTTTACTTCCTCAACAGTTCAATAGGTGAATTGAGCATTACTGTTGTGAATGGGCTGATTCGGTAAAAACAACCTGATGAAGCGACATCTGAAACTCATTATTGGCAAGTGAGCGCATCACCAGGAGCGGTTCAGCCATTGGCGGATTTGCATTCATCCTGGCATACAGTTCCTGGGAACTCCATAATCCGTAGTTGATTGCGCGGGCACCATCAAGCGATCGATGAAAGTGTGTGCTAAGTAAGCCTGCCTGTCCTGAAATTTGCTGGATTGCTTCTGCAGTTGCTTCTAAGAAACGGGGTTGATTAGCCGGATCTTTTAATCTGAACATACCGAAGTTAACGAGTTCCGGCATATTTGCTGTGATTTGCATTTGGCTGTCGGCTGGCTCACTCATGAAAATGTCGTAGAGATGAGTATCTGGAGCAAAAAAGCCAGTAATCTTAGTCGCTAAAGCAATATCTTGGTTGTTGATATAAGTTTCATAACTGGCTTGATCTTGCCACTGCACATAATTAACGACACGCAGCCCATCCAGACTGCGATGAATAGCATTCGCAATATACCCAGCCTGCTGTTTGAGAATGTCGTGAGTGTAGGCAATCAAATTATCAATTAATAGCCATTGTTGGTCGGGTTGGGTAACAAAGATATCTAGCTCTGCTAAAACCGAGTTGTCTTTGAAGACAGTAAGCATTAGAGTAACTCCTCTGAACGAATGGACTAGCAGATGAAGTTGAAACACTGCAAATTGCCAATCGATAGTACGGAGCCTACTCACTGATGTATATCGTTTTCTTGCTACTTTAGAAGGTTCTTGCTACTTTTTGAGGAATTGCTTGGGTGTAACTCCAAGGAGACGCTTAAAGTGTCTACCAAATTGGCTCTGGCTGGCGAAACCAACCCTCAAAGCAATGTTGGCAATACTTCGATGCTCTTGCGTCATTAACTTCTGAGCAAGGTTAATTCGCTGTTCAATGACGTATTGGTAGGGAGAATAGCCTGTAGATTGCTTGAACAGTCGAGCGAAGTGATATTGACTCATATCGAGTTCTGCGGCGATCGCCTCCAAAGATATATCTTCTGCAAGATGAGTTTGGATGTAGTCAATTGCCTGCTGCAACTTATGATTCGGCAATCGGCCGGAATATGGCTTTATTTGTTGTTTGTGGTTGGAGTAGTGACGTAATAGGTGAACGGCTAATGCATTTGCCATTGTCTCTGCGTAGAGGCGATCGCTCAACCCATCGAATTCTAACTCTGCTTTGAGTGCCAACCCGACTTGCTGAATGAGAGGATCGCAAACCTTAAGCTGCGGCACAATCTCGCGGTAGGCTTTCACTGATTCATACGCAGCAGAGGCAAACAGCTTTGGCTCAAGGCGCAGTAGCAGGAAGTCTGCGTCCGTATCCCAAAATAGTTTGCGATGTAAGTGAGGAGGCGTAATCATGATGTCGCCTTGGGTTAGGCGATCGCTGCTCCGCTGTCCATCAACTGTTCGTTCGAGCTGAATGGGTTGCCCCAAATGAATACTCAGGAGATAAGTTGGCAGACAACATTCAGACTCTCGATTAGCAGGCTGATAGTGGTGTTCTACTCGAAGAATGTCTGAGACGATGTTTTGACTTTGCAAGAGAGGCGATCGTGGCACAATCTGCAAGGTAGCCTTTTTCCCAGTAGAGTCCTGATTCATATGCTTTGCTATACGTAGTCCGTCATATTCAAAAATAATCAAAGCAAGAAATTCTGGTAAGGGCGAACGGTCTTCATCCTTGTAGGCAAGCCAAATAATAACCAGTTCCTCAGAAAGAAGAAAAGCCTCCTGCATAGGAGGCTTTTGGGGAGCTTGAACTAAGTCAAGGGACTGTCAAGGAAAAGTTTAGAGGACAGCTAGCCATCCAGCGCCAGCGGAGGCTGCAGCAGAAACTAGAGCAGTTGCAAACAACCACCAGGCAGCATTTGCGGCTGCTTTGCGGGTTTCGTCTGCCTGAATTTGAGCCTGTCGCTTAGCAGCTTCTAGACGACGCTGAGCATCTTGCTGAAGCCGTTCGGCTCTTTGCAGAACGCTGAACCGTGCCCCTTCAACCTGGTCGATGATGCGGTTAGCATCGGACTCAGAAATGTCCTCACGGGAGCTAAGCAAGGCAACCAGGGTACCTCGGTCAACTTGACCTAGGCGACCCCTTAGAGCATCAAATCCGGCTTGAGGATCGTTGAACAGGGTACGTAAGTCACGCTTGATGCCATCGTAGTTGAGCTCAGGGCGCTCTAGCGCGTTGAGGTAGTTGCGAATCCGGGCAAAGATGCCGTCAATCACAGCCTGAATTCGATACTGAACATTGCGGAACTGGGTGACGATCTGGTCACGCACAGATTCAATCTGTCCCACTACTCGCTCAGCTTCTTCGGGGGTCATGTCTTTGCGCTGAGACAGGAGGGCAACCAGGGTGTTGCGGTCAAAGCGGGAGAGGCGATCGCCCAAATTTCTCAGACCAAATCGCGGATCTTGGACTAAAAGCTGCAGGTCACGCTTGATGCCTTCAGGATTCAGTTCTTCCTTGTCGGTGTTCCGCAGATATTCCTCAACCGTAGACTCGAAGTCGAGTACCTGTTGCTGTGCCCGTAGAGCCAGACGACGAGGAGCGCGCAGTACCGTCCGAATCGATTCTTGAAGTTGGTCGATGGTCTGGTTGATTTGCTCTTCGCTCAGGTCTTGACGCTGGTTGAGAAGCTGCACCAGAGTTTCTCGATCCATACGAGAGAGGCGATCGCGCAAGGCAGTCGCTCCGGCTTTGGGGTCGTTGAGCAGCTTTTGCAGATCTCGCTGAATCCCTTCAGGGTTTAGCTCGTCTCTGCCTGTCGAACGCAGGTAATCAGCGATCGTGCTGGTAGCCTGGTCATACTGTTGTTTTGCCTGCCCAGTGAGAAGTTGAGGCGAATGAGTTACCTTAAACCAGGTCGATTCCACCTGGTTAAGGATTTCACTTGCCTGGTCTTCGTTCATGTCCTTCCGCTGAGCCAACAGCTGTACCAGCGTATTCCGGTCAAAGTGAGAGGCTCTTGCTCGGAGCAATTCCATGCCTGCTTGTGGATCGTTCAGCAGGACCTGCAGCTCATTCCGAATGGCATTAGGATTCAGCTCATCTCTGCCCGTGTTTTGCAGGTAGCCCTGGAGGTTTTGCCAGGTTTGCTCGGTTCTTTGTCTTGCTTGCTCATTGAGCGACAAACTTTCAGAGAGAACCTGATCGCGGGTCTTCTCTAGCTGGTCTAGAATTGGACCTCTTTCCTCTGGCAGAATGTCTTGCCGAGATTCGAGCAGAAGTCCCAGCTCAGAACGGGTATAAGGAGCAAGACGACCGCTCAGGGTTTCATAGTCTGCCTCGGAATCTTCGAGCAATGCTCTAAACGCCCGCTGGTTGTCATTGGGGCTGAGCAGTTGCGTTTTAGGTGTGAAAGACAAGTAGGTTTCAATCCGCTGACGCAAAGACAGGGCTGCTTCCCGCTCTTCTGCGCCTCGTGCAGTCACCAAAACTTCTCGACGAACCATTTCCAGCTGATCGGCGATTCGCTGAAGTTGCGCCTGAGTCAGCAGTCCGCGTGAGGCAAGAATATCTATGAAATCAGAGCGATTGATTTGCTCTAGCTGACGGCGCACGGCGGCGGGGTCAGCGGCGGGATCATAGAGGACGTTGCGGAAGTCACGGGCAATCGCCTCAGAACTCATCTGCCAAGCGTAGGTGTTGAGCAGATAGTTTTCGATGTCTGCACGAATGGTGTTGTAAGGCGTAACTGAGGTTTCAACCCCAAACTGACTGCCCAGCTTGCTTGCCTGTTCACCAAAAACGCTTTGAGCCGTACCTTGAACAGACTTCAACCGATCCATCACTTTTTCAAGGTTGAGATCGGAGATGTCCGCCCGTCCCATAATCATGCCCATCAGAGGCATCAGGCTAGTTTGTAGAGACTGCACAGAGGCAGCAATTCCGCTCTGTCCACTCTGCCCGCTTTGTCCACCCGGTCCGCTCTGATAACCACCAGCGCCTTGCTGAGAGTATGTATCTCTAGACTGACGAATTTCGTCGATTAGCTGGTCAATTTTGCGGTTAAATTCTTCTGTGTTGAGCTGCCCTTGTTGGGTTGAGCGCAGGTAGTCAAGTAACTCTGCCATGCGATCGCCTTGTGCCCGCTGTCCTAGAGTTTGCTTCCAGGTGCGCTCTAGCTGATCGGCAATCCGATTAACTTCCCGTTTAGACAAGTCAGTACGGCTGCTGACCAGGTCAACAAAGGTTTGACGATCGACATTTTGAAGGCGATCGCTACCTGCCACAGCCCGCAGTTCCGGATCATTCAACATCCGCTCAAACTCACTGCGGATCTCCGACATATTCAGCTCAGTCGGACGCAACGTATCCAAATAATCCTCAACCGTTTCGCGAATGCTAACCGGATCGACCGCCGCACCGAACTCTCGTCGCACCGCCGAAGCAGCCGCTTCAGCCGTTGACACGACCTGACGGTTGACCGCAGAGCCACCGATTGCCGCTGCCGCAGTTCCTAAAATTGCTTGGAAACCAGAGGTCGCAGCATTCACAACTGTCCCAACCAAAGAGCCAGCAGTGGTAGAGCTAATCCCAACGAGCAATGAGAAGTAAGTTCCCCAAATCACCAATCCAGTAATTGCTCCTAATACCGGACTCACTAGCAAACTCAGCTTTACAGCCAGGAAGCAGGATATCAGCAGAGCAATAGTAACTGTAATCAGCGTCCATACTCCTACACCCAGGCTGATTTTGCGAATCGTCGAACCGATACCGCCGCTCGAATCATCATCACTGCTGCTACTGCTACGATTGCTATGACTAGCATCGGGATCGGTATACTTGCCCAGGTAGGAGATTCCAACTGCGACTGACAAGTTAGTCAACACAAGCTGAATGGCAAACGCCAGGACAAGACCTGAGATTAAAGCAATCAAGAATTGAGTACCCCAGTCTGCCCCTTCAAACAAGGCTGATGCCTGTTCAGGATTTTCTACCTCTGGAACTTGCGCCAGCCAAAACTGACCACTCCATATATTTATCGCACTCACTGTAGCTCTAATCACAACCTTAGCCTCTTCGATAGGTGGAACTCACGCACATCAAGAACTCGCGTGAACGCAAAACGCTATATTTCCGAACTCGACAGCAGCACCGAATCGCCTCAAGGGAACTAACAGTACAACCGTTGAGATGCCCCCTGTGAATCACTTTTGCTCAGACATTTTTCCAAGCAAAAGAATCACATGCTGCCCCCAATCGCGCTGCTGTGATGGCAAATGAATTTAGCCAGTTCCCACAGAATCTCTGATCACTAGGGGATTTATCATCTCCCGTAGGTGGGAAAAGCCCGAAAACCACGGGGAAGAGGTGTCCAAAAGAACTAAAAGGAATAGGACTAAAAGGAATAACAAGAACGACTCAATTTCTGTTTTTATCCGGATTCAAGTCTTTGACCTTGGGATGAGTAAAAGTGGCGATCGCTCTCTTCGCTTTAGCTTATTCATCATTCATGTCCTGACTACCTATTTTCGTAAGGGAGTGCAAGTCCTTGCGACAGTTTAGAAAATTATTTGGGCAAACCAACGCTGGGGAAGCCAACCTACCACCGACCGACTCTACTACGCCTCACGACACCGGGGATTTGCAGCACGATTCTCATCGTCACCACTTAAGCTGGATCATTCCTGGGAAACTGGCGGTCGGCGGTCTGCCCCAGATGGGAGACGGCGCGATTTTGGCGCGAGAAAAAATTAAGGTGGTGCTTTCCCTGTGCGCCCAATCTGAAGGCACCTTACCTGAAGATGTTGTGCAAAAGTTTCGCTGTTTGCGGTTCATTTTGCCGGACAGTCACTACATTTTGGGGCTTCAACCCAATCAGCTTGAGCAGGTCGTAGAACTGATTCACACCCACATTCAGAGTCAGCAGCCAATTTATGTTCACTGCCTGGCAGGGATGGAGCGATCGCCCACTGCCTGCATTGCTTATCTCTGCTTACACCACGACATGGAACTCTGGGAAGCGATCAACTGCGTCAAACAAGCTCACCCCAATGCCAGACCCACTGAAGGTCAAGTTCAAGTTATCCGCGATCTAATTCGCCAGCCTCAAAGCTTTCACAATATCTTTAGTGATTAGATTCCTGCGTGAATTCCTAGGTGAAGGGTGATGCGACCATTCATGCTTCAAATATTCATGCTTCAAATAATGATCCATGCAAGAAGTCTATTGAGCAAAAGTAAGCTTAAGAACTTGTTAAGAGTAGAAGGCAAAGCAGTTTCTAAGGATACCTTAAATGTCAAGATACCTCCTAACTGCGTCTCCAGCTCTACTTGAAATCCCGATGGGTAATCAGGTGGGGCTGATATTTTTTTCGGGATTTGCTGAGAATTGTGCGTATTTACAGAAGTAGCTGTTTGATGAGTGGCTTTGATAAATGGGATTGTCGCCAGCTTGGCTGTTGAGTTTTGTGCCTCAATCCAACCTAGAGGCTGCTCAGCTTAGACAGCTTAGACGGCATCTAACAACGCTTCAACTTTCAGATGGGATCGTGGTGTGACGAGGATGGCAAAGCGACTCAGCAGGTTTTTTCAAGGAAATTTTAAGTACAGCGTTTCGCAGATAGGAAGCAAGGGTCAGGTTTTCATGGCGCTGACGACGTTGCTATTGCTGTCTGCCGACTTGCCGCTGCAAGGAGAACTGCCTCGCACCCTGCCGTCGCCCCAGGAAGCATCTGAGCAGGCGGAACAGCTCAGCCCTGAAGAATTGGTTGACCTGGAAATTGATGAAGAAATCCGCGATCGCCTGCGCTTTGACCCAACCTGGAGAGCGATCGCTCAGGCAGTGCAGCAAGACGTCATGATCATCAAGTGGGGCGACGGACAGGTTCAAGACCCCATTTGGAAACGGTTTGGCACAAAAACATTTCCGCTGTTGAGCTATTACGTGCAGTCGGCTGACCCGACTCGTCAAGCTTACGGGATGGCTGGCATTCGCAGCTTGGGTGCACCTTATTCCACACTATGGCTAGAGCGTCAAATAGAGCAGGGGCAGTCTGGCACAAACTTCTACTTGCTGACTCAAGATCCGGCTACTTTGCTTAATCAAGCTAGCTATACCCCCTCCTACGATTATGATCAGTGGAAGCGAGATTTTGGTTTGGATGATCCCCAGACGCGCGATCGCCTGATTGAACTTGCTAGAGCCAACCTAGAGCCTACCAACGCTGGCAATAATTACGGTCAATTTAATCTGGCATTTCTGGAAGCCATGTTGGGCTATGAAGCTGTTCACCCAGAGGCAAATCCACCTGAGGAGGAGCCTGCACCTGAGATTCCCCAGTGGGACCAGTTGGCAGAATTGCCCCAGCCCACTGAAGCACAAGTGCAGGAGGCGATCGCCTATTACCGCAGCCTTCCCCCTAATACGCAGGAATACATTTTGGTAGAGCGTTTGGGTCCGGTCAAAGCGGGTGAGCTTTCGCCTGTAGGCACAGCACTGCTGAAAAACTTGGCGGCTAATCTGGAATTGGAGAACCGCATGTGGGCGATCGCAGAACTCAACCGGCACGGCGACCCCGAAGGCAAAGCGGCATTACAGGAAATCATCAATGGCGATCTGAGTCAGCTTCAGCCGCTCACTTATATCGTGCAGTACGACCCATTTTATGACGGCGATCTGGCAAAAAGTTCTCACGCTTACTTCTTGCTGGTTGGCATTGCCGAACAATATCCCGACTCCAAATTTATTCGTGCCAGTCGAGAATATGGTGACCTCACGGGATATTCCTACTTTGGCAGTGCGCCCCGCAGTCAGGAAATTCGCGATCGCATCGCCAACAAAACATCCCAAGAGCGAATGCAGGACTGGCAAGACTGGCTTAGCCGCTATCCTGACCATCCCGGTGCTGATGATGCAACCTACTTCCTGGCACGCGCCTTAGAAGACCAGAACGACCCTGTCGCTGCAATGCGCTACTGGGTGCAAATGATGACCGAAACGCCTGGTGACGGAGATGCTTCCTATCTAGCATTTCCCCATGTGCGAACACTGTTAGACATTGGGCTGACGACTCAGCAAGTTGAAACGCTCTACGAACAGTATCAGGATAAAGCGATCGCCCCCCTATTCCGCTATGCCCTGGCAGCCCGGCAGGCGCGAGAACACAACTATACCGAAGCGCTAGAACTCTCCGAAGGGCTGAATCTAACAGAAATGCCTGCTTCCATTTTGAGAAGCTACTATCGCAACGACTCCTGGTTTAGCAGCTACAACCGCCAGGCTGAGATTCAGATTGAAATGCAGAACATGTTGACCGAACAGCGTCAGCGCTGGCAACAGCTGCAGCAATTGCAGGCAGAAAACACCCCCGAATCTCGCTATCAGCTTGCTTCAAACTGGGCAGGGGCAGGCGGTTGGAAGAATGGCTACCTAGCAGTATGGGATCAGTGGCGCACGGGTTATTTGCCAACGGGAAGCTGGGGAAATGAGTACTGTGAAAAGTTTTGGGTTTGCAATCTCAACTTGCGGCAGGCAGACGCAGTGCAAAATAGCTATCAGCAAGCAAGCCAAAATGCGATCGCCCTCTCGCTCTACCAAAATTTATTGGACGACCCCTCAACCCCAGCCGAGCTGCGTGAAAAAACGCTCTACATGGCTGCCTCAACGCTCCTGTGGCAGTGGGAAAATCACCCCTTTGGTGAAACACTGCGAATTCATCCCGTAGCAGGAATGAGTGGCGATCGCCCTGCCCTAAACTTCACTCCAGTCTCTGATCCAGAAGCAGACTATGAGCAGCGGCAGGAAAATTACGAACAAATCGAGCAGGATTACCTGAGCTATTTGGATAATACAATTGCCACACTGCAAAGTGAGTTTTCCAGCAGCCCATACATTGACGATTTACTGTTTTCTCGCTACGTCATGAGTGGTCAACCCCAATACTTGGAGCAGATTGTGGAGGATTATGGGGAGGGCGATCGCGCTGCCGAAGCCGGCTTCCTGCTAGAACATCGCCCCAACCTGCCCACCAGTGAATACAGTTGGTGAGTTGTTGATGCCTCTCTAATTCACCTTTTTGAGTCACCTTTTAAGGTGTGAATGATAGCGCGGCTCCGTCACGTTATCATTCACACCTGAGTTCTAGTGTTCCTCTTTACTAATTCTGCATTTCTGAGCTTGAATAGAAATCAAATGAAGCAAAACCTAGAGGTTGGATATGACATCAGAAAGGGCCGCTGAATCCGTCGCCAATTCTCCTTCCACAGATGCACATTCAACCCACATCACTTCTGAAAACACCAGTTTTCCAATTATTGATATTGCCCCTCTGTTTACAGAAGATCAGTCATCTCGGCAGCACTGCATTGACCAGATCAAACACGCTTGTTTAACCGTTGGCTTTTTTGGTGCACAAGGAGCCTGTTCTCAAGACCTAATTAGTCGCGTTTACCGCCAGTCAGCTGCCTTTCATAGCCTCAGCGATGCGGACAAACGACCCTATTACAGTCTAGAAAAAGTGATTACTCGGGGATGGGTACCTCTACATGAAGAACCCGCCTACGAACCGGGCACCATCTCTCATGTAGAGTCCTTTGACTTAGGTTTACACTTACCACCTGACGATCCAGATTATATGGAATCTCCTTTATTGGAGCCAAATGTATATCCTGACTTAATAGGTTTTCAGGAAGACATTGATACTTATTACGCCGAAATCAATCGCATGGGTAGCGCACTCTTAGAAGCGTTCGCTGAAATGCTGGGATTGGAGCGCAACACCTTCAGACAAATGAGTACTCGTCGTGCAGGTTCCAAGATGAGACTATTGCACTATCCGGGTGCCGATGATCAGGACAGACAACCAGAAGAAAGTAGTTCTCCTGAAGGCGTTAAGGTTGGCATTAGTTCACACTCTGACTTTGAGATGCTCACTATCATGCATCAAAATGCTCCAGGGTTGCAGTTGTTGAGCCGCGCTGGAGAGTGGGTTGATGTACCCGTGATTCCAGATGCATTTAGCGTGATTCTAGATGACGCACTGGAGTTTTTAACCAATGGTGTGCTGAGGGCAACTCACCATCGTGTACCGCTGACAACCTGGGAGCGGTACTCACTCATCGTGTTTCACGCTGCTGATGTAGACCAGGTGTTGCAACCCCTGCCCGAATTTGTTTCACCAGAAAATCCACCCCGCTATCAACCTATTACCCAAGCGGCTCACATTCTGCAACAAACCTACGCTGGAATTGATAACTCCCGTGAGATGGAGCAGTTAGCCTCATAAGAAACTGATTTGCTCTCTTTCCAATCAAAGATTAGGTACTCATAGAGCAGGGATGCACTCCGCAACGCGGGAGTGCATCCCTGCTCTATTTAGCGGGAAAGGAGTAAGGACGCAGGTGAAAGGGCACTCCGTCCCACTGGGTACCCTTTCATCTGTAGCCTTTTTGTTGAAACGGTGTTACGGCAATGCTTGAGCTTGTTTTTTCATACAGGGTATGTCATACTTCGTCAAATCTACTATAAATCTAGTGGTTTACCGTAGATTCTATCCAGTCTTTTACGTTGAATTTAACCAGGAGAGAAATCGTATGGCGATCGCCACCTCGCTTCACAGTTCCAGCGATCGAGTCACCCTTCAAACCCAAATTACTAAGCAGAGACATATCAAATTGCTAAAGTCTCGTTGGAGTGGCGGACGAGCCTACCTGCCACTCCTGGGAATCGCTCTACTGCTTGCCATCAGTTTGGTGCTCATTCGTTTGCACAGATTTGGCTTGACCTTGTTCAGCAGCTTAAGGTTCAGCAGCTTAAAGCGAGACATTCGATAGCCAGCCTTACTCAAGCCAGTTCCGCCGTTCAAACTGCTTCAACTTCTTAACGCCACCCAAAACAAATAGCGTCATCAACGTTCCGATGACGCTTAACTGCCATAGCCCACACCCTGCCGCTGCGCCCAGCCCACCAGCTAGCCAAATCGCAGCGGCAGTCGTTAATCCTTTAACCTCAGTCCTATCCAAACTAGGATGGCGCTGCTGCAAAATCACGCCACCCCCCAAAAAGCCGACTCCCGTTGCGACTCCTTGAGCAACGCGGGCCATTGCATTGAGAGCCGTAGAACGAGCGACCTCGCTAGATGCCGTAGCATCAGCAAGCTGATCCGCAATCTCATTCTGCAAAGGCAGCATTACAAACAAAGCAGAACCAAGACTCACAATCATAAAAGTTCTCAATCCAGCAGGTCTACCCGTGCGTTGACGATTGATGCCAATCGCAAAGCCAACCACGAGAGCCAAAGACAGTCTTGCGGTTACACTCTGCCAATCATTAGGGCTAAAAAACATTGAGGTCATGACTCAAGCCGGACATAAATCCGGTAACTCGCTGTACTTAAGGGTGATTTAGAGGTTAGGCTTAGGTTAAGAACTAGTTAATTTCAAGCAAATAAACCCCAGGAGAACGTTTGGCGGGATTTATCTTGCGTGGTTTTCGGGGGTATGAGATGATTTTGAATGTTAAATACGGTTTGTTGACTGAGTTACCGTATTTTCCTCATTCATCTACTGAAGATCCATACAGATGCAGCTTTATCGCAAGGCACAGCTTTGTCAGAAGTAGAGGGAAGGGAACCGTTTAGCAACTCAATGGTTAACTGCACCATTCTTTGAGGAGACTCAATATGATCATGAGGTTATGGAGGAAGTTCACTAAGACGACTTGGATAACGAGAGGGGTTGCCTTCTTTGCATCTTTGTTGGCATTTACAGTAGTGATTCCACTGTTGCCGTTTGCCTCATCAGCAAACCCGTCTGCCAGCGTGCAATTTGTCCAACCTGCTTGGGTGGCGGAACATGGCAGCGATCCAAATCTGCGTATTTTGGACGTGCGGCTTAACCCGTTGGAATATTTTGCAGGTCATGTGCCTAACGCGGTTCACATTGCAGACAACACATTTCGTGGCCCCAACGGACAGCTTCCGGTTCAATATTGGCAGCCTGACAAGCTTGAAGAAACATTCAGGCTGGCAGGAGTCACAGATGAGAGCAAAGTTTTGGTTTACTCGGATGGTCGAGATGTGCTGGGAGCAACGATGGTTACCTATCTGTTAGAGCGCACCGGACATCCCGATGTGGCGATTTTGGATGGCGGCTATGCTGGCTATGTGTCGGCTCAACTTCCTGTTGTCAAAGAGTTTCCCCAATATACTCCTGGTACTTTTACAGTCCGTGATGATGACTCAGTCAGAGTCACGCTCGATCAGGTACGTGGACTGATTGGTCAGCCAGGAGTCACTTTTATCGATCCGCGTCCACCAGAACTGTTTTCAGGAGAGCGGGATCTGTGGATTCGTAATGGACACATTCCCGGTGCAAAGAACATTCCCTGGCCCACGTTTACGGTAGGAGAAGCAAATTTCCATCAGCTTAAACCACTAGATGAGATTCGGCAGATCCTAAGCGATCGCGGCGTTTCACCCGAAGACAACATTATTGTTTCTTGCAGCACAGGGCGTGAGGCAACGTTGCAGTACAACGTGCTAAAGCATCTACTGAATTACCCCAACGTGAGAGTCTATGAAGGTTCCTGGACAGAATATTCTTCCCATCCTGACTTACCTGTAGAGACGGGTCCTGGGGTGTAGAAGCGTAGCACTCTAAGTGATAAGAGCTAAAAGTGATAGGAGGAAGTTCTTAGATGAAATCTGGAGTTCTGATAGCATTTGGGGCGATCGCCACGCTCTCTTCAACAACCCCCACTCTGAGTTCACATCACGTTATCCATTTCGGCTTATGGAGTGGGCAGGAAGATCAGCAAAAGCTAACAAGCTGCGATCTTCCCGAACCTACCTCTACGCCTGCACCAACCGATAGTGATGAACCATCCGCTTAAACTTGTGCAGTTGCGGAAGTAGTAGATTTCTGGCGTGATTGTGATGTAGGGGCGTGTCGTAATGATACGCCCCAAACTGCATTGTTTAACTTGCTGCTATGGGTCTTGCGGCTCTCTGTACTTTTTCAACCTGCTTAGGCGCAGGAATCTTATGGAAAAGCTGAGTTGCCGCTCGGAAGTTCGCTTCGCTTTCGGCAACTGATCCCATAGCTTGGCAGGTTAACCCAAGCTGATAGTGAACTTCGGCTAAATCAGCTTTAGCTTCAATCTCAATCAACAGCTTTTTGGCGGACAAAAGATGGGCGATCGCCCCCTTAAAGTCATTTTTAATCAAACAAAGTTCTCCTAACCCTTTGAGTGCATTTGCTTTGACCTGCGTGTAATGGCTTTCCTCAGCATAGTTTTTAGCTAAGCTGTACATTTTGTGTGCTTTTTCAAGCTCTCCTAGATTCTGATAGGTTTGACCTAAGAAAATTAGGCTGTAGCCTTTGCCTCGGCTTGAGCGAATCGCTGAATAATCGGTGTAAACCTTTTTCGCGAAACCAATCGCAATCTGATTGCGCCCTGAGCAAGACATCAAAAATGCCAAACAAGCAGAAGCGGTGACGGCATATCTGTGAAAATCGGTTCCTTCGGCGAGAGAAATGACTGCCTTGAAGTATCTGGTAGCTTCCTCAACTTCCCACAGGTCAATTTGGCATAGACCAATGTTGTAAAGAGAAACGATTTCAAGCTCTTTAATTTTGAGGGCGATCGCTACTCGACGAGACTCCTGATGATAGCGAATTGCCCGATGAATATCGCCTGCTATCCAATACAAATCACCCAAAATATTGTGCAGCTTACTGAGCGAATAGCCAGGTTTAACGCGATCGATAATTCGAGTGATGGTCGTAACCATCTGTTGCAGCAAACCCAGCCTGTAAAACGAAACGCCCAATGGCTCATTCTTACCCCAGCGGTTATCTCTAGCGTAGAGAATCACATCTGCGGCTAGCTCAACTCGGTCTGTTTGAAGATAGTGATAGTAGGCTTCCAGCGCCCGAAACGCATCATCAGGTGTGTTAATTGCCTTAACACTGTGCGTCCAAAACTCTGCTGCCTCTAAGTTGGCAATTTCCCATTCGCCGCTTGCCTTTAAGATTTCTAGCGCCTTTGCCTGAATGGTTGGATGCAGCCGATATTCGCCGTCAATCAGTTCAATTAAGAACAGATCGCGCAGAAAACGAATCACTCGCTTGTGTTGTTCTGGCGGCACATCCCAAAGCAAACAAGCAACTGCTTCAATGGGCATTCTGGCAATTCTTTGATAGCGATAGCAGCCTAACCGATAAAGCAAACGATAGGCTTCAGGATAAAGCCGTTGTAAGCGGCTAAAATGGCTTGCAACTAAGTTCTCAAGCTCAACTTCAACTAACAAGTCAGAGCTATTTTCCCGCCAGTATGCTTCCAGATTGCCTGCATAATCCATTTGGATAATGCTGCTCAAAATAGTCATTGCCTTAGCATTGCCGCGATAGGCTGTATGAATATCTTTTAGAACTGGAAAGTTGACGTTAATCTGATTTTGGCTAAAGAACTGTCCCCAAGCTTCTTCTTCTAAACCTGCTAAGACGTAGGGATGCACACTGACACTCGCCTCATGCACAGGCTCACGGCTGGTGATGAGCGTGACGGAATTTACTTCTGGGTCAGCTAGAACTCGCAGCAGTTCAGCATAGTCTCGATGCGGTTCGACAAACTTTCCGTTCTTGTCTAGTGCAGGTTCCAGGTTGTCAATTAGAATGCAGACTTTTTGGGTCTTTAATTTGCGCCTGAGCCGTTCTAGCGATACGCCAAATTCGCGTCCGGGCTCCTCGTTAAAGTTGCGCCGTAGCCACTCCTGGACGATGCTTTGAGCAGAGGTGAGGTTGCGGGTTTCTTTGGCCATCCAGCACTCTAAGCTTTGCCCCAAGTTTTTTTGGTTAAAGTATTGCCGCGCCAGAGTGGTTTTACCCAAACCGCCGCTACCCTGAACCACAATGACTTTTGCGCCAGCATTAACCAGGTTGTCGAGATCGGCGATCGCCCCTGTCCGCCCGACAAACACCACGTTGGTGTCAGGGAGCGACGGTTCAGGACGAATCGGAGGTTGCCCTGGTAGGCTGATCGGCGCATTCAGCGTAGACATCAGGGCTGAGCTGGCAGGTTGTGGGGTACTGCGTCCGACAATTTCCTTCCAGTCCAGCTCTAGCACCTCACAATAGGCTTTGAAGGTATTGACGTTAATGGGCTTTGCCTGGAGGAAACGATCCCAGGTTTCGGCTGAGATTCCGCCAGCCTGCTGGCTGGGCATCCCAATCGTTAAGGTATCGGGGATCAAGACTTTACTAGCCGCTTCGATAGGGCGGCGATCGCCAGCCCACCAACCCTTTTGGGCAACCGCTTGGTTAATCCGCGTCAAGCCAGAAGCGGAAGCCTTAAGCAATAGCGCTGGCTCAACCAGCAGCGTAATATTGCGATGAATTCCAGCAACGTCTACCACTTCCCCCGGATCAATCGTAATTCTCTGCTCACACCAGGCAGGCCACCACGACCCTTGAAACTGCACCCGTCCCGCCTTCAGCGGTTGAATGGTTTGTGTGACAATTGCCTGTCCGCCCAAGTAACTGTGATTAGGGTTTGGTAGCAGCTTTGCTGCTTTGCTGTCTAGGTCAGATGGTTCAGTTGGACGAAATGACGTAAAAACTTTGAGCAGACCCAATTTCATTTGCGGCTTCCTCCCGACGGTAGATCTTCTGATGAGTGGAAGTTGCAAGTTCTCCGATGCACCTCTGGTCGTTATTGGTTTTTAGTTCCACAAAGCTTGCCAGAATTGCTCTGAGATAGCGACTTTTCCAGGATTGACATGACTCTATCACGTCCAGACTGACGGCGGGTTTCCACCGTTTCTAGCCGAGTAAAGTCAGGGTTGCTCTCACACCGTTTTTCTTGACGCAAGAGGCTATTCCTTCTTGCGTTCGTGGAGCAATCATACAATTCCCGTTTCAGTTCATGTTGCAAAATAAGCTGCAAAGATAACGGTAAAGCCGAAGAAATAGGGTTATGCCTTCAGACAGCGAACGCAAACCGAAAACACTGCCATGACTGAAATTATTTCGACGAACAGCTGCAGAGACAGGGGCGTAAGGGCAAACCCCCAAACCAACAAAATTGCCCCTGCGATCGCCGCTGCAATTCGAATAATTTCCTCCCCTGTCTTCAGTCCAACCCAAATAATTCCTAGACCCATCAATAAAAAAATCGAATAAGCGGGAGGCATGAAAGTCATTAACAGTAATCTCCTAGCATTTCACCTACTTTGAATTTTAGATTGGCAATTTTCAACTGTAAAAACGAGAACAAAACCTACCTAACTGACCAGTGGACTTCCCACTTAAGAAAGACGAGCCGGGAACAGTTCCTCAGTTAACGTTATGAAGCTTTATGAACCCAACCTCTAGGTTTGGGTCGCTAAAAACTAAAGGAGATTTGAAATGAAACAGGTAATTGGTCGTCTTTTTACAGTGGGGCTTCGCCAAGTCCTCGCAATTTTTCTAGCTACTACTGCACTCTTAGGTATTCCTGCGTTTAGCACGAGCGTGTCGTCTCAGGCACTAGCCGTCACCAGCGAATTTCAAACTAAATCCCCCACGCCTTCCAATCCCTCCGCAGTGTCTAAAAAGACAATTCAGCGGATTCAGGATAAGGCTGAGGACTTGGGTGACAGCCCTGAGCATCCCATTGGCGACACGGGGCTAGGAAATCTGAGAGAGCTAGGTGAGAACGTTCGTGAAACCTTTGACCTGAACGTGCGCCAAAAGGGGGCGATCTATGACGGAGATCAGCCGAGCAATGTTCAGTCTCTGGACAGAGCACAGCGTGAGACAGAGCGCTCGGCTCGATAGTTTGTCAATCAGCTTGTAGCTGTAGGTTGGGTGGAACATCGTGAAACCCAACAGACACTAGAAACATGAATGATATTGAGTTTTGCAGCCGCTATTATCCAACTTGTCTTGGTTGGTAACGCAAAGCAATGCAAGCTCTGAGCGGGCGTAGCATTCGGGCGAAGAATCAGTTCTAAGTTTTTTAGAATAGCTGCCGAATGCTGCACCCCTACCCAAACCCCTATCCAAGCAAACTCAACTGCGTTATGGATTGACCTCCACTTGCGGCTCTGCTCTCACTCGGCGAATCGGCAAATTTGCGATTAAGGCAGTTGCTCGCTGGTCGTTCTCTAGCGAAAATTCTGACTCCTCTGGGTCAATTTCCACGTATCGTGAAACGACTTCCAAGATTTCTTGGCGCATCTTTTCCAGCGTTTCAGCGGGTAAATCAGCCCGATCGTGAGCCAACACAATTTGTAGCCGACGCTTGACCTCTTCACGGCTAGAACTGGGTTGTTGACGCGGGAAAAGTCGTTCGAGAAGTTCGCTGATCATGGAGCTTGGGGGAGAAAGTCAATCAAGGCTGGATAAGAAACCGAATTAAAGCTGAGAGTGATATTAGTTGCGGGACGAGTTGCGAAACAGCCGCCGAATGCGACTGAACAGATCGTCATGAGCAGCCATCAGATCGAGGAAAGGCACCTTCTCACCCTCCAGCCGTCGCGCAATATTGCTAAAAGCTAGCCCCGCCATTGAAATGTTTTGCGACAGCACCAGCGGTTCGCCTCGGTTGGTTGAAACGATCACTCGCTCGTCGTCTGGGATCACACCCAGCAGCGGCACTGCCAAAATTTCCTGCACGTCTTTGACCGACATCATCATGTCTTCTTGCACCATTGCGGGTCTGAGACGATTGACAATTAAGTGGACTTTTTTAATGTCGTTTGCTTCAAGCAAGCCTATCACCCGGTCGGCATCACGCACCGCAGCAATTTCGGGCGTAGTCACAATGATCGCCTCTTTGGCTGCAGCCGTCGCATTCTGAAAGCCCATCTCAATTCCAGCAGGGCTGTCTACCAGGATGTATTTGTAGGTGGCGGTCAACGAAGTGACCAGTTGCTTCATCTGGTCGGGGTTAACCGCATCTTTGGTGCGATTTTGAGCGGCTGGCAGTAGGGCTAAGTTGGGTTGGCGTTTGTCCTTGACCAAGGCCTGATCGAGCCGACATTCGCCTGCTATAACTTCCACAGCGGTGTAGACGATGCGGTTTTCTAGCCCCAAGAGCAGGTCTAAGTTTCTCAAGCCAAAGTCGGCATCGACAACAGCAACTTTATGACCGCGCTGAGCCAGAGCCATGCCCAGATTGGCGGTGCAGGTGGTTTTTCCCACCCCACCTTTGCCAGACGTAATAACGATAATGCGACTCATTGAATTGCTGGGGTTGATAAATGGACGATGGGGGTAGGGGATTAGGAATTGGAAATGCGATCCGCACGCCTGCGCTGACTAGATTGGCTGTTACAGTTCATCAACCAGATTACGAGAGACGTATTCTGGAAAACTCGGCGGCTCTGGCGATGCGAATGCCTTCTGAGGACACGTAAGCAATTTCGGGATGAAATTGGTCGGGGGGCATTTCGGGAGCACGGGCAACAAATTCGGCAATCCGAATCTGGGTCGGCTCCATTCGCAGGGCCATGATCAGGCATTGTCCGTTTCCGGCGGCTCCAGCTTGGGCTAGCCCTCGTAGACAGCCCCAAACCAGCACGTCGCCATCTGCAATTACGGAACCACCGGGATTCACATCTCCCAAAACAACAATTGTACCGGGATGACGGATTTCGACACCAGATCGAACTACGGTTTGCACATAAAGTGGGTCAGCTAGAGCTTGCCCGGACTCAGCAGAGGGCTGATTGAGGTGAGCGACGGGCGAATGTTGCTCAACAGAATAGCCTGTAGTGGCGGCAGCGACAGCAGTTTGACGGCGGCTGGTGTAGACTCGCTTGAGCTGAAGCTGGGCATCGGCTAGGGCATCAGCGATCGCCTGCAATTGGCGCACATCTAAAAGGCGATCGCGGGCAACTAGATGCACCGCTGTTTCAGGTTGCCAAAACCGCTCTCCGGCATTGAGCCGCTGTTTTAGCTGTTGCCAAAGGTCATTCCAGTTACTCGTGTTAGCGCCGTTACCGGATGGGCTGATGCCAGCAGCGCTATCAGAATTAGCACCCTCTTGACTAGCATTGCTTTTGCTGGCGCTGCTGTGGTTGGCGCTTACCTCTGCCTCTGGCGGCAGAAGCAGCAACAAGCGCCCCCCCTCACTCTTAAACCGAACCTGTAGATTGGGGTTATCTGAAGCGGGCTGTAAAATTGCTGGCGCAGGTGCAGAGGAGTCATTCATGCAAGGACTTGGGCTGTCAGAGTCTAACAGGAACTACGTATGTAACCCATATAAAAGCCGGGGGAGTGCCCCTTCGGGGC
>NZ_JACJPC010000012.1:0-21744 GCF_014695875.1 Leptolyngbya sp. FACHB-541 | reverse complement strand
CCTGCTACACCTTTCTAACTTAAAACTCCTCGCTATAAATACAGAAAATTTCTATTAAGAGATAGAGCGGTATTAGCGAAATTACAAACTCTTAAAGAGTCAATCAAGACTCTGTAAAGCTTTACAGTTTTTTCTTATTCAGGGAAGACACTAAATAGACCATCTTATATAGTTAAAATTGAATTTCTTAGGATAGCTAGTGAACAAGCATATTGAAGTTATTGATACGGATTTCTTTCAGTTCTCAGTACCCGTATTTAAGATAGGGCAAAAAGTTAGAACATCTCAAGGTTCAACTGGCTATATTGTGGGTCTTGATTTCTACCCAGAAGTTAAAAACTGGGCATACGGAGTCTATTTTACAGATGGGAAGACCCGCTCAATTGAGGAAGATTGGTTCAGTGCTGAGCAAATAGTTGTATCTGACTAGAAGACATCAGATTTTGTTCATCGGGAACATGTTTTGCACTTGTGTTGCATACTGCTATTTTAGGTGCAGGGTGTTTTTGCTTACTTACAGAGTTCCACTTACTCACTGGTGGTTTTGAGCCTTTGCACCCATGAAAGATACTTTTTTCAGATTAGCTTGCCGAATCAAGTCCTCAGATATCGTAGCCAGATGCGCTGATCTTCATGATTTAGAAACCCTTGAACGTCAAGTCATAGCGCTTAACGCAGAACGGGGTCAGACTCATGAATACTTCGTTGAAGGGGTAGAATTGAATGCTTTACTTCCCTGGGAAGTAACTTCATTAGCAGAACGAGGAATGATTAGCTTAGATCAGCTAGAACGGTATTCAAAGACAGATGCCTACCGCAGTCATGCCATAAGCATCAAAGACTTGATTCAGAGAGTACAAGTCAAAGGATGCTAAGTTCAAATCTTGCTAGCAGCCATCTCCAACACAGCTTGCAGTAACGTATCTTGCTCAACAGGCTTAGCCAAATGCTGCTGGTAGCCTGCTGCAAGCGCTTTTATCCGATCTGATTCTTTGGCATTAGCGGTCAAGGCGATCGCTGGCACCTGCCCTCCTTGCTCAACCGTTAACGCTCTAATTCGGCGGATTAGCATGTAACCATCTTCATCAGGCATACTCACATCACTAACTAAAATGTCTGGTCGCCACTCCAGAACTGCTTGAAATGCGTCACTAGCAGAGCTAACGGCTGCTACCTCTGCACCATAAACCTCGAATAAGAACGCGAGAAATTGAAGGTTGTCAATATCATCATCTACGATCAGCACCTTCAAACCATCCAGCCTAAAATCAACATCGAGAGACATAGACCAGGAACCTTGACGGATTTTGTGGAGAAACTTCGATATTCCCACAAAATCCGTCATTGTCGCCCAACAAGCTTAAGCACCTCTTGAACCACTTCATCTGGGTCTAACGGCTTGGACAAAAAATGATGGAATCCGGCTCTCAACGCTTCCTGGGCATCAACTTCTCCAAGATAAGACGTTACAGCAATAGCTGGGAGTTCACGCCATACCCCCTCTAGCTGCCTGACTTGCTCAATCAACCAACGTCCGTCCTCATCAGGTAGCTTAACGTTGCTGACCAAAACGTCTGGTTGCCGCCTTTCTAACTGATTTAGTGCTTCAGTAGCAGAACCTGCTGGAATGATTCTGGCTCCGTTCCCTTCAAGAATGAACGTGAGCAGTGCTTTTAGTTCAGGCTCATCCTCCACTAAAAGCACTGTTAGTCCTGCTAACAAAGACCTTTGAAAAGAATACTTGTCTTCTGTATTTTGCATAGTCGTAGCAGCGAACACAATTGTTTTTATCAACGCTGATAAAGCATTCTCCTTATCTCTCTCGTTTGACGGAGATCGCAAAATGCTGGGTTAGAGATTGTGTCTTAGCAAACAGTTAGCGCTAACCAGATGCTCATCTAATGCGGTGTTGGGATGAGGGCAAAACTGTCAAAACGGCAACTCACCACAATGCAGGCAGTAAAGCTGGATACCAACTTGCACTGCTGAGAGGTGCAAGCCCCCTTCATCAGTTCCCAAGCTCAGGGTGACGTGTTCTCCTACTAATTGGTAACGGCTCTGGAGCGATCGCCACTTCTTGAACTGAATCCAGACGTTCTCAAAGTATCTGTGGCTGAAGGTCATGGCTCTCTAGTGCCAGGGGGGTGAATTGCTGGAGATTGTGATCACAGCCGCATCGTCTGTTATATGAAGGGATCAGATTATAGGTCTGTGAATGTGCGTCCCAAAATACCTCAGTTAATCCCCAAAGGTCTAACAATTCTGTAAAGTTTTGTAAATACATGAAGCTTTGTACAGCTATTCAGGAATTGCATATATGATGTAAAACAATTTTGTAAAACACTATATACAGCGTCTTACAGGCTATATGAGCCCCAAAAGTGGGGTCGTGCAACTGCAATATTCATGTTTCAGTCCGTTGACAGAGCATGAATTCTTTGATTAACTTGGATTTACCACAGTGTACAAGAGGTGATAAACCCCGGTTTATCGGTCGCGAAACGCGACGGAAGCAAATTAAACTCTTGTCGAATAAAAATATAGATACCCCGCTGCCAGGTTTTTACTTGACAGCGGGGTATCTATTGTCTTAAATGGGGTATGCTTGTACTCCCTTAAAACTGTAAGACACCTTTTGTACACTGTGGTAGTTGCATAGGTTGTCTTGCCTGAGTGCAGGTTGTAAACCTCTATAGGACAACCCAAATGAACAGTATTGAGAACGGTGCCAAAAGCACACAACAGACCGAATCGATCCAGGTTCCTAACATCCAGATTCCGCACGATGTAGAGAGAGTAATGGCAGGAGATCCGTCTATCGGTCTCCCGTTTTTTATTGTGTTCTTAGCTGCCCTGAGCTTTAGGAATCCGCCGCAACAGTAAACCCAATAGATTAATCACCCCCCTGACACTAAAGAGCCAGGGGGGTGATTAATCTGTTGACCCCTATGAGTGATCTGTTGACCCCTGTGATTAATCTGTTGCTATAATCACCTGTGAGAGATGAGTCCAGATAAGACATAAGGACGCACTCTTGCGTGTTAACTTTCAAGGTTCATGGTAGTTAGCTCGGAAAAAAGGCTCTCAAGGTTGCACCCTTAAGAGCCAGAACCAACCGAGGGGTCAGTTTATCTGCTGCTCAGCAGAAACATTGCGACAGTCAAAAGGTGCATTAGCACCAAGATCGTGATCGTTTCCAATTTGATTGACCTCCTTAATTGAACAATTAGCAAAATCTCTGCAAATCGGTGAGACGGTTTGTAGAGAATTTTGCTGTCTTTAGATTACACTCTCGACTCTCTAAATGGGTATAAGTCGTGCACAAATGTGCGTAGATGGAACGTAGGTGCGTACATGGCACATTTGTGCATAACTGCTGAACTGGCACGACAACCGTCAGAGGGCTATAATTTTGTCCAAATTTGGATGTTTAGCATAGCGGCAATTAGGGTGAGAGTTAGGGCTGTTCAACTTTTAGAACCTGCTCTACTCCTCTACCCAGATATCCGCGTGTGGGTTTCCCTCGCTGTCATACCAGATGCCCTGGCTCTTAAAGTATTGGATGCCAGCGTAGGGAAGTCCCAACATTAGGACGGCGGCGATCGCTGCTGGGATTAAGACTCGCTTCCATCGGATGTTCATAGCAAAGGCACCTTAACGATGTGGTCAGGGTGCCCAGATGGAGAGGAGTGATCGCCTTTTTAGCTCAACCTTATAGAGTAGTGCTTAGTCTTCACTAATCAAGCTTTGCAGTTGCCTTTTTGTCATGGCTGTTGCATGTAATCATCAAGAAGAACTGGGGGCTTAAGATATGGAAGGAGATAGTTCCGAAGCTTTCTTAAAGCGCCATCTCCCAGTCTTTGGGCGCTTAGGATATGTGCATGAGCAGGATTGTCATGCCTTGGTGATTCTTTGACCTCGAAGGCGGTTTCACCCTCGTGTTTAAGGCAACGTACTGGTCCACACTCGAACCGGGAGAGGTAAGATTCTTTTCGTTTCTCTGGAAGCCTCATGCTTTGAGCCTCTGCTCTATCTACAATAAGATGCCGCTCAACAAAAGCTTCTCGATCAAGACTGTACCCTCTCTCTTTTAGATCTGAGAGGCTGATGGCTGTAGGAACAAACTCTCCGTCTTGAATATGTTCAGGGCTGAAATGTAGCCGTAATAACCATTCGTTATCATCTAAAGGCGAAATCTGCCCTAACAATTTATCCTGTTGCTCGCTCTCCATTCTATTTCTGATGTCAGACTGCTTGGACAATGAGGTTAACAATCTCTTTGGGGAGAGGCGTACCAAGAACTGCTTCGTCTTCAATCATCTCTTCTCCGGCAGGAAGACATGCATAGTATGAATAGCAACCGTTGCCTGTAAATCCCAAATCAAGCGTAAATCCGTCTCTTTTCCAGTAAAAGTTGATTTCGCCATCTTCACTAGCACTGATATAGGGTACGTGAATCGCTCCAAGACTGAATAGGTATCGAGCAAATTCCTCAGCATGTTCAACGGTTTGGCGAGTTGGACCAACACTCTCAGGTCCAGTCCACCCAGCCTTGTAAGTCCCAAGAACTCTGATACGTGCAATGGCAAGCAAATCCGCCCGATCTGTTTCCTTTATAGGGAGAATAGACCGTTTAACTATAGGATTAGCCGTTGCACTCCTAAAAGGAGTAATTGCGGATGGAGATGAAACAGACGTTGACAAAGCAATGAATAAAGCAGCAAACGTCGCTGAGTTGATTTGAGGTGGCGGCTGGACTGAGGACAGACCAGCGGCGGTAGCAGATGTTTGTCTATGGTTCTGAGTTGCTGTGTATGGCGTAATACTGTTGATCATGATATTTCATCCGCATGGAGGCTAATACGGTCTCGTACCGTATCAATCAACAAGCCACTAAGTAGTTGTTTATTAGCATCATGCATCCATTGAGCAAGGCGAGAGCGAACCTCTTCTCCAGCTTTTCCTGGCAGTATATACAATGCCATATCACCCTCAAGCTGGGCACGACGTATGAATGCATGGTCGATTACTACCACAGCCCGTTGAACTCCATCTATGCTGCTAACGATGCTGTCTATGTTCATTTGGCTAAGTATCTCTCCAAATTCTCTTACATCCTCAAACCATCCACTGTGGCAGTGCCACTGATGTCCAGAAGAGAAAGCTCTTAAATGTAGGAGGCTGCTGTCACGTTTGAAGAGGAGGCTAGCGTCATAATCTTTAAGTTCTCCACAAAATACGAATTGGTCAACATATTTCAGCCCCATACCTGAAATATTTACATCTGTTCCTAGAAGCTTTTCAAAAATTTTTTTGACATAAACATTGACCTTCTCCAAAACGTTTTTCCAGCGCGTATAATCTAAACAATGAATGCTAATTGATGTTGGGGTTACACGGATTAGCCATTCCAAGGAGTCGTCTGTCTTAAAGCGCTGTAACTCAATTCCCCCAGTTTTGGAACTCATTTTTCGAGGAGTTTGAGGAGTTTGAGGAGTAATTTCAACTTCGACAGTCTCCAATAGGTAACTTGATGGAAAATCATCTTTCAGATCTGAACGAAGTGACAACAATCGATCGATGTTTTCGTCAAGACCAGATACAAACTCGAAGAAGAATATCATCTCGACGATCGCATGTGCTCTATTGATTGGCTCGAAGCGATTGTCGGACATAAACTTTCCTTAGCTACTCCTTAAGGGAAATTAGGTCAAAACAGTGAAAACAGTGTTTATAAACAAAACAGTGTTTATAAACCGGAGTGGCTGCATTAGAAGTTTTTACAGACCGATTAAAATTTAACCTACATTGACTGCTCGCCGCTAGAGTGTGATTACCCTTCTCTGCATCAAAACTTTAGTGCCGCGATCGCCCTCTGCTTGTCTCCCTCAGACACCTCTAGATACCGTGCCAATTCGTTGAGGCTCTTGTGTCCAGAGATAGCAGCAATATTTTTAATCGGGATGTTGGAATCCTTCATGGCAGTCAGAGCCGTTCTCCTGAAGCTGTGGGTTCCTACTCCCTCAAGCCCTAACCCTTCACACACAGCCCGCAGTTCCTTGTCTACAACCTGCCTGGTGATGTGGAGCAGCTTCTTCCCACCCTGCGAGGGGAACAAGTAGCCAGCGCTGGGCAAGTTTACCTCAGCCAGAATTGCTCTCAGTGTGGGGTGAATGGGAACAGCCCGTGTCTCTCCGGTCTTGGTCTTGGTGAAAACAATAAACTGTTCCTGGATGTTCTCAGCTTTCAGGGCGATCGCCTCCCCCATGCGGCAACCCGTGTAAGCAGCAATGGCGATCGCTGTCCGGTAGGGTTCGCGAGTGTAGGTTAAAACTTGCTCGACTTCGGCAGGGGTTAAAACTTTGGCTTGACCTTTCCCTTCAACTTTGCCTGCCATCGTTTGCTCACTCTAAAATCAGTTCCCTCTAATAATATTGTCGATTCATTGAAATCGACAACGGAAGAATGGGAGGTTTAGCGACTTTCTAAGAGTGCAGTCAGAGAATAAACCCTTATTGCTCAGAATGCCGCCTTATTGAGAATACAAAGGCTTCAATGTTTACATGGTGAGTTTGGGTAAAGTCATGGCGAGAGTTTCTAAAGCTAATGATGAGTAGACAACCTAACCCAAAAGTTTCGACCAGAGTGTCTCCAGAATGGAAGGCAAGAATTGAGGCGATCGCCAACAAGACCGGACGCAACTCATCCCAAGTGCTGCATGAGGCAATTGCTCTCTACCTGGGAGAGAATGACGCTTCAACTGTTGGGGTGACGCTTCAGGACATTCTGATGAGGCTTGAAGCGCTGAAGCAGCAGGCGGCGGTTAGAGTGCTGTTGGGAAGGTAAGGACGATCGCCCTATCCACTTCTAGACAAAATTAGGCGAAATGCCAGAATGAAGCAGCACAGTTCTCAACCTTATTGCCTTGATGGACATCAGCTCGCAGCCACAGATAGAGAGCAGGTTCCCTGATTGCGTGGTAATGAAACTCCACCTTCAGGTAAAGTGTCCATCTCCTAAAACTTCGTTTCTGCCCCAATTAGGCAAGACAGAGGTAGCTACCCCCTCAAACGAGTTAGATCTTGGTCTTACGATTAGCTTTAGCGGTGAGCAAGAAATCGATGTGCCAGGTGGAAGGCGGCTAGGATTGCCGGGAGGACGAGCAGCTTTTGGAATAAAGCGAGGTCAACTTCGATTTGTCCTTCAAAACTGCAAATTACCATTAGAGGAGACTGCTCTCCTCAAGCCATTTAAGGTGTCGATCGAGGTAGAGAAGCAGAGGACTAAATCTAATGAAGTCCAAGCAGGAGCAGCATTAGACTCTCGCAGTATTGGAGCGAAAGCAACTGAAGGATCGGCTGAAAAGATTACTGTCGAAGTCTTTCAGGTTAAGAAGATAGGTTCTGAGGCTAAACCTGCCTGGATTTTTGAAGCCTATGGCGATCGCACTGTTTTGGAAGGAATGCTAAGGGAAACACTTTTGGGCACTCTCCAGATTGACAAGCTTCCTTGTGAGATAGCTGCTGATTTTACAGTTCGAGGTGAGGATGTTCAGCTTACTTGGGGTCAGATTGGGCTAGCTAAAGACATCCATCGTAATAAGCTTGCCCTGCTTGAACGGGCAATTGCCCTTCGATATATTAAGCCAATGGTCGAATCTGCTCCTATCTGCCAAGGAAGGTGGAGACATGGTTGAACCTGCTTCCTTTGAAGAACTTGATCAGGCAATCGGGAAAGTTCTTGATACCAAAACGACTAACTTTTTCGAGTTGGCCCAGATGCTGGGACTAGACCCCAAACAAGACTTTGCTGGAGCCGATTTGTCTGGAACAGACTTCTTTAGGGGCAATTTAGTAGATGCCAATTTTGCTGGGACAGACTTACGAGGTGCCAATCTTACTGGAGCAGACTTACGAGGTGCCAATCTTGCTTATGCCAATTTGCAAGGAGCTAACCTTACAAATGCCCGCCTAGATCTTTCACCTTCTAGTTACATAACCCGTACTAAAGAACTCAATCATATAATTTCCCGCGCCTACGCTGGCGACCGCGACCGTGACCTCGCCCTCGCCTACAAACTCGTCCGTGACCTCGCCCGTGACCTTGCCCGCGACCGCAAACTCGTCCGTGACCTCGCCCGTGACCTTGCCCGCGACCGCAAACTCGTCCGTGACCTCGTCCGTGACCGCAAACTCACTCCAAAACTCGCCCGCAGCATCGCCCACAGCATCGACCTCGCCCGTGACCTCGCTGATAGCCTTGACCTCTCCCACAGCCTCACCCGTAACCTCTCCCACAATCTCGTCCGCACCATCAACAGCCGTAACCCCAACCACATCCTTGACCTCGCCCTTGACCTCGTCCGTGACCTTGCCCGTAACCTCGACCGTAACCTCGACCTCACCCAAACACTCGTCCGCAGCCTCGTCCGCAAAAGCAGTCGCAACTCTCTCCGCAACCTCTTCCGTGCTATTGGAGGCAGAACGAACCTCACTGGAGTAATGCTCGACGGAGCTAATGTTGAAGGGGCAATTATGAGAGACTGCATTGGTTTATCAGGCTCAGAGATTGCTGACTTGAAGAAGAGAGGTGCTATTTTTGAGGACTCCCCTGGTGAGCGATCAGAAGCTCTCGTACCAGTTTGATGACTAAAGCTTTTCCATCACTCAAACTAAGCTCGCATAAACCCAATAAGGTATTAGACCTTTATACGGTAGGATGATGGAGCCTCAACTAGGCTTCACCATGCTTAAAGTAGCTGTTTTCAACTTCAAGGGCGGCACAGGCAAGTCAACATCCACGCTGAATCTGGGAGCAGCACTCGCTAGCAGTAAGTGTAAAGTGCTGTTGATCGACTTAGACGGACAGCGCACCCTCTCCTTTGGACTGGGGCTAGATGGACAATCTCCTACAGCCCTCGACTGGTTAACAAGTGATGAGGCGATCGCTCCTATCGCAACCCAGGTTAAGAACTTGTCGCTCATTCCCGGTGACATCGGCATGTTTCGGCTGATGACTGATTCTGACCTATTCACTCCATCCCTTAAAGGTCTAATACCTTTAGAATTTGACTTAGTTTTGATGGACTGCCCGCCCAGCCTAAGCTTGGCATCAGTGCAGGCAATTTTAAGCAGCGATCGCGTGTTAGTTCCAACGTTGTGCGAACCTGCTGCGCTAAAGGGACTAAGTGAAGCTGTAGCGCTTATCCGGGATGAGAAGCCAGAGATACCTATTGAAGTGCTAAGAACTCGCTACAAGCCGCGCCTAGTGCTGACCCGAGAGGCAGATGATCTGCTGATAGAGTCTGCTGAAGATTTGAGCTATAGGCTGCTGCATACCGTCATCCCCGAAAATATCAACGTGGCAGAGTCGATTGCACAGCAAAGCCCAGTTTTAGACTATGCCCCTAAGTCAATTGGGGCGATCGCCTACAAATCTCTTGCCAAAGAAGTTAATAAGCTCTGGAAGGTGAAGTGATGGCAGAGCGCAAACGAATGGGTTCGATGGGCAAGCTTAGTGATTTTGGCAAGACTAACGCTCCAGTGCAGTCCGAAAAACAACCGCTGGAACAACAGCCTGTCGTGAAGGAGCAGCCGCCTGCCGTCGAGGAACCGCCACAGCCCGAACCACCCTCCAAGACAATCGAAGCACCTGCAACGAGTCCAAAGCCAGAAGACAGGCTAACGACCGTGAATATCAAAATCTATCGCTCTCAGCACGAGTGGCTGAACGACACTGCTCGCCAAGTGCGAGACAACAACGAGACACCAGTTCCAGCAGGCGATCGCGTCTATCCTCAGCATTTGATTCAGACGGCAATTGAACTGCTTCGCAGCGCCGACGTGGACTGGACGCAAGTCAAAAACACTGAAGACTTAAAGCGGTTTATAAACTTATAAGGGTAATAGAGCTTTAATATGTAATTTCTTTAGACCATAAACGTCTAATACCTTTAATACTTAAGCTGCTTAGAGGTTAAAAGAAACCCCAACTCGCAAACAGCAGGATGGAGCTGCGCGAGCCGGGGCATAGCCGCTGTGTTGTGAATTACGATAATGCCCAAAAAACAACGCCCCAGCATTCCTGCCAAGGCATTTGATGAGTGCCGCACAAAATTTCACTAGTTGGGCACAATCTATCGTCATGCCGTTTAGATAGTGCCCAAGAGAAATGCCACAAATTTTAGTCGCATTCGACGCCGAATTACCCAGCGGACGGATGCTGATCAAAGGCGAAATCGCCGAGGTGACCGATCAGGAACTCGCCAGCCTTCAACCAAAGGTAGGGGAGCAGCCGAGGACTTCAGACTTGCAAAAGTCGCCTCCCGTTGGTTTCGTGCCTACAGGCAAGTTGCCGCCACCAAAGTGGCAGTGGTACGACGCGGAGATTTTTAGGAAGGGCAAAAAGGTTGCAGTGCCAGCGATCGACAACACTCCCACAGCCAGGCAAGTTCCGCTGGACAGCCCGGAGGCTGTCGAGCTTCGCAATCAACTGATTCCGGACCACGAACAGCGGCGGCTGCACCGCCAACAGATTCGCCAGATGGCAGCAGAGGCAGGCGACGAAATTGCGCTCCGGCATCTGCAATCGCTGCCAAAAGCTGAAAGGGTTGCACTACTTAGGTTTCTGCCCGAATTTCGTGAACACTTCCAAGAGGATTTTTACCAATGACTGAACTTTCCGAAAGCATCAAAAACGCTGTAGCTAAACAAGGACTTGACGTTAGCGCCGTTCGAGCAATCGCAGAAAGCTTGAGCGGCAGCGAAGACTTGGACGTTCAAGATTGTCGCCTCGTGATCAAGTCGGGGAGACTGTCGCAACCCCTGGAAACGTTTGCCCGACAGCATCACGCCGACCTTGCTGAGCTGGTTGACCCACGATCGGCAAGCAGAAAGGCAGTTTCCAAAGCCACCAAATCTAAAATCTCGCTGGCTACCAAAGCCGCTCTGCCACGCTAGTTGGGCAGTATCTAGCCAGAAGTTTGTCAATTGTCTGGAAAATAAAGCGATCGCTTCCAGTCGGAGCCGTCGCTTTTTTCTTGCATGGGCATTCTCAATTCAAGAAAGAGGATATCCATAAAATGCGGCTGGCGACGGTCGCTTTTTTGTGGCTTTCTAGGGCAGTATCACTTGCAGCCAGCTTCAACCGGGCATTTCCACGCTCAAACAAACGAGGGGTGGGCAGAGCGCCAAGCGAGATTGCAAACTGTTGCATACCAGGATTCTGCAAATGAAAAAAATTGAACTTGATGATGTAGCGATCAGCAACATCAAAGTAATGTCGGCTCTAGGACTGAGCGTCGCGTCAATCGCATCTATGTTGCGCGATAACCTTCACATTCAGATCAGCGAGCGCACCCTTTGGACATTGAAGAAACATAACAAGAAAGTGCGTGAGGCATTCATTAGCGGCACTGCACGAGCCGAATACGATGTCGGGCGAGCGCTTTTCGAGAAGGCATCACAAGGCGACTTGGGAGCAATCCGATACTTTGAAGCAACTAGGCTGGGACGCTCCGAGAAACTGGTGCAAGAGGTACATCACAAAGGGCTGCCTGAACAGGCGGATTCAAATGTCATGATTTACATTCCCCACAATAATCGTGATCCGCTTCCCCCTGGATACGAGGCTATTTCCGAGTCCGACTTGCCAGTTCAGAAGGGGTAACAAAACTGGGGCGGGGTCGCCCAGGCGCGAAATGCTGTTCTGTTTCGTCAAGAAGCCGCTCCGCCAGTTCAGCGCCGTACCGCTCTCTGACTTCTAACAACAACCTTGCAAACAGGAACGGGCTTTCCTCCCAGCAGGCTCGGCACAGGGCTGGCAGTTCGGGCATAGACCGACAAACAAGCTTCTTTTGAATCCGCTTTGGCATTACTTCAACTATCCCTCCTCCGATAACTCGACAAAAATTCGATGCGCCTCTCCAAAGGGATTTCGGCAACAAAATTATGGAGCAGGTGAAGGATCGGTGTGGCTTCCGGGTTCAGATGCAGCGCCAACTCTTGCTGACATTTGCCGTCAGCACCGCAATTGAAAGCAATCAACTGCAAACGCGCAACCTCTGCAAGCAGCTCGCTAAGGTCTGCATGGCTGCATCCCCGTGCGAGTAGCAAAGCTGTGTCCCCTGGGTCTTTCGGCTGAGCTTGGCGTTCCATGCCAGAGATTATGCCCAATGAGCGGCCGAAATTGCGTTGCTGAGGGGATTGGGTTTGTCGCACGGTTGCATTCGGTGGAGGGGGGAGGGGGCGAGAGATTCGCCCTAGTTCGCATCTGTTGGGTTGGATTAGTCGAGCAGTTCAAGCTCCGCCAAGGCTACCCAAACAGTATCCTTGTCACGATTCAAAAGAAACAACGTCGATGCCAGTTGCGGGGTCTATTGCAGCAGTATCCTCGCAGTCTTCGTCAATTTCGTACTCAGCTATAACTGCTGCCTGCTCAATACCCATCAAATCAATGTACTTCTCCTCGGCTGGGGTGAGGTCGGTATCCTGGTATCCATCAGAATCCAGTTGGTATCTAGGCTGGATACCGCTAGAACCATTGCGGGGAGCGGCTTTTGGTTTTGGTATCCTGGTATCCTCGTTTTTTCGAGAAAGTACGCCATTTTTTTGAGATGCGGTTTTGTCGCCGTGCTCTCCCTTTTCTTCCTTCTTTCTTTCTTTCTTATCTATAGATTTAGAGGATACTGGGATACCAGAAGTTGAAACGCCAGTATTGCCGAGGGTTTCAGCGGTATCCTCCTCTGGATACCAAAGGATACCGGAAGATACCAGGATACTCTCTGGAATGAACAGACATTTGCGCGGCACTGTTGCGGGCTTCCCCCTGACGGAATCCTTCGGCTGTGGCTCTGCTCCAAGCTGCATCCGTCTGTATGAAAGGGTTTCGTCGCGGGATGCGTTGAACTTCCGTTGAATTTTCTTGCCTGTATCGCTCCATTCCTTTAGTGCGCCCAGCTCTTGAAGTGCTTGCTCCAAGATGCTCCGAGAGTAGATTGGCTGGAATCGTCGGTTGAACACATCCCAAGCGTCGGGCATGTACACGTACAGCCCTCGCCTACCTTCGTCTGGTTCGTTTTTACCTCTATACGCCAGGTTCCAGGCACCAACCTGATCTTGAGTCCTTAACGTGCATAGCTTTTCAAGGAAGTCGCTCACAGAATCAAGCCCGCTCTGATTCTCGTTAGCAGCCTTGCAAAGGTGCGTAATCACCCACTGCTTGATATTGACCTCCTGTCCCATTCCGGCCATCTCTACAATTTTTTGACTGTAGAACGTGATGAGTGCCAAGTTCTCTGGCAACCGTTCATGAGCTGCCCCCAGGTGTTCAGCCAGTTCTAGCTGAAGCGCTTTAAGCTGCTCCTTGGGATACCCAATGCGAATCAAATCAGGCAATGCTCCTGACGCTGCTTCCATTGCATCCTTGAGCCGTTGCTGCGCTTTTCCACCAGAATTTTTGTGCCGGGGAACATGAAGCCAAATCATTCGAGATGCGGCGGCCGCGTTTCCTTCCCCGACTGCATGGTTACTGGATACAATCAGCGCCGCGTGGGGCTGCTGAACGTTTCCACGAACCCTGCGCGGGAATCGGTTGTAGTAATTCTTCAACCGACAATCCACCTCAGGTGATCGCTCTGGGTCGTCCCAGAGGAAAGGAACGCTGCCCAAGGACTTCGCCAGCTCGTAAAAGCTAGATTCACTCGCATGGCTGATTGAACCTTTGTCGCCAAGCAGCCCGACCAAAGACAGCGCACTTAAGGCGATGTGGGTCTTTCCTGAGCCTGCGTCGCCATTCAGGTTGAGAATCGGGAAGTGCGCGTTAGCTGCCATGTATCCTCGATCGTTGACACCAGCGGCTACAAATCCGTTGCAAAGCACAGCCTGGTAGAAGTTGTCGCCAAAGTGTTCTTCCTGCGCTAGTAGCAGCTCCCTGAGAGCGTTCTTGTTGGGCGGCTGTATCACTGGATGCGGCACAGAGTCGATGCCGTCGTCTGCTCCTAAGTTCTCGTTGTAGACCCAGTGAGACGTTTCCTCGGTGCAGACCTCACCGTCTGGGGTGAACTGGACGTTCTTGAACACCCAGTAACCGTCCTCCTGGCATCCGACTCGATCGGTCAAACGATAGGTCTTCCCGCCATTCAGAAAGTACTTCTGTGTCTCGCTGTGTACCAAGCGTTGCAAATCGTCGGGTTTAAGAAGCGAGCAAACGTTTGACTTCAACGAGCGCTTGAGCGCATCCAGAAACCTATCCGGTTTGCTACAATCCGCAGCCTGGATAACAATCTTTTTCACGGACAATCGGTTGCCAAACAATCTTTCAACCTGGAACTGAAAAGCCCCACCTTCAGGCGATTCCATGAATCGCGTTACATAGAAATCGAGGTCAAGTAGTGAGGTGAATTCCTGAACTTTCAGCCCATCAACGAAACCTTTCTTGACTTTCCCTTCCTCATCCAAATCCGGGTCTTTGATTTTGGCTGGAATGCATCTGAAGTTAGCCCCTTCGTATTTCTCTGGAACAGCGCCCACCTTAAACTCTGCGCCATCAACAAACCGCCAAACCCCTCGTTCGTAGTTGTGGCTTTCAGGAGCCTTCCAGTGGTTCGGTTCAGCTTCTAATCCAATTTCGCCGTCTTCCGGGTGTTTTCGTTTTCCTGAACTGTTTGCCCCAGTCAGTCGCTTCGCTCCGATCGCATTGCCGATCGCTTGACCAACAGCGGAATCGCTCTCTCCTGCCGCCTTCAGTTCGTCGATCCAATCTTTAACATCCGCGCCTCGATTCTCCTGCAACCGTTCCCAATAATGCCGATCGCTATCGTCAGGAAATGCATACAGCCATTGAATGCTTGCAGCAACACCCTTCAGCGCCTCTGCAACCTCGTCCATGTGTCTCACGCCAGGTTGGTCGCGGTCAGGGCACAGGATTACAACAGCACCCTTCAGTACGTTCAGCGCAGCAGGGTTGTACTGGTGCAGTTTCTCAGCGCCACCAATCAAGCTTGTAGCGGTCAGCCCCAAAGCTTTCAGAGCGTTGGCGCAAGATTCACCCTCAACGAAATAGACCGCCTCACTGCTCTTAACTGCCTTCAAGACGGCTGGCAGGTTGTACAGCGGGATCTGCTCTTTGATGGGGTTCGTGCCTTTAACCCATTGCTGATCGACTAAACGGTATTGAGAAAACTTCTTCTCGCCATCCTTGTAATACTTCTCAACCTTTACGATCTTCTTGCCGTCCGCGTCGTGGTACAGATACGTTTCAGGCTTCGGCTCTCGCGGGGGCTTCTTCCAAATCGCAGGCGTGTTCTCATCCAAGATGTAAATAGCACAACGACCGTCTTTGGTTAGCTTTCTGTTAACCCACTTGTAGCCGTTAACTTCATCTGGTGGCTCCACAACGCTGCTTGATCCACCCTTCGCCTTCGTGTAACAAAGGACGGTCTTCAAGTCGCTAAACCAACGGCAATCAGTGTCGTGGTCGCGCTTGCATACGGGGCAGGCTCCGTGTGTCTTAGAATAGCGGTCAGGACTGCCGTGAGACGAGTGAAACTTGACATCAACCCCGTCTGATGGATTACGATAGTCTTGAAAAACTTTCATACGCAGGTTAAACCGCCTCCTGGCGGTGACACTTGTTTTCCAAAACCCCCTTGCTGTTAGGTCGCCAAACTTTTGCAGCTTGGGGGTTTTTCAACTTTCAGACAGCCACAGCGTAAGAAATTTTGGCGTGTGGCAGCGATCACGGCTCAGCTACGAGTAGCAGAGACTTTGTTAGGCTCGGAAACGATAATCTCAGCAAGCTCTGAGCCAAGTTGGGACTCAAGCGCCTGCCGAATCAGCGTCGAACGATCGACACCCCTTCGTTTAGCCAGTCGATTCAAATCGGCGATATAGGCATGCGGCAACCGAAAATTTACGGTTGCAGTTATGTCCGAACGTCCTGGCATCCTTCCTCCTAGCGGGTGCGGCACACCCGACGAATGATATTACCCAAACTTTTGGAAAAATATTGCGATTTCCTGAATCGTAAACTTTGAAGCTCCATTTGTCAAATTTTACGTTGACTTCTGAGTTAGATTACGATATAATCCGCGACTTTGCCCTACAGCTAGGATATGCTAGCTGTTAGCGTAAGAAAAAATCAAGAATCATGCCGCTCCATGCGATGTCGGGGCGGCTTTTTCATGGCTACTCAGGCTGATCCACCTCGCCGTAAATGTCTGGAGCATCGCCTTCGTGAATCTTCTCTAGCCGCCCTGCTCCAGCTTGAGCGAGCAATTCGGTTACTTTGTCCGGGTCGCTAAAGATTAGATCCAGTAGTTCGTATTCGTCAATGCCAAGCTTGCGCCCATAGAACCGTACCTGCGCCATGATCCGAGGTTCGCTTTGCCGCAGATACATACCCAAAACTGCTGCCGCCTGCGTTGCGACCGGGCGGCCCAGGAAGAACGCAAGAGCTGTTAACAGCTTGAACTCGTACTCAGGTGGCACATTCAAGTAAATTCGCTTTCGTTCTTCAGCCATTTCCCAATCCTTAATTTCCTCCTTATCCTACCGCTACAGCCTTTATCTAACTATAAGGCAACCAAAACTTGAATTAAATATCCTATTTGGTTGCCAAAACCAAACTCTTCGTTTAGGATGGCATTCATAGGCAGGTGCTGGCAATGGTTGCCAAAAACTGCCAGAAACTCTACTAAAGGATGCCAAAACATGATGTTAGCGAGTCAAAAACTGGCAGCGAATGGCAGCAAATGCCAGTTGTTACCAGCAGGCTTTGATGGCGGGAACGGATCGGCAAAGCTGGCTCTAGGGGATGCCGAGATTCGCATTCCCTCTTACTTTCTGCCGATTCACGGCGACCTTTATGATGTGCCTGCATCAATTGAAGGCTCACTTGTTGAGTATGTCGTTGGTGATCGCCCTGACCTAGTTGGGCAACGATGGCTGGCTGGGTTGCCTGCATACCAGCAAAATCCCAGTGGCTGCTTTCGCACGGTCGATGACCCCAAGGGAAAGTTGAAGTTTGGCTTGCAGATGCTGTTAGGGGCGATCGGAACCTTGACTCATCAAAACTTTTGGACGCTGGACTTGGTAGCTAGCATCCAGGATGCTCAAGCGTTTGGGGATGAGTTGAAGCAATTATTGCACGGTGGGCATACCGTCAAGCTCAACGGCTCCAGACTCCATTCAACTGTTCAAATCAATGTTCTGAATGTTGTCGAGGAAGGGGTAGGCGCAATCGTTTCTTCCCGCCAAACTATTGATCCGAACGCCCAAACCCTTCTCTACGACTTTGGCTCAGGCACTTGCATCATTAGCGTTTTCGGAGCCAAGGGTAAATTGACTGAGAGAACTGTTTCCCCAGGTGGGGTTGAACAGCTGATCAATTCAATCGCCAAAAACATTGAGACTAGGCGGCATTTAGCAGCCGAAGGCGATCGGCAAATTATTAGAACTGCCGTTGAGAATCAAACTTTTCTCTACGGTGAGACTGGCTGGAACTTCCGTCACATCTACGATGCAGAGCTAAAGCCTTGGGTTCAGTCAGTTTTATCTCCAGCGCTGAAGGCTGCTGCGCCCTGGACTCCTACAAGTAAATCAATCATTGCTGTCGGGGGAGGCTCCCAGCTCCCAGCTATTGCCGAACTGCTTGCAATGAAGGGAATCAAGCCTGCTGGTGATTGCTGGGCTAACGCTCGTGGGTTAAGAAAAATCGCTCAACTGAAGCGGGGGTGACATGTTGAGCAATCGTGCATCAATTCGACCCTATCTGATGGATTACCTGGAGCAAGTCGGTTCCCAGATTGGCAGTGCTGACACCAGCGAAATCATTAATTTGATCATTCTCGATCACAAACGCGGGATGGTTGCGAGTTCGGCGGCTATATCATCCAATCTGCCAGAAGATTTATCCCAAAACTCTCAAAGCCACCTACTGACGGAGCTTTCGGAGCTTATCTAACCAGCCGTTTCACCGTCCAAAGTTCAACGGCTGGCTCACTCACATTCACTTCTACAGAAGTATCAAGGAGCTAATTCTCATCATGAAGGATTTAGGTCACTACGCAAGCGATCGAGATGGTTTCTTCAATGGATTGACAGAATCCTACGGTTCAAAGCTTGAAGGGCTTCACGTAGACGAAAAACTGTTGTTACTTTTGAGCATCTTTACTTATCACTTAAGCAGCGACGAGGAGACTATGGACGCTATCTGGAAGCCAGGTAGTGAAAGCGACCGCGCCCCAGAGTTGTTCAACATCTTGAAAGGACTCGAACCTCTGGATGCCGACATTCACTTCGGTTTCGCTGAAGCCTTGCTCAACCAGGTACGTGAGTCGTATCGACTGCATAAGTCGTTCTTCCGACAACTTTTCAAAGCTGGAATAGAGGAGGAGCTAGCGTCTCAGGTTGCTTCAATCCTTGCAGATGGTGGCGATCGGACTCAGGCAGAGTGCGAACTGGTATCGCAAGCCTGGGAGCAAGTTTTCAAGGTTGATGAGCGGCTAGCTAAGCGCATGGATGCAGCAATGGGGGTGGGTGAGTGACCTACCGAGATAACGCACGGATGGCAGGACTTTGCTTAGGACTGGTGGTGCTGGCATACCTCATTACAGCTTTAGCTAGTTCTCAAACATGGCAAGACATCAAAACTCACATTCAGCAATCCAGAGCGCAGGAGATTCAACCCAATGAGTAGATATGGAACTGGTGCTGCCAGCAACACAACAAACGGCAATGGTAAGACCAACAATGGCAGCAGTACCCGTCGAGATGAGTTCGATCGCCCTAAGAATGATGGACTGTGGGGAGGTTTTAAGAAGTGCCTAGACATCGCCTTGGAATGGATCACCCTCGTCCCCCATTTCCTAATGTGGATCACCGGGGACGGTTCACCGATTGTGTTTGGGCTACTCGCTGCCTATTTCTATGTTTTGGGCTGGGAGGGCTGGTGGCACTCGCTTGATGCTTCACACCCTAGCTTTTTGCCCAAACCATTCGTCAGTGATGGGGCACGGTTGATCAATGTCTTTGTGGCTGTATCTGACCTAACATTCTGGCTGTCTGTACTCATCTCGACCGCTGTAAATGCCGCTCAAACCAAGATTTTCAGGGGCGTAACAGTACGAATGGCAAAGGCACGGTATGACGAGGTTCGGTCTTTCGAGGTGCCAGACGAAAACCCCAAAGCGATTACCCTTGCTGAGATTCGGCGTAAGCGGTTCAAGAATGTGGGACTGCTGGAGCTGCGGAAAGTTGGCGGTCTGATCTTCTTCCTCTACGCAATGGACTTTGTGCAAAGTCACTTCAACTTTCCCTGGATGCTTAACCTGTGGCGGTTCCAACTTGGTTTAGTGGTCCTCCACTTCGTCTGGTGGGGACTGTCAGTAGTTGGTGCTGAACTGTTCGGCTCGATGTTCCAGAGCAGTTGGGAGGAGCGCAAAGCTCACTAGATAAGACTTTTGGCGATGTGGGGAGGTGCGATCGCCTCCCTTTTCTTTACCCTTGATTGGTGACTGACATGACAGAAGAAACGACCGCAATTCAACAAACCGAAAACCTTTCACAGTTCGCTCAACTGCTCCAGTCTGGGCGAATTCTTGACGCGCTGGAGTACCGTTCTGAAATCTTAGAAGAGATTGCAGCAGATGAGCGCAACAACTGCACAGCAGCCAAGTTGATGTCGATAGGAGCGATCGCTGGCTCCATTCCTTTGCTAGCTGTAGCCGTTCCCGGCGTACCGCTAGTAGCTGGGTTAGCTGGTTTTCTCTATGCCAAGACAGTTTGGGATGATTGGCAGAACAGTAAAAAGCTGTGTCTCTTCCCTGGTAGCCGGGCCGGACTGGGAGACTTAATGGCTGTGTTTGGGATGGCTGCTGAAAAGATGGAGGGCAGCGAGGCAGATCACGAGGATGAAATTATTGATTTTCTAAACCTGCAACAAGCTTGTGAGTACAGACTGTTAGGGCACTTCGAGCCACAGTTAGCCGACCTATTGCAGAAGTTACCCCCACAAGACCGGGTGAGTGGCTATCGCTACATTCTGCGTCGTGCTGGGAAGCAGGGCACAATCCCCAGTATTCAGGATGTTAGAGCGGCGATCGCAGCAGAGCCGAGTGATTCAGTTCCACCTACACAACTCCAGCCACCAGGCGCGGCCCTGCCAGCCGTCGAAGCAGACAAGGAAGGCGATCTCGAAGAGATACCCGCAAGGGGTCGCCCTGCTGTAAACCTTGCCCTCAATCCAGAAATCAACGTTCACAACCATTTGGGGCGTTATGGCAGCGCTGCTCCCAAGACCGCATCGCCCGCGCAGGCTTACCGGCAGACAGAGGCACCCGACCTAACCATCTACCCAGATGTGAGGGAACGGATGAAGTCACTGTTAAAGGCAATGGCACAGAGCGGCTGCCCACTTGGAACATTACTCAATCAGCCCTTTTGCTGGTTTTGGGGCAACAGCCAGAGCGGGAAGACTACCCTTGCGACTCTGCTGGCGATCGCTCGTATGGGCATGGGGCATGAAATCGGTTACTTTTCAACGGATAGCGATGTGGCCCCGCTGCACTGGGCACGGATGGAAGATTCCCCAGAAGGTTACTCCTTCGCTCTCGATGACGTAGCACGACGCATCAGCAAAGCTCCTAAAGGGTCACTGAAGGGTGAAGGCTGGGTGTTCGACGAAATGTTTGCCGCCTATGGCACCTACGAACTGGAGCTGAACCCTCTGCTCAATGCTGCCTTGATGAAACTGGCTAAGACCTGCGGGACGTTGATCGGCATCAGCCAGGTAGATACCAGCGGCGCACACGGACTGAAAAACATTGACGCATCCTGGCGATCTGAGCGTGTCAGCATCCAGGCAATTCATGAGGAAGATGAACTGGGCGATCGCAGCCCAACTGGTCGGTATATCGTGACTCGCGGGGACGAATCGTTCGAGTGGAGCATCCCTGAATGGATGCTCACTGAACTGAATGAATGGGGACATCCTGATCCAGTCGTATGGCTACTTAATTGGTTTCCTGAACTGTGCAAAGGTCAAATTTGCACCCAATCAGCACAACATCTAGAGGCAGTTGTAGCGCGATTGGACGAGCCAGAACATAGTGCAGATGGATTTAGTTTCAATGCATCAGGAACCGACTTAGAGACGCTGGAAAAGCTGTTTAATGATGTGATTGATGAGCCTGAACCAATCACTCAAACTGCAACTAGAACTGATGAGCAAACTCTAATTGCATGGTTCAAGGAGCACCCCTCTCAAGCTTGGACAAAGCGAGAACTTATTCAAAGAAGAGTCAAACTTTCTGAATCAGGGGGGTTAGATGATCTGTTAATCAAGCTAACTAAAGATGGCTGGTTAGAGATGGAAGAGACACCACAAACCAAAAAGTTTAAGTGGATTCCAGATGAATTAGCTAGCAATAATTGAAAGGGTGTAGCAGGTGTAGCAACTCTCCAAAAGATGCCTAAAAAGGGGTGTAGCAGTGCTGCTACACCCCTTTTTGCTACACCTGCTACGTCTGCTACACCTTACCCAAAACCTTTGATGTATAAGGATGCTACGTCTGCTACACCTTTTTGCTACGCTTTGCTACACCCGCTAAGGTGTAGCAGCCTAGTTGCTACACCCTGCTACACCTTTCTAACTTAAAACTCCTCGCTATAAATACAGAAAATTTCTATTAAGAGATAGAGCGGTATTAGCGAAATTACAAACTCTTAAAGAGTCAATCAAGACTCT
>NZ_JACJPC010000119.1:0-183400 GCF_014695875.1 Leptolyngbya sp. FACHB-541 | reverse complement strand
TCAACCGTTTATCTTTTTCTGTTCAATCCAACCCTGGTTAGACGTGTTTGAGATTCCTGGTTTACACTCTGGCTTTGTGAGATTAATCCAGTGCATTAACCAGTTCTCAGGATAGCTTCCTCATCCTGTGCCTCATCGATTTTCCTCCGCCTAGAGTGATGAAAGAGGGTTATAGGCATTGCGTGGAGTCGTTGAATAGACACCCACTCTAGGTCCCACAACATATTGCAATGCATTGTTATTGCCTGCTGGGTTAGAAAAACTGGCAGCTCGTCGATCAATATCAACCGCTCCAACGGCAAGCCCGTAATTAGCTGCATAACGGGCAGGAAAATCAGGTTGAGTGTCCCCTTGGCGGTTCTGTCGTTACCTGCTGCCATAACAAGAAACGCTCCTCGTTGGGTTGCATATTGCACTGCGGCTTCAAGCTCAGCATCAGGTGCATCTCCTGTAAGGCCTAAGTTAAGCACACGGGCACCATTATCAACGGCGTAGCGAATTCCAGCAGCGATCGTACTGTAGGGTCCGCCATTAGGGCCTAGCACTCTAACAGGCATAATTCGAGCATTGTAGGCTACTCCAGTTACGCCAAACGTATTGTTTTCGCCCGAAATGGTTCCAGCGACGTGCGTTCCATGTCCATACTCATCCGTTGGATTGTTATCACGACCAATAAAGTCCCACCCTCGAACATCATCAATGTAACCATTCCGATCATCGTCAATGCCGTTACCAGCAACTTCACCCGCATTAACCCACACGTTGTCGTTCAAGTCAGTATGACCGTAGTCAACTCCAGTATCAATCACAGCAACGACAACGTCTCCGCCCGTATAGCCCCGTGCCCACACTTCGAGGGCATTCACGAGATCATTGCCCCAATTATTTCCTCCCAAATTGGTGACATCGGAGAAGGGTGCTTGCCCAACTGCCCTAGCAACTGCTGCCGCAGCGTTAACTAGCCCATAACCATAGACCGGATTGAACACACTGGTCGTTGGTGTTCCAGAGAGAAGTAAATCATAGTTGGTATTGCTATTGTTGAAGGGATAGATTCGAACATAGTAAGTTCCTGCGTTGAGTTGCCGATCGATCAGTTCAGAGTTGCTTCCACTTAGCGTTGAGCTTTGGACCGCTCCACCAACACTGTTCAACAATTCCACATCAGCATCAGCCGCAAGTCCATTCAAAACCAGCCTAAAATTGCTGTTCTGTTCCAGGTTAAACCGGTAGTAATCATCTGTATCACTGGTGCCAACAAAATCTCGGAATAAACGACTGCTGTTTAAGGTGCTAAGGTTACGGGCACTTCCTAAAGTATTGCCTGCTCCATCGAGTTGAGTTGCTGCCGCCGCGACAAGCGACAAATTATAATTCGTGTTGCCGCTGTAGGGATACACTCTCAAATAGTACGTGCTGGCGTTTAAAGTGCGGTTAATGGATTCAGGCAGCGAACCTTCTGCATAAGAGCCTTGAATAATTTCGCCACTGCTGTCGAGCAACTGCACGTCGGCATCAACGCTCAATCTATTGAGGGTTAGTCTAAAATCGCTAGTCCGGTTCAAGCTAAAGCGGTAATAGTCATTGGTGTCAATTCTGCCAACAAAGTCTTGGAAAGAACGATTGCCGTTGAGAACACCCAGGTTACGAGCAGCAGCAAGACTGTTACCTGCGCCGTCTACAGGCGCTGCTGTGGCTGAAAGAGCCAGGCTGTAGTTAGTGTTGCCGCTATAGGGGTAAACCCGCACATAGTAAACACCTGTGTTTAACACACTTCTGATAGATTCAGAAGTTGCCCCACTCGCGGTTGAGCTTTGAATCACTCCACCGTTTCGATTAAGCAGTTGTACATCAGCATCAGCATTTAGCCCGTTTAAAGTCAGGCTAAAATTACTGTTTCGCGCCAGAGCAATACGATAGTAGTCATTTGAGTCGTTACTGCCGACAAAATCTCGAAAGGCGCGCCTCATATTAAGAATACCTGTGTTACGGGCAGTGCTCAACGTGTTACCTGCGCCATCAGGTGTTCTGACAACTGGAGTAGCCGAAAGAGACAGGTTGTAATTGGTATCACTACTGTTGTAAGGATAGACTCGCACATAATAGATTCCAGCATTCAAAGTCCGATTAATGGATTCAGCAGTTGAGCCACTTGCCGTTGAGCTTTGAATGAGTTCACCATTACTGTTCAATAATTCCACATCAGCATCGGCAGACAGACCATTGAGAGCCAATCTAAAAGTACTGGTGTTAGTAACGCTGAAGCAGTAATAGTCGTTTATATCAGCATTGCCGACAAAATCTTGAAAAGAGACGTTGCCTCTGAGTATGCCTATGTTTCGTGCGGTGCTGAGTGTGTTTCCAGCTCTGTCGAGACGATTGGCTGTCAAGCTCAAGGTGTAGTTGGTATCGCCGCTGTATGGATAGACCCGCACGTAATAAGTTCCGGCATCCAACTGACAGCTCATACTTTCCGCGTCCGAGCCAGCATTAGTTGAGCTTAGAATGAGTTCGCCATTGCTGTTGAGCAGTTGTACATCAGCATCAGAACTTAGTCCATTTAGGCTTAAACCAAAGTCACTGGTGTCACTGACATTGAACTGGTAGTAGTCATTCGCGTCGGCGCTACCGACAAAATCGTTGAACGTGCGAGTACCAACTAGCGTACCTAAATTTTGTGCCTCAGCCAGGGTGTTGTCTTGTTCGACGGCGATCGCTTCTCCGTCTAAAACAACCACCCCAAAATCATCTTCAGCCCGGATTCGCACCAGTTCAGAGCCACTAATCGAATCACCTAATACAACCTTCCTGAATAACTCACCTTCGTCTCCACGAGTATCTCTATCAGGATTCAACAGCGTATCAATGTGATGCCCAATTTCTTCAATTAAGACCCCTACACTGCCCATTAGGGAATCTAAATCCAGCAGGGATTTGGAAAGATAAATTTGCTGGCGATCGCTAGAATAAGCCCCTCTTGCACCATTCATTCCCTCATCGTCCAACACTTGATTTTGAGGCAAGTCAAACTGACCTAACGATCCTCTAGCAATCAAGGTTTGTGCTGCTTCAGGATGGGTAGTGTCAAACACGTTCTGTAGCCGTTCAAAAGCAGTAGGTGAAGCAAAAAACTGCTGCAACTGATGTTGAACATCTTTAAGAGCGAAGGAAGGAAAATTTGAGGTTTCCAAGCCATCTAAAGAAAATCCAGAAGCTAAGTCACGGGAAGAAAGGCTTAAGCTAGAGGCGATCGGAGTGTGCATCAGGGAAATCTCTCAGATGAAGCAAATGATTAGAAAGGAGGTTGTTTGGGCATTGCTGATCTGACATATGAATTTTGTAGGGGCAAGGCTTTTGTTGAAAGCTCTTGAGTTAGAACAGATTGACCTTTAGGACAAGTAGCAGTTCGGAGATTGCTTGTATCCCTGCTAACCGTAAACATTTGTCACTCCTCAGTAGAATTTGCACTCCAGGTACCTCAATAAATGAGAGGTTCGCGAACTATTGTTCAGAGTTATGCTTCAACCTTGAATCTTTGTTCTACTCCCTGTTTCAGGCCTTATATAAAAGCACATCAAACAGCACCCCGAACTAACCGAAACTCTTTGACACAAAAGTTCAGGGTTTCTAGTCAGGGATTAGGAATTATGTGATCGAGCAGAAAACAGGCAGCAGTTTGCTGTCGCAAGCTCAGCCACTATGTTTCTCCTGCTTAGCGCTTAGTGTAGGGGATTAAGCGATTTTTGTCAGTATATTTATTTAGGATCTTCTAGGAGATAATTTTTTTGTTACCCAGAAAAGTTTCGGAGCGCTGCTTTAAGTTTCCGTTCTGTTCAATTTGGGAGGGGCGATCGCCCTCTTCATAACTGTTTTAACTGAGTATTTCCCAAATTCAAAAAGCTATTTGAACTGATTCTCCTAAGAGGGTTACATCACCAGGCTATGTATCTCGTTCTCTAGTGATGTCGTCTCAAGCATTGTGTCGGCTCAACCTATACCACAACACAATTGTGGGTGAATGTGGGTAAAACTCTTATCTTTGAATCCTGGTTCGGTGCTTTGGTGGTACTCAGATAAGAAATAATCCTGAAAATAGCTCAAGGACGTAGCAAGTTCAAAAAAGCCGAGGCGACTCAAGGCTTCAATTGCTACGCCCCTATTGAGGTTAGTTTCTAGTCTCTAGCCAGCTTCTAGTATCTACAACGCTTACGTTAGTTGAATTCTGCGTTGAATCTAGGCTTTACTATGTGTAGCGGGGTCGGCAATGTACTCAAAGTTTTCATCAGAATTCCAGGGTCCACGCTCATCCTTCCCACCATTGGATGACAAATTGAAGTAAAGATCGACGGTTTCGTCGGGTTGGATATTGCCAAAGAATGGATCATCCAATTTGCCCAACGAGTCCAGTGCTTTCATGAACATCTTTGTGTGAGAAATTTCCCGCGTCAGCAGATGGACTAGTGTTTGTTTGGTTCCCTCATCCGTTGCTAGTTTGATTAGTTCTTCGTAAGTCTGACGGGCTCCGGCTTCTGCAGCAATGTTTGCTCTCAGATCACGAACAACGTCGCCGCCTTCATTCAAATAGCTTGCCGTCCACGCACTCCCCTGGCTGTCTAGAAAGTGAGGACCCGCACCCCGCACAGCAAACAGCGTACTCTTGAAAGCATCTGTTTGATCCACATTTTTGGTATGTCCTTCGATCAATTTGCCCACCATTTCAAGGTGACTAAATTCTTCGATCGCAATATCTTGCAGCATGTCACGTATACCTGCATTCTCAACATGGAATGACTGCACCCAATATTGTAATGCTGCAGATAATTCTCCAGTGGCTCCCCCAAACTGCTCTAATAAAAGCTGAGCATATCGAGGATTGGCTTCCTTGATATTAACGTCATGGATGAGGTCTTTTTTGTGAAAAAACATAATTTTCCCCTATGGACACATTTAGAGCTAAACCATTTTCAGCATGTTGCAAAACGACTTTTACTCGCTTTCCTACGATAGATTGATGCATCTGACAAATTCATGCTCCTACAGGTTGAGATAGGGCATCTAAAGATAGGGCCTTTCAAGTAGGACGCATGAGTTTGTCTCAAGCTATTGTGTAAATTGCCTTCTCAAGTTCTGCAATAGTCAACTCTCTTTTAGGCTATAAATTAGCTTGCAAGCTCAGTATTCTTTGTCCGAATGACTCAACACAGCAGCTTTTCTGAAGCCACGGGACTAATGCATAACCTTATGCAGAGAGGGAGTCACGGTAGAAATGCTCTAAAAACCTGTTCTGCGACAGTCGCTGCAATGATTGCTGTAATGATTTCAGGCTTGATCATCGCGTAGATTGCCACCTTGCTTGGCGATGAGGCTGTTGAGTTCTTGTTGCATCTGGTGCTGAACCTGCTCATAACAGGCATCAACATAGACGCGATCGCGGGCAGCATCTTTCCCATATCGTTCAAAGTAGATCGGTGCGCCAACCCGGGTTGCGATGGGTCGAGGATAGGGAACGTTGGGCAAGGGACCGATAGCAAGTCCCCAAGGTAGACCCAGGTAGATAGGGAAGACCTCAGGATCAATACCCAATAGCCAGGGCATACCCCGTGCGTGAAGTTTCTGCATGAAGGGATAGATATCAGCTAATACCAGCAGAGTATCGTGGGCACCCCAGGAGACAGCAGGAATGATCGGCAGGTGGCGCTGAAGTGCAATTTTAATAAAGCCTTTGCGATTCGCAAGATGAATTTGATTTCGTTGGCTAAACGGGCGAAAGACATCTTGAGCACCACCGGGATAAACCAGAATACTGGCGTTGCGCTCAAGGGCCGCTAGCGCCATTTTAGGATGAGCAGCGATCGCCCCACCCCGTTCTGCCAGAAAAGCTAGGGGAGGATAGACCACCCACACTTTAGGATGCATCAGACCATAGACCAGCCGATCGGTGCCGAAGCGCTTAAACCAGTCGTAGAGCATCATGAACATGTCAGGCGCAGCCATTCCGCCATTGTGGGAGCCAACAAACATCACCTGACCATCGGGCACCTGTTCCCAACCTTCGGTCTGAACATGAAAGTAATGTTCGTAGAACCAACCCCATAGAGGCTGAAAGGCTTGGATAAATTGAGGATTGCGATGATCTAATGACCAGCCCGGACGATGTGCTGTTGTGTGACCGTGACGCTTCATTTAATGGGTATTCTCAACCATACTTTAGACGAATGCATTGTATTACTAAAAGCCGCGTATAGCCTGTCACATCCGGAAAACCTTGTAATTTACTATACGAAAACCGTTGACTTCAACTATACCTTTGAGAAATACGAGATACAGAATGGTTCTAAGTGAGTTGAGTTTTAAAGTTGCTGTAACTTAAGTTTAAGTGGCAATTCATGAAACTTGTGATTAGTGATTATGATTACTCCAAGTCAATCTTCAGAGACGCTTAAAGCAATTCGCGGTTCTTTTCTAGACTTCATTGATGACCCGTTCTATGTCCCTGAATCAGAAAGTGTCCGCTACATTGCCGATGGGCTGCTCGTTCTAGAAAACGGCAGAGTCAAAGAATTTGGTGCGTATGATACCCTCAAACACAAGTACGCCGACCTAGATATCACATCCTACACCGGGCGACTGATCATGCCTGGGTTTATTGATACTCACATTCATTTTCCGCAAACGGAAATGATTGCTGCCTACGGTGAACAACTGCTGGAGTGGTTGCAACAATACACCTTCCCAACAGAGGGCAAGTTTAAAGATAGAAACTATGCTCAAAAAGTCGCGGCTTTTTTCCTAGATGAGCTGTTGAAGAACGGTACTACGACCGCACTGGTTTTCGCGGCAGTATTTCCCCAGTCTGCGGATGCTTTTTTTGAAGAAGCGAGTCGGCGCAACCTGCGAATGGTTGCAGGCAAAGTGATGATGGATCGGAATGCTCCAGATTTTCTCATGGATACTGCTTCCTCTTCTTATCAAGATAGCAAAGCATTAATTCAAAAATGGCACAAAAAAGGGCGACTTCTTTATGCGGTCACCCCCCGATTCGCCGTCACTTCCACCGATGCACAGTTGCAGATGGCGGGTAAACTACTGCAAGAGTTTCCAGATGTTTATTTGCATACTCACTTGTCAGAAAATGTAGATGAGGTAGAGCTTGTTGCTAAGCTGTTTCCTGAGAGTAAAGGTTACTTGGACGTCTATGATCAGGTAGGGTTAGTGGGTGAACGATCAGTCTTTGCTCACGGGGTGCAGCTAACTGATGCAGAGTTTGAACGCTTGTCAGAAATGGGGGCAGCGATCGCCTTTTGCCCTACTTCAAACCTGTTTTTAGGCAGTGGGTTATTTAAGCTATCCAAAGCAAAATCAGATCAACATCCCGTACATCTGGGTTTAGGAACAGACATCGGAGCCGGAACCAGTTTTTCTCTATTGGTGACTGCTCATGTTGCTTATAAAGTGGCACAACTTCAGCGACAGCGGTTGTCTCCCTTCAGGGCGATGTTTTTAGCTACATTGGGAGGGGCAAGAGCCTTGTATTTAGATGATAAGGTTGGCAACTTTGATTCAGGCAAAGAAGCAGACTTTGTGGTTTTGGATATGCGAGCAACTCCACTCATGGCGTTTCGCAATCCAGGCTCTACAGCAACATCACTTAAAGAGCTAGCTGACCAGCTATTTAGCCTGATCATGCTAGGAGACGATCGCGCCATTCAAGCTACTTATGTGATGGGTGAATTGGCTTATGAAAGGGAGAGCGATCGCCCCCACTAACTCTCCTCACGCAGCAGTCTAATGTTTCCATCGGGCCCGATAGCCACGCGCATCGATGTGACTCAGCTCTGGAAACTGTTGATAACGCCCCAACCCACCGGGCCACCAGGGATCTAGCGCCCAATAAAGCTGATTGCCACTCAGCCCATCACAGTAAAAGTCGATCGCATCTCCCACAATGTGCCTACTTTCTGAAGCCCCACCGACTCTACGATTCACTTCAGGTGAACGATACCAACTGGTGATGCGGAAAGGACGACCAATGCGATCGCGAGCCTGCTGTGCGAGTTGGGCAATTCTCACCATTGCATCAACCGTTGCCTGATTAGGCGGCATCCGCGTACCACCATGAGTCGCTTCTGCCCAGGTAAAGTTACCGTTGGGAATAATTGAGGTATACATGTGTCCGCGAATGTTGCTAGGAGTCCAGCGGCTAGGGCGAGATGGAGGAGGTGGCGGTTCAGGAATAGGCGGTGCATCTTGAGAATCGCGGCGGGCTTGCTCCATCCGCCGCAAATCTTCAAACAAAGATTGAATCGTTTTTTCCCGTGCATCCAGTCCGCGCCAAAGCTGCACCAGCCGTATTAGCGACTCTCTCTGTTCCTCCGTTTCCTGGTATGAGGTGGGAACGGATTTAACGAATTCCAACAGTTCTCGGTCAAGCTGACTGGCAGCATTAACCAATGTAGTGCGATCGGGGGTGCCAGAGGTTAGTACTTGTGGATTTAATCCTAGTGTGGTTAATACAGAAGCCCGTGAATCTAGTCCGCGCCAAAGGCGAAACATCTCAGTCAGGGCGTTTCGCTGTTCGCCTTTGCCCTGGTAAAACTTAGGAATTCGCTGTGCAAAGGCAATTAATGCCGGATCAACAATGTCTAGGTTTGTCTCACCAGTGGGATGGTTTTGAATGGTGGCGATCGCCTCTTCTCGCGAGTCTAACTGTCGCCAAAGCTGTGCCAGTCGCAACAATGCCTCTCGCTGATGCGGATAGCCAGAATAATTGGGTGAAACCTGCTGGATAAATTGCAGCAGAGCACGATCGAGGTTTGCTTCACTAGAATTAGATAGGTTAAAAGAGGCGATCGCGGCCTCTCGATTGTCCAGCTTGCGCCATAGCCGCACTGCTTCGAGCAATGCCTCACGCTGATAGGGCAAACTGGTGTAATAGCGAGTTAGCCTCTCAGTAAAGGTGAGTAAATTCGGATCAAGATCAGCTAAATTGTGCGGCAGTTGGTCTGCTCTATAGTCTACGGTCAGGTCTTCAATGTAGGCTTTGAGCAGCTTTTTGCTATCGCTCGACTCCAGTCGGGTAGCGGCAGTATCGTTAGCAGGCGGGGCATAGCCTTTGGCGATCGCCTCAACAAAGCGATCGGTGTAGCGTCCCTCATCCCGATCCCAGATTTCATCTCCCCTCCAAGCTTGAGCTGTAAGCCGATTCGTGATGCTGCGAACGGTGTTAGCAGCATACTGCACCTGTTCAGGAAAGGTATTGACCTGCTCGAGCGGAATCCGGTTTGCTGGCGAAATTCCTAATCCGGTTTCACCATCCGTCAGTCTAGGGCTGTCATGAACCTCATAAAGTGCCGCCAAAATCGGTTTGTGAATGCCAGTGCGGGCTGCTTCTAGCAAGTAGTAGTAATTGCGCTGGTCGGCGGTCAAGTCTGCCATAAATAACCCTACCCCTGTGCAAAATCGGTCTTCTCAGATTTTGCACTGTTTTAGCCATTGATGCGATGTGTGATCTGCATTATGCAACCGCTTCCACAGCATTGAGGAACGCCTTTGCCGTTGGTTATTAGCTGCACAAAACCAGAGCTAGACTTCAGAGATTTTATTAACACGAGATTCTGGCACAGATGATTGGCGTAGAGCAACCCTCTGTTAGCTTAGCCACTGGCACTTTGCAATCAGCAGGGTTAATTCGTGCCAACCGAGGTTGCATCACAATCCTTAATCGAGAAGGAATGGAAGATTCCGCCTGTGAGTGCTACTAAATCGGCAAGGAAGCCTTAGATCAGTATTTTGCAAAGGAAATTAAGCCTTAATCTGAGGGAGAACGATTGAGCCGCCTGCCGAGAAGTTACATTTAGGTATAGCACTTATAAAACATAAGACTTATTCGTCTCCTTCAAAACCTTGAGAAGATGACAAACCTATTAAAGAAACTGCGGGGCGGAGCGATCATGGGCATCGGATATATGCTGTCTCCGCTCTCCTGGTGGAATGATTTATTTTTCAATTTGCCGATCGCTTTAGTCTTTGGCTATGCAATCAGCTGGATTAAGCCAGACTGGTTTCTACCCGGCACCATTATTGGCTACTGGATTTCAAACGTTCTGGGAATCGTGATGATGCAGTTTGGCGCAGTAGATATGTTTGTGGATGGAGAGAAACAAGATCCTAAACGGGGACTGCTGATTGGGTTAGGAGGTTCTACCCTCTACACACTGATCGTCTCGATTCTGGTTTACTTTCACATTCTGCAAGTGCCTGATTTTTTGATGGACTTACATCCATAGTTAGCTGTAGTCCAAGAATACCAACCCGCAATCATCCCCAATCACCCCCAGTCAATTGATGACTGCTACATAGCTGCTATATATAAGAATTGCGACAGTTCAGCAAATCTAGATTTAGACGAAGCAATCATCCAGGTGAAACAATTCGTTGCACAATCAGTCCTAAATCGCCGCTGTCCCTTAGCCTAGAAATTAGAATCAGAGCCGAAAGGAGAAAGTTTTGGTTACCTCCACCAGTTTGAAAACCACCAAATCAGAAGAAATTTTTGCTGCTGCACAAAAGCTCATGCCCGGAGGGGTCAACTCTCCGGTGCGAGCATTTAAGTCTGTTGGCGGTCAGCCCATTGTGTTTGATCGCGTCAAAGGGGCGTATGCCTGGGATGTAGACGGCAACCAGTACATTGACTATATCGGTACGTGGGGCCCTGCAATTTGCGGTCATGCCCATCCCGAAGTTTTGCAAGCCCTCCACGAAGTGCTGGAAAAAGGCACTAGCTTCGGCGCACCCTGCTATCTGGAAAATGTCTTAGCCGAAATGGTGATCGATGCTGTTCCCAGCATTGAAATGGTACGGTTTGTTAACTCTGGCACCGAGGCTTGCATGGCTGTCCTGCGTCTGATGCGGGCTTATACCGGACGCGACAAGGTGATCAAGTTTGAAGGCTGCTACCACGGCCATGCCGACATGTTTTTGGTCAAAGCTGGGTCGGGTGTGGCAACGCTAGGATTGCCCGATTCCCCTGGTGTGCCTAAGTCCACCACAGCCAATACGCTAACAGCTCCGTTTAACGATTTGGAAGCTGTCAAAGCTCTATTTGCCGAAAATCCTGGTGAAATTTCAGGCGTGATTTTGGAACCCGTTGTCGGCAATGCAGGCTTCATTCCCCCGGATGCCGGATTTTTGGAAGGATTGCGAGAACTCACTCAAGAAAATGGCGCACTGCTCGTATTCGACGAGGTGATGACGGGTTTCCGAATTGCCTATGGCGGTGCCCAACAGCGATTTGGCGTAACCCCAGACTTGACCACCTTGGGCAAAATTATTGGGGGTGGGCTACCCGTAGGTGCCTATGGCGGTAAGCAAGAAATTATGTCAATGGTGGCTCCGGCGGGCCCGATGTATCAGGCAGGGACACTGTCTGGCAATCCTCTAGCGATGACGGCAGGAATTAAGACACTGCAACTGTTACAGCAACCAGGTAATTATGAGCGGCTTGACCAGATCACCAAGCAGCTAACCGATGGAATGCTGCAAGTTGCCCAAGAAACAGGGCATGTTGCCTGTGGTGGACAAATCAGCGGTATGTTCGGTTTCTTCTTTGCCGAAGGACCAGTGCATAACTATGAGGATGCCAAGAAGTCTGACTTGAACAAATTTGCCCGTTTCCATCGCGGCATGTTAGAGCATGGGGTATATCTGGCTCCGTCCCAATTTGAGGCAGGGTTTATGTCTCTGGCTCATACGGAGGCAGACATCGATCGCACTCTAGATGCTGCCCGTGAAGTGATGTCTAACCTCTAGATGTACTGTTAGTCACTAAGCTAGGAAAAGCTAGTCACTAAGTTAGGAAAAAAGGGAGCAGAGCTAAACTCTACTCCCTTTTTAGGTATGGGAAGCATACTCTATTGATGAAGTGTGCTTCTCATCATCTTTAGACAACGAAATCAGAAAAGGAGAGACTAGTAGTCGTTATGTTTTGCAGGGTAGCAAGGTACCTGAATTGCCCACCTGCACCAGTACTGTTATCCAGTTTGATCCTCAAAATCGTGTCAGAGCCACTTTGAGACAACGCTACATAGCTACGGTAGGCTGCTTCTCCCTCCAGGCTATAGCCTGGCTCTCGAAACACCCGACTCAGGTCAATCTTGTCGTCACCAATTGTGAAGTCAAGAATCGTATCGCCTCTGTCGTCGTAAGACGTGTAGAGGAATGAGTCTCTGCCTTCTTGCCCTAACAGTTCGTCAGCACCCGTGCCGCCAAATAGCACATCCCTACCTTCTGCGCCAATCAGCACATCGCGGCCGTCTCCACCGAGTATGACATCGTTACCTTCTGCACCTCTAAGGCGATCGTTACGGACTCCACCGTCAACCCGATCGTTGCCAGCGCCGCCGCTGATTCGGTCGTTGCCGGAGCGCCCCCTGATTACGTCATTACCTTCGCTCCCCCTCAAGCCATCATTGCCGTTACCCCCGTCAACGATGTCGTCACCTGTACCGCCGCTAATTCGGTCGCTTCCCTCTGCGCCTCTGATCGAGTCATTCGCGCTGCCGCCTCTAATTACGTCGTTGCCATCGTTTCCCTCAATATTGTCATTGTCTCCGCCGCCATAGATGAGGTCGTTGCCGCTCTCGCCGCGCAGCACATCGACTCCAAGCGTGCCGCGCAAGAAGTCTTCTCCACTGCCACCAAAAAGCAGGTCGTTGCCGTCTCCGCCAACAAGCAGGTCGTTGCCGTTGTCACCTCGCAGGCGATCGCTTCCATCACCCCCATTAATCTGGTCGTCGCAGCCCAACCCCCGGAGCCTGTCATTGCCTCCTAAACCAGAAATCGTGTCGCTATCATCACCGCCCTGCAATACATTGTTACCAATGTCTCCGGTAAGCGTGACTCCAGGTCCACAGCCAGGAGAGCCAGGAGGTATCCTATCGGTTGAGTTGAGCGTAACAGTAGCTGGGGTAATGCTACGCGCTCCGTCATCGTCGAGCGCAACATAGATGAAACTAGCACCTGTAAAGTCTTCGTTTGCCTGGAAGTAGAGTTGCCCCACCTGATCAGGTCGAATTCCCTGCCCTGCCTCAATCGCTCTGCCACCCGCGGCCGGGTTGCCCAGGAACAGCACGCCCTGGTCTGCCTCCGGTAATCTTGAGATGCGGTAGAAGGTAATTTCGCCATCGCTATCGGTGCCAGCCAACCCCCTAACCAACCGTAGTGTGCTTTCAGGCTCCACCTCAAACGTGCGGTTGGCAACAACAGGAGGACGGTTGGGGCCTTCACCGGGAGGCACAACTAAGTCAACAGTTCCAGGAGATTCACTCACTGCACCGTCATTGTCGGTCGCGTCATATGTAAAAGTAGCCCCTGAGAACTGATTGGTGGCTCGGAAGAAGAGTCGGCTAATTTGACGGGGAGCAATCCGTTGTCCAACCGTGACGGCTCGACCTCCAGCGCTTGGGTCGCCCAAAAACAAAGTGCCCTGAGCGCGCGGAGGAATCGTCCTAACGGTGTAGGAGGCGATCGTGCCGTCACGATCTCTTGCAATAACGCTGGTGATGGGAGTTACAGCGCCAAGTCTAGCCTCAATTGTTCGATTGGCTGCGACTGGAGATAGATTATCACCCGTAACGGTTTCGATCAGGAATGTGCGAATTTCGTGAATGTTGGTAGAGTCACCCGTCGAGCTAGCAAAACCAAACTTGAAGTTTTCAGGCAAGGGAGAACCATTCGCCTCCACCACATTAAACGAATCAATGACTAGTTCACCTGCATCATTGAAATCGTTATCTCCATTGAAATCCATCCGAACATCGATCAAGCCACCCGGGTCTAGCTCAATGTTGACTCTGCGTCGTGCATCCTCCCGATTAGTTGCGTTAGGGGTATCAATTCGCCCAGGTAGATTAGAGTTGCCAGTGAGGTACTCATAGTTATTAGCTTCGCTACCCCGAATCGCGACTGTATTTCTGCGACGACCGGGTCCGCCAACGCGCCCTTCGGTACCCGAAGAAAAATTACCAAATTCGTCAAATCCAATTCCGACATAGCCTCCCTCTAGCCCCGGTACATTGATGGGAGTGTTTCTTTGGGCATATCCAAGAGATCCGCCAAAACCACCCGCAACGGTCGGAGATGTTTGTCCGTCGATTAAGAAGAAACTGATGCCATCTGCACCTGTCCCTCCATAAGAGAACAAATCAAAGGTGATAGAAAGACCCGCATTCGAGGGAATTGCCTCATTGTAGATGGCAAAGGTTGCCTGATCGGTTCGAGCACCTGTTAACCGTAAAGCACCTTGACCTGGGGCATCAATGGGATTTGCAGTACCCGGAAGCCCACCTGTCGATGGGGCTACAGTGCCTCTGGCAGTCAGGAAAGGGTCAGCAGAGGTGGTAACTCCTCTTCCAAACAGCCATGGACGATTACTGACGTCGGTACCTGTAAAGTCTTCACGAAACAGAAGTGCCAGGGTTGAGTCGTAGCTCTCTAAAATTGCCTGGTCGAGCTTCAGGGAGGTCTCGATTTGACCGACGGCTGTTTCCAAATCCCAATCGCCGCCCAAAGCCGTGTTGCCAGTCAGGTCAGTAGAGGCAGCAATATCAGCATCCGTAAGCGTCGCGAATTGCTGAATAAACGAATTGCCTGTGTCGCCTGCTGCAACGTTACAACCGTAGAGTAAAACGTCAGCCGTCTCGGTTAGCGAACTTGACCAGCTTTGAATTTGAGCGGTGTACTGATTCAGGGTTTCTAAACTGAGCTGAGTAGAACCGAGCTGCAACTGTCCGGCACCGCCGTGAGAGAGGATCTGCACGCTTTCTACGCCGCTACGACCAGCCAGAACTGCAGTAATTTGACTGACACCATCCTGAGTGGCATCAAGCACAACAACTTCTGTACCCGGAGAAGCGCTGCTGACTAAGCTCTGGTAGTCATCAACGGTTGAATCAACGAAAACTACGGTGGATGCGGTTGGAGATGTCATGGTAAAAACCTTTGCAAAAAATCGAACCGGAACGAAAAGCAAGGGGCAGCAGACAGATGAATTCTGCTGGTGTCCTCCTGCAATGGAACGTTAAAAAATCCAGCCTGCAATGCAACACGTCAAGCCCAGTGTTTTTGGTATTATTTTATACGTGCAAATTGGGGCAAGGGGCCGCTTAAAGAAAACTTCACGACATTCTTACAGTAGTTTCCGAGGGTAGGGGCACGGAACATGCTGAAGTTGCCTTCTGTAATCTAAGTGAAATTACTTGAGCTTGAGTTTTCTTTAATCATAAAACGGGTATAGGAGCAGACCCACTGGCAACTTTCCTGTGTTGAAAGCCTGAGGTAGATTAAATCGAGAAGTTGCCCCTCATCAAAAAATCACTGGACTTTAGCGATCGCCCGACTGCAGACGAATCAGTTCGAGATGCACCCTAAAACTTGGATTTCAACAGTTTAGAACTCGATTCACAAACTCCTTTGTAAAGGATGCTATTCCAAGATTTGGAGGTTTTTAGGAAAACGAGTAACCACTATACTACGCGTGGACTTTAATCTGTAGAGCCGACAGTTATATTTTTTTGACGCTAATTCAGTAACCTCTAAGAATTGAAGCAACCTTGAGGCAAAGTTGCGATCGCTCTAACTTAACCTAGATTCAGAGTTTTCTTGAGTTTTTAGAATGAGGCAATGACAGAATTCTTGTTTAACACGAACCTCTACGGAAGTTGCCTTGGAAAAACTAATACAACCTCGCACTTTAAACGTTGTTTGAAAGTGATCAGGAACACAGTAAGGCGGTAATCCTAACAGAATCCGTAAAAATCAGGAGAATCCGCAAATACCCGGGAACTTGCTGGCGATCGCCCTTCATTTGCTGCGAACGCTACAAAGCATATCTCGCTGCTGCTGCTAGGATTAGTGCTAGCCAAACACTAGGACTGTAAGTTCAGCCAGCGATTAGCCCGACGGACGCCCGATCAAGGCGTAAATCTAAGCAGTCGGCGGTTGAACTCCAGGTCAAATAAGGCTAGATTTGTTTTGACAGTTAGTTAACTTTTATAACCAAATTCTCATAACTGAGACATACTAGTTCTTATACCGTTTCCAAGGGGACCTGCTTTCTTTAGAGCGTGCCTCGCGCACTCTAACAGATGCTGCCTTGAGGGGAATGGGTATTAGAACTCAGATTATTAAAATTCAAATATGACAGGGACGAGGGGTTGAACTCCGCATCTACCTCTGAGTGCCCAATGTCTTTTGCGGGTGTCTGTTAGCTGGGTCAAAGCGAGCTGCTAACAGACAGAGTCGCTAAGTTAGTGCTGGTTGTAGCGAGTTGTGGCTAATTCCGATGGCTGCACTGCTGCATTAGAGTCGATCGCTTGAGTTACGCCTATTTCCTGGTTCCTCCCCTATCAATGACTACTCTTATTCCTAAACCCAAACTACTTTTACCAGAACCTCCTAAATTTATTTCTTTGAGCGATCGCCTGACCCGCTTCTTGAACCGTCTTCAGCCTTCCCCAGAAGCTCTAGTGCTCATTTCTGCCGTCTTCATTGGTGGTGGCGCAGGGCTGGCGATCGTCCTTTTCCATTGCTTGATTGAATGGTCTGAAACGCTAACGTTTGAGTGGTTGTTTGGCACCCTCTCAAGCTGGGGCAACTGGACACTAGCCTGCATTCCAGTCCTGGGTGGATTGGTTGTGGGGCTGATGACCTGGCGATTTCGAGACTATCTGGGTCAAGGTTTTTCAGCACTGCTTAACAGCACCGGAGCGCAAAAGATTTCGCCCCTGCGGCCTTTCATCAAGATGTTTGCCGCTGCCGTTTCCTTGGGTACGGGCGCTTCCCTTGGACCAGAAGGTCCCAGCGTCGAAATTGGGGCCAACATTGGTTTTTTGTTTGGACAACTGTTTCAAGTGTCAAGAGAGCGATATCGCCTGTTGCTGGGGGCAGGCGCAGCAGCCGGATTGGCTGCTGGGTTTAACGCACCCATTGCCGGGGTCTTCTTTGCCCTAGAGGTTGTTCTGGGCGCAACGTTTACCACCCCTGCCGTTAGTCTGATTTTGCTCTCATCCATCGTGCCTGCCCTGATTGCCCGAATTGCCTTTGGGGTGCATCCTGCTTTTGATTTGCCTGCATACGAAGTTTTGAGCCATTGGGAGTGGATGCTTTACCTGGGGCTGGGATTGCTGGCAAGTCTAGTTTCGATCGCCTTTTCTCAGGCTATTAAGCTAGTACAAGCCTGTTTCCAGGGAGAAATGGCTGGCTTAACCTGGCTGAAATTGCCAAAACCCGTTCGGCCCGTTCTGGGTGGACTTTGTTTGGGATTGATCGCGCTCCAGTTGCCCCAAATCCTTGGAATTGGGTATGGGACGCTTCAAGTGATCCTGGAAGGAAAAGAATTTCCTCTACAATTTCTATGCTTATTGCTATTCGTTAAACTCGGGGCGACCGCCATTAGTTTGGGCAGCGGCTTCGTCGGTGGAATTTTTGCCCCAGCCATGTTTTTAGGGGCTTGTTTAGGCTCAGTTTATGGGAATGTGCTGGCGATCGTTCTTCCCTCAAGTTGGTTAGAAATTGCGCCGCCACCTGCCTATGCAATGGTGGGCATGGCCGCAGTTTTGGCAGGCACCGTAAGAGCACCCTTAACGGCAATTTTGCTGCTGTTTGAGTTAACCCAAAACTATTTGATCATTGTGCCACTGATGGCGGCAGTGGGTGTTAGCGTTTGGGTCGTTGATCGGTTTAAGTCAATTCCCTCGATCCAGGGACTTAACCTTCAACAAATGGGAATGAATCTGGAAAAGCAGGATGAGTTTGAAGTGTTGCAGCAAGTGTCGATCGCCTCAATTCTTGAGCGTTCCTATCTGGCGCTTCCCGATTCTCTAGGCTGGCTAGAAGCAGGACAGAGAATGGTTGAAGCAAAATCTAACACCGCTCTAGTATTAGACTCTAAGCAAGAATTAGTAGGTATTGTTTCACTCGTTGATATTAAGCAGCACATTGATCAAGTAACTCAGCAAGCCAAAGATTCAGATAAGTTTCAACAGACGCTTAGAGAGATTCGTACAGCAGATGTTGTTTCTGCCTATGAAGATGAATCCGTTACTGAAGCGCTTTGTCGAATGGAGGCAAGAGGGTTGTTTTTGCTGCCCGTTGTGGCGCGTGAAAATCCGCGTCAGGTGCTAGGCGTACTGGAGCGCAGTCGAATTGGATTAGCCGCTAATTTGGCAATAACCCAAGCTGCTCTTTTGCCCTACTCTGACAAAGCATTGTTGCCAGAAATTACTGCCTTGAACTCAATTTCCCAAGAGTTTTCTCAAGAGTTTATAGACATATCTGAACAACCCGCACTAGTCAATCCTTGCTTATCTTCTGAGTCTTTATCCTCGGAAAATGGAGCGCTTTCACTTCAGCAGCATTTGGCAGAAGAGCTAGTAGAAGATCTGGTGGAAGACACCGAACCCTCTTCTGAAGGGATGGTTTGTAAGGTAGGCTAGCGATCGCCCGCTCCAAAGGTTGCTCAGTTTAATCGTGTTATGGCTCAATTTCCTCTGGGTGTCGCAGTCGTTGGCACTGGCTTTGGTCAAAAAATTCACATTCCTGGATTTCAAGAACATCCCCGTACTCAGGTGATGGCGGTTTATCATCGCGACGCAGAGACGGCAAGGGCGATCGCCACCGCCCACAACATCCCCTATGCCTGCCAGCGACTAGAAGAAATTCTTGCCCTACCGGAAGTTAAAGCCGTTAGCATCACCACGCCACCCTTCTTGCATTACGAAATGGCAAAAGCCGTTCTGCAAGCTGGAAAGCATCTCCTGTTGGAAAAACCGACAACCTTGACAGCAAGGGAAGCTGCGGAACTTTACCAGTTGGCAACGCAGCAGGGCGTTGCAGCGCTAATGGATTTTGAGTTCCGCTATGTTCCTGCCTGGCAGCGCTTCGCTGAACTGCTGGCAGAAGGCTTTGTTGGGCAAAAGCGTCTGATCAACGTGGACTGGCTAGTCTCGGGTCGGGCTGATCCAAGCCGTCCGTGGAACTGGTATTCCCGCAAAGATCAGGGTGGTGGCGCACTGGGAGCGTTGGGATCACATACCTTTGACTACATTTCCTGGCTGTTTGGTCCCGTTCAGCGGCTATGCGGCTATTTGAGTACTGGAATTGCAACTCGTCCTGCTCCGGAGGGTGGCACGAAGCCGGTTGACAGTGATGATACGTGCAGCCTGATGCTGGAGTTAGCAGACGGTACGCCGTGTCAAGTGGTGCTAAGTGCCGCGACCTATCAAGGCAGAGGGCATTGGGTGGAGGTGTATGGCGATCGCGGCACCCTCGTTCTCGGCAGCGACCACCAGAAAGATTATGTGCATGGCTTTCGACTCTGGGCGAGTCAAGCAGGAGAGCCATTAACTGAGGTGGAAATTCCTCAGCGTCTGGAGTTTCCCAAGACTTACGCCGATGGTCGTCTGGCTCCATTCATTCGGATTGTCGATCGCTTGGTCGAGTCCATCGAGCGAGGCGAATCGCTCACCCCTTCATTACGCGAAGGACTCTATTCTCAGCTTTTGATGGATCTAACGCACCAATCTAACGAGACGGGCACCTGGGTCAACGTGCCCAGTCTAGAAACTTTTTTGCGGCAGGCGTAAATCGTCATTACCCACAAATTGGTATTAGCCTTGAGATGGTAGAGATCCGGGGCAATCAAATTTGATTCGTCAAAAGTTTGTGCAAACGAGTCAGCCACCGCAATGGCAGCAGGGGCAACTGTTGGAGATGGCGATCGCCGACCTGAGCAACAGCGGCGATGGCGTTGGGCGTTGGGAAGGTCGTGTGGTGTTTGTGCCGAATGCGGTACCGGGCGATCGCGCTCTGGTTCGGCTGGTGCGCGTCAAACCCCAGTATGCTCACGGCAAACTGCACCAGCTTTTGGAAGCATCTCCTCATCGGGTGCAGCCCGACTGTAGCGTCTCCGATAAATGTGGTGGCTACGAATGGCAGTTTATTGACTACAACTACCAGCTTCAGGTCAAGCGAGAGCAGATTATTGACGCGCTAGAGCGAATTGGCGGCATTGAGAACCCGCCCGTAGATGACGTGCTTGCCTCGGTCCCCTGGGGCTATCGTAATAAGGCGACTTTTCCGCTAGGTGTGTCAGCTTCTGGGCAGGTGCAGGCAGGCTACTACCAAAAAGGTAGTCATCGTCTGGTGAATTTAGACCAGTGCCCAATTCAAGATGCGCGGCTAAATCCGCTGTTGGCGGAAGTGAAGCAAGACCTTCAGCAGCGTGGCTGGCCGCTCTACAACGAAACGACGCATCAGGGAAAAATACGCCATCTTGCCCTGAGAATTGGTCGCCGCACGGGGGAAATTTTGCTTACCCTGGTGACAACCGACTGGCAGCTACCAGGAATTTCAGAACAAGCGGAGGACTGGCTCAGCCGTTATCCTCAATTAGTTGGCGTAGCATTGAACCGGAATAGCGATCGCACCAACGTCATCTTTGGCACAGAAACCCGTTGCATAGCAGGTCGCCCCTACATTCGAGAAATTTTTGCCGGATTAGAATTCCAGATTCGCCCCACCACCTTCTTCCAGGTCAACACCGAACAAGCCGAAGCGCTGCTTCAAGTAATTATGCAGGAGTTAAATTTGCAGGGAAATGAGGTGCTGCTAGATGCCTACTGCGGCATTGGCACTCTCACCCTGCCGCTAGCTAAACAAGTTCAGCAGGCGATCGGACTAGAAGTGCAGTCAGAGTCCGTTGAGCAAGCCAGCTTGAACGCGGCCCTCAACGGCATTGAGAATGTCAGCTTTCAGATCGGTGCAGTAGAAGATCTCTTGCCGAAGATGGCGATCGCCGCAGAGCACAATTCTGAGGAGTTTGTCCCCGATATTGTCCTGCTCGATCCACCTCGCAAAGGCTGCGACCCTGCCGTGATTAATACCCTGCTGCAAAGCAAGCCCAACCGCATTGTCTACGTAAGCTGCAATCCTTCCACCCTGGCGCGTGACCTAAAGCTGCTGTGTGAGTCTGAGTATCACTTAACTCGCGTTCAACCCGCCGACTTCTTTCCCCAAACGCCCCACGTGGAATGTGCAGCGTTTTTGTCTGCCTGTTAAGAGTTGCGCTACATCTTGTTTAACGCTTGCCCAGAACGAGGGCGCGATCGCTTCCAGCAAGCTGTTTTCTCCTTGCTGATACAACCAAACTAAGCTGAAGGGAGGGCTTCGTTGGTACGATTGTTTACGCTGCCCGCCTTAAATTAGCGCCATGAAATTTAGCCAGATAGCCCAAAACATTACTGTTGCCGATCGCACCAGTTTGACTACCCGTCCTGACTGCGACCCAGAAATTGTCGGAGTTACAGCAATTGAGCAAGCTGTAACTGGCAACATCAGCTATGTGGAGGGTGCAAAGTTTGCAGCAGAGGTGGGCAGAACGGCTGCTAGTGCCCTGATTTTGCCACTGGATGAAGCGTTGCAAGCTCAGGCAACAGAACGTCAAATTGCCTGGATTGCTACGCCACAGCCACGTCTAGCTTTCGCTCAGGCGATCGCTCTCTTCTATCAGCCCTTTCGCCCTGCACCTGAAATTCACCCAACGGCTGTAATCCACCCTTCTGCTCAGGTAGGGAAAGAAGTGGCGATCGGGGCCCATGTGGTGATTCAGGCAGGGGTGAAAATTGGTGATCGGGTTTGCATTCACCCTAACGTGGTGATTTATCCAGAGGTTCAAATTGGCGATCGCACCACCCTGCACGCCAACTGTGTAATTCACGAACGTGCCCAAATTGGTGCAGATTGCGTAATCCATAGCGGTGCGGCGATCGGCTCTGAAGGATTTGGCTTTGTGCCCGTGCGAGAAGGCTGGTTCAAGATGGAGCAGTCGGGCTACACGGTTTTAGAAGATGGGGTTGAGGTTGGCTGCAACTCAGCGATCGATCGCCCCGCTGTAGGGGAAACCCGCGTTGCCCGCAACACCAAAATCGATAACATGGTTCACATTGCTCACGGTTGTCAGGTCGGTGAAGCCTGTGCCATGGCAGCGCAGGTAGGCATGGCAGGCGGAGTCACTATCGGCAATCGAGTCATTCTAGCGGGGCAAGTCGGCATCGCCAACAGCGCCAAAATGGGAGACGGTTCTGTTGCCTCCGCCAAAACCGGAATTCACACCAATGTGCCACCCGGTGAAATCGTCTCGGGCACCCCAGCCGTTCCCCACAAGCTCTATCTCAAAGCTTCGGCGGTTTACAATCGTCTGCCCGAGATGTACCAAACGCTGAAACAACTCCAGCGCCAGTTGGGAAGCCATAAGAGTTAGGACAAAAAAAGCGCAGGTAAGACCCACACCTTTTTTGCCTACGCTTTTGTGTCCTGGCTGGAATGACTAGCATTATGAAACAGCCTTAGGAAGTTTCTATCAGACAAAATACGTGTAAGGGCAGGTTTAGCACTAAGCTGTTGTTCGACTGCAGAGATAGCAAAACCTGCCCCTACTCAAGGGGACATTTTTCCTGAGAAACCTCTTTAATCCTTGGTTGCCAAAACGCCATTCAGAAAAATATCTGCTAGACCTTCTGCCATTTCCTTCATTGCCTGGGGGGAAGATCCTTCTACCATCACTGTGTCCTGGCTAAACCCAGCAATGGTAAACATGCCTAGAAATACCTGAGCCACAATTCGGGGATTCATCGGGCGGTAGATGCCTCGATCCATCGCGGTTTGAAAGAAGGCTTCGGCTACGTCGGTCATTTTGGTGATTACGTCAGATTGAATGCGATCGCGCAGGTCAGGGTGAAATTGCGCTTCCATAAAGCAAACCCTGAGCATATCGGCATTCTGGTGCAGGTTGAGCATTCGTCGCCGCATCACTTGGGCGATCGCCTTATAGCTACCCATTTCGCTCAACTCAGTCAGCAGATCCGTCAGAATTTCTATCCAGCCCTGCGTTGCCACCTCAATCAAAATCGCTTTCTTATTCTCAAAATGGCGAAACAAAGTACCTTCAGCGACTCCTGCTGCCTGTGCCAAATCGCGGGTAGTCGTGCCATCGTAGCCCCGCCGGGCAAATAGCCGCTGGGCTGCCTGTAGAATTCGCGTTTGCGTCTCTACCTCAGTAGTGGGGGGACGATGGAAAATTTGCATAGCCGAGCACTCAACGCCAACAAATATATGTAGGAATATTGTCTACTACTTCATTAGTTAATCCGCAAATCGTTTACACAACATTACGTTGGAAACTTACACCATTTCTATGTCAAGGAATACGGAATAAGGGGCTTAAGCCAATCAAATGATTCTGAGTACGCTCAAATCAAACAGTGTGCATTACGGTTAATAGAATTTTTTAGGCGTGAGAACCGAACCAAGGCTTTTGAAGGTGTGGAAATTGCGATTTTGCTTGGGCATAGAAACCGAACTCATTCTATTGATTGCTTTAGATAAAGTAATAACAGATGAAGCCAAGAGATAAAAACTCTTGAACTTCTACAAGAAATTGAGATTGGAGACAACAACTATGGCACTGGTTCATTGGGCACCATTCAGAGAAATTGAAGGCTTGCAGCGGGAAATGAATCACTTGTTTGACACCCTTGCTCCTGCCGCAAATGGAGAGACTGGAAGAGTTTCATTCATTCCTGCCGCAGAAATTCAGGAAACACCTGAGGCAGTTCACCTAAAAGTTGAAATTCCAGGTCTAGAAGCAAAAGATTTGAATGTTCAAGTGACTGCCGAAGCAGTTTCTATTAGCGGCGAACGCAGATCTGAAACTCGCATTGAAGAGAAAGGTGTGACTCGTTCTGAGTTCCGTTACGGCAAGTTCCGTCGCGTTGTTCCCTTGCCTGCTAGAGTGCAAAACGACAAAGTAGAAGCCGAATACAAAGACGGTATTCTGACGTTGAATTTGCCTAAAGTTGAGGCGGAAAAGAACAAAGTTGTGAAGGTGAATGTTGCTTAAGCATCTCTGAGTTGACTCTAAATTATCGAAGCTAAGAAAAAGCGGGATCAATTGATCCCGCTTTTTTGCATATGGCTACAGCGATATGTAGGGGAAGTGAATCTATAAAACCCGGAGAACTTGAGTGGAGACACAACTTTGCGATGCTTTCACTCAGGAAATCCGGGTTTATTGAATTCACAATCTTGAAGAAATTAAGTCAGCCAGCAAAAGATGAGTTCTTTTGCCGCGACTGTCTTTTGCTATGACTGTGCTGAAGCTTGAACACTGAACCGTTACACTTTTCGCGATCGCCCTTAGAGAATTTTGGTCAGCGTTTCACAGAAGCTTGTGTAGGGTAGACCAACCTCATCAGGAACAATTGCGCCTAAGCAAACTAGCGACTAGCAGCAGCTAACGGTAGCATTTCAGCTTCGTCATCTTCTGGCACCCTTAAGCTAGGGAACAGAAAATGATTTTCTTCAACATACTGAGCGCCAAACAGCCCTTTCTCTGCCCAAAAGTACCGATCTGTGGTGTGTTCGTTTCGCTTCACGAGCAGCAAAGCTGGGGGCAAAATGCCTTCAGCTTGAATAAACTTTCGAGCTGCCGTGACGGGTTTCTCTTCGCCGCTTTCGATACTGTACTGAGGCACCAGCTCTAGGATTCTGCGCCCCTCTTGACGACGACGACTCTTACGCTTGCGTCTCCTTGCCAACCCCCTTACCTCCTCTCTTAACTGACAGGTGTAATCGTAGTTACAAAATACGAAAACCGTCGAAAGTATATCGGCTTGAGTTTAAGATTTCAACTCCCCTTAAATTTTCGATACAAAGTCTTAAGATGTCCACAAAAGTTTCTCGCGTTATGCTTATAGCCTTGTACTGTAATGATCCCCGCTGTTGATCTGAGCTAAGATTGGCGGGATCGGGTGGGAATTGAGAAGGGGAATTTATAATTTTTGTATTGAGTGATAAGAGCGATTACCCCCAGGGGGAACTGCTTCGCATCGCCCCTGTTTCCACTGTACGCTGTCAAGGTGCTGGGTTATCCGGGTGCTGCGTGGCTTTTCTGTGTGGCTGTTGTGTGATTGCTCTATGATTGCCCTGTGACTACCTGTGTGACTGCATGTTGATGCCTGCCAGCTCTGAATTTGTTGCTTTGTGCCGCGCCCAGATTGCGCTGCTGACACAGGGATTAGGCGCATCATTCAGTGCAGTTTATCTGACAGAAGAGTTAACCGATGGTAATGCAAACGCTCAGCTGATTCCTATTGTGACCTACCCAGAGGCAGAAACTTGGCGAGAAGAGCAAATGTCTGCGTTCTGGTCAGCCCGGATTGGAACCAGTCCAAGCTTGCGGCTGCTATTGCCCGAAGCTTCAGCTACTCTAAAGCAAATTAACTCGTCCGATACGGGCAGATTTGAGCAAGATGCTCATTCTCATCGTCACACTTCTGGGGGGAGTCCATCCGAAAAACTGTCTTACCCGCAGCAGATTGTTTTGCCGCTGATCCATGAAGGGGTCGTGATGGGTTTGCTGGTGACTGCCCGACCTGAGGCAGATTGGACAGTGAGTGAGCAAGCTCAAATTGAAAAGGTCGCTCGAACTTTGGCGATCGCCTGTGTACTCGACCAGCGATCGCAGTGGCTCGACCAGGACTTGCGCCAGCAGCGCCTCTTGCAAGCCCAGCAGCATGATGTGTTTGATGATTTGCTGCACCAGTTCCGTAATCCGTTGACAGCGCTCCGAACCTTCGGCAAACTGCTGCTGCGTCGATTAGCCTCAAATGATGCAAACCGCAGTGTGGCAACTAGCATTGTGCGCGAGAGCGATCGCCTCCAGGAGTTGTTGCAGCAATTTGATTCTGCCATTGATATGGGTGAGGCAAACCTGCTGCCGCCTGTAGACTCTGCACCACCGGCAAGCTGGCAAGCTCAAATCGATGATTCTCAAGCAGCGGATGATATCGTGACTGACCCTAAGCTCGTTCCTTTGCTGCCCGGAACAAATTTCTTGACTGGAACTACGCTAACTCTAGAGCCGCATTTGCTGAGTGAGGTTTTGGAACCGCTGTTGGATGCGGCAGAGGCGATCGCCCAAGACCGCCAGCTAGAGTTACGTTCTGTCATTCCGCCCAACCTACCCCCCGTGCAAACTGACCCAAAAGCCCTGCGGGAGGTGTTGAATAACCTGATCGACAATGCGCTGAAATATACCCCTTCAGGGGGCAAGGTTTACGTTTGGGCCACCTCGCGTCAGGGCAGGCAATCTGTGATTGTCGCCGACACGGGGAGCGGCATTCCCCTCGCAGACCAGGCGCATATCTTTGAGCGACACTATCGCGGGGTGCAGGCAGAGACTGACATTCCTGGCAGTGGTTTGGGGCTGGCGATCGCCCGTGATTTAGTCAAGCGAATGCAGGGTGAAATTCAGGTTTTTAGTCCGGTAGAACGGCTGTTTGGGCAAGCAGGAGGAGACAATTACCCCAAAGGGGAAACGGCTTCGCATCGCCCTACTTCATCTCCCAGCCAGGGAGGAACAGCTTTTGTGGTCTGGCTACCCGAAGCCAGGGTCTAGAAGCGGATAATTAATCAATTCTGAAAGCGAATCATTTCTCCGGAACTTCTTTCGATCAAGACGTAAGGATCATTGGGCTGGTTATCGACGACCAATTCCTGATAACGTCGAATTTCTTATGCTAAAACCAATCGAATCGTTCCTGAAAAACTTCAAATTAGGCAAGAAGTTTACGGTCTTATTACTCTTAATATTTTTTGGAGGAATTGTCGCCAGCGGAGCTGCATTATCCAGCATTTTGAACTACAATGCTCAGCGTGAGGTGACTTCTAAAACACTCATGTTGATGGAGACTATGAACTCCGTCCGCAACTATACTAACACCCAGGTTAATCCAGAATTAGCCGATCGCCTGGACACTGAATTCTTACCTGAAAGTGTGCCTTCCTACTCAGCTCGCGAAGTATTTGAAAAGTTTCGAGCCAATCCTTTTTATAATGAATTCTTTTATAAAGAAGCGACACTCAATCCAACCAATTTAAGAGATAAAGCAGATAGTTTTGAAACAGAAATTGTAGAGCGTTTTCAACATTCCAGTAACCTTAAAGAAGTGAGCGGATTCCGTTCTACTCCGAGTGGCGATCTTTTCTACACGGCTCGACCGATAGTTGTTACGGATGCCACTTGTTTGCGCTGCCACAGCACGGTTGAAGCTGCGCCTAAGAGCATGATTGAACGCTACGGCACAACCAATGGATTTAACTGGGAACTGAACGTGCCCATCGGCGCACAGGTGATGTCTGTTCCCGCCAGTCAAGTATTCAAAAGTGCCCGACAGTCGTTTGTGCTGATTATGGGAACGGTTGCGGGTGTGTTTGCGATCGCCATTCTCATGGTCAACCTTTGGCTCAAACAATATGTCGTCCGCCCCTTACGGCAAATCTCAACAGCCGCTGAGGCCATCAGCATGGGTGACATGGATGCAGACTTTGAGTACCAGTCGAATGACGAAGTGGGCAGCCTTGCAGAAGCCTTTCGCCGGATGAAAATGAGCTTGGCGATCGCCATGAAACGACTCGACAAATATCGTCTGGGTCGCCGCAACCCAGAGTCGCAGTGATGGGTTAGCGAGTAGCATTCACATTGTAGGGGTGGGTTTGGCAGACAAACCTGAATAGAGTCGAGATTCAACGGCCAAACCCACCCCTACGAAGGTTGCTTTGCTAATGCCAAAATCTTTTGGGCGATCGCTTCCTCAACTGGCATGACCGATAAACGATTTCCCTGACGCACGACCCAAAGTTCGTCTGGGTCAAAGGTTTGCCGCAGCTTGTCAAGCGGAATCAAGGTGTTGAACGCTTCCACAAATTCTACAGTGACGGTTTGCCAGCGAGGGGCTTCCGGTTTGGATTTAGCATCGTAGTATTTGCTTTTGGGATCAAACTGCGTCGGGTCGTCAATTCCTGTGACCACTTTCATCAGCCCAGCAATTCCCAGTGGGTTGGTGTTGGAATGGTAGAAAAAAACTAGATCTTCGGGCTGCATTTCGCGCAAAAAGTTTCGCGCCTGATAGTTGCGAACGCCATCCCAAATTGTTTGGCGATCGCGCTCTAGGTCAGCAATACCGTAAGCATCCGGTTCGGATTTCATTAGCCAGTAACGCATGGGGAATGAATCAGAAGTAGAAGGTAAGTGAACGAATAAAATTAGCGTTGCTTGACGGGTCAGAACTATTTATCAGAACTGACTTCTGTATTGGAGTTAGATGAGTCGTAGCTGCCATTTTGGGAGGGGCGATCCGAAGCAGTTTCCCCTTTAGGGTAATCGCTCTCAGCAATAGTCTCTTCCCAATAATCAGTAATAACTTCATCGGTAGCCGAGGTGCCGCTGGCTGTGGCCCTATCCAAACGTTGAATTCGAATTTGGTGTAGCCGCGGACCCTCCGCCAGGGTTGCCGTCAGCTCATAGGTTCCATACCGAAGCTGATCACCAACCGCCGGAATTTTTTGCAGTTCATAAATCATGAATCCACCGACTGTTTGATAATCCTCAATTACTGGCAAATCTAGATTGAGCATCTCATTCACTTCCTGAATGTCTAGCTGTGCCTGCACCAAAAAAGTTTGCTCATTCAAAATTTGAATTGTCGGTTCTTCCTCATCTTCCGGTTCGTAGGTAGTACCAATAATTTCAGCTACCAAATCTTGAATCGTGATTAACCCTGCGGTGCCGCCAAACTCATCGACCACCATCACCATTTCCTGGGCTGACCGCTGCATCTGGTGCAACAACTCATTCAGCGGCACATATTCTGGCACAAACCGTGCTGGACGAGTCCAGGGCTGAATGGAACTATCGAGGGTCAAAATTCCTTGTGCTAACGGCTCTGCCAGTTCTTTAAAGTAAACAATGCCGCTAATGTCATCTAAAGAATCTCCCATCACGGGATAACGGGAATGCCCCGACTCAGCCACCTCATGCAGCAGCATTTGAAAGGTTGCATCTCCAGGAATGGCCACAATGCTGGTACGCGGCACCATAACTTCGCCCGCTGAGACTTCGGCAAATTCAAACACGTTGGTCAGCAGTTCTCGTTCTTCGGCTTCTAAACCGGGAGATTCGGTAGACGTGCTGATGATCAGCTGAAGTTCTTCGGGTGTAACGCGGTTATACCAGCCTTGCCCGGTATATTGAATGCCCACCAACCGCAGCAGCCAGCGGGTTGATTGATTCAAAATCCAGATGAAGGGGTTAAAGAAACGGGCGATCGCCAGACTGGGGGGGGCTAAAAATCGGGCTAGCTGCTCAGGATAAAGCAATGCCAGAGACTTGGGACAAAGCTCTCCCAATACAATTTGCAGGTAGGCAACCAGAAAAAAGGCGATCGGGATCGCGAGAGAATGGGATAGAAACTGGTTCGTTTCTGGCGACAGCGGCAACTGAGAAAGCAAAATGGCCAGGGGCAACGCCATTGTATTCTCGCTAATCCAGCCCAGTGCCAGACTGGACAAGGTAATGCCGAGCTGAGTGGTAGAGAGCAGGCGATCGATGCCACGCTGAAGATCTTGAACAGTCTTGGCCTGAATGTCTCCGGCCGAGGCGAGTTGGTTAATCCGCGATCGTCGGACTGAAACAATCGAAAACTCTGCGGTTACAAAAAAAGCATTGATGGCAATTAGCAAAAAAACTGACAGCAGCCTGAAAAACACCTCAGATTGTGCAAGGGTATTGGGTTCGGCTACCAAAAAAACTGAAGAAATTGAAACAAGGGGGATCATTCTTAAAAGCAGGAAAAAGCTACAGCAAAGCAGCAAAACTCGAATTAGTTAGAGGCAGTAAAATCTACTGTTCATGTTCACGTTGCCTTATTCAGCTGCTGCATCACCATTCATACGAGCTTCTACGTCTGTCAAAATGTCTGCTTCCTTCAACAGGACTAACTCATCGCGGTGAGGAGGATTGCCATCTGTCTCTCCTACACTGCTAGCAGGGCGGACATCGGGCTGGGTAATTCCCTGAAGCGCTTCGCGCCCCAGCGCATACCCCCAGGCGGCACTGACAACGCCTGCTGCAACCATCAAAGAAAGCAAAATCAGGGTGAGTGCTACGGTCGAGTTAAGTCTCATTGTTGGAATGGGGATTAGGGGTTAGGGGTTAGGAATTAGGAGTTGGGGTGGGGGCTAGGGTTAAGCCTTAAGAGATTTTTAGTAAGAAGTCGTTGACGTTAGTAAAGTTGTTTCCTAAAGAGATTCCTGGAGTTTTGTGAATCAGTTTCAGTACAAATCAGCAAGAATATGTTCAATGAAAGGGTAGCTGCGAATCAAGGACTCAGGATACAATGTGTCTCTAGTAGAATCTCTAACAGGTATCGCCAGGGTTGGCCGAGCGGTTTAGGCAGCGAACTCATAATTCGCCTCAGGCAGGTTCAACTCCTGCACCCTGGATTCTAAGAATTTAGCGCTTTCTGGCAATCGCACGTTCATCCTAGAAACGTTAAACTAATGCTGCCTCTAACCTGAGGTGAAATTTGGGAGTAGGGTATCTCCATGAAGAAACTTTGCTTTGCCTAATTTTACTCGAAACCTCCCACTCCATTGAGCCTGTCACCGATACGATTCATTTATGGTAAATCAGCCTTCCAATTCGGTTCAGTCCATTTCGCGGGTCAGCCAAGGCGACCTGGAAACTGTCAAGCAATATCTCCTCGACTTGTTTTGCGAAGCCGCTTACCGGGAGGGCGATTTTACGCTTTCTTCAGGGCAGCGTAGCAGCTATTACATCAACGGCAAGCAAGTGACGCTGCATCCTCAGGGTGGATTGGCGATGGGACGGGTGCTGCTTGATCTAGTTCCAGCCGAGGCGCAGGCAGTCGCAGGGCTGACGCTGGGGGCTGACCCAATGGTGACAGCAGTGAGCGTGGTCGCAGCCTATGAAGGGCGATCGCTGACTGCCCTGATCGTTCGTAAAGAAGCAAAAGGACATGGTACTCAGGCTTACATTGAAGGACCAACGCTCCCGCCGGATAGCCCTGTCGTCGTCTTAGAAGACGTAGTTACCACCGGACAATCTGCCCTCAAAGCCGTTGATCGACTCCGGCAAGCAGGCTACACCGTCAACCAAATCATCGCTCTGGTAGACCGACAACAGGGTGGAGCAGAGCTATATCAGCAGCAAGGTTTACAGTTTCAAGCTGTCTTTTCGATTCAAGACATCCAAACCCGATACGCGCAGTTACAGGGTTAGAACTTTAAGTTAGAAAACTGAGTACTTTTAGTTGTGAATTGAGTGGAGTGGGGCGATCGCCGCTTCCACTGGACTGATAAACTCTTGGTTCCATTGTCCAAATCCATTTGAGCGAGACAGCATGTAAACTTTATAAGCCATGTCCAATAATTTGACTCAAAAGTTTAATCAAGGTGAGAGATCCGCTGTCATCCCTGGGTTTTCCTCTTCTTTAAGGAAGAAATACTCGATCAGCATTTTCATTTTGATAATACTAAGCGTATTAAATATTTCACTTGCTTCGGATGAAGTTAACAGCAATATTTGGAGCTTTTCTGTTGAATTAAAGGTTACGTCAACAACTTTATTTCTTGTCTTTCTTTTTTGGCTTCCAGTTTTACTTCCCTTACTTCTTACTCAGTTCCCACAATTGCAAAATTCCTTAACCTGGCTGCGCGAACAGGGTATTGAAGAAGTTGAAACCAACTTACTTAAAATCAAACTAAGGTACGGCGTACAAGAGGCATCACAAAGCTATGAAGAGAAAGTTTGGAATCCTGGAGCTACAGGCGCAAATCTAAGCGCTCAAGAAGTGCATCAACAGATTGAAAAACGATATCAAGATGCTATAGCTCTAGTTGATGCTGCAAGTAATATTGATTCAGTAGAAGCCTTGAAGAGAATAGATCAGTTAGCTACTTACTATGACAAAGTGAGAGAAGAAATGCCCTCCGGGTCTAACCGAACCAGGTTAATGCGCGATATTTCCTCAACAATGTGGGCTTTAGTTACTAAAACTACCAATTTTCCCGTGTATGAAAGACTGATTAGCAATAAAGCAGGAGAAAGGATGTCTGCGTATAAGTATCTCGAATGGCAACCGTCAATTGAGTATATAGATCTGCTACTTTCTAGGGCGATTGGTATTTTGGAGATGCCTTTCGGGCAGTATAGCGCCTTACTTGCGCTTAGACGAATTGTGACTACTAAAGAGTTGAATTCTACCCTATCAAAAAAAACTATAGATATTCTGCATTGGTCTACCAACCTTGATTATATGGGAGCAGATCGAAGGAGATTGATGGTCGAGATTTTGTCAATACTGGAAACGAATGCATAAATTGAGACGGCTGTGGAGAGGCTCAGGAGATCTCGATAGGAGTGATAGAACTAATATTAAAGCGTAGGATTTGTTGGAGCATTGTTGTATATCTTTGCAAGAGCTTAAGGAAAAAGCATTTCAACTCTCTGTAAGCAATCGCCTTGCCCTAATCAGTGCTGTTCAAATCCTTGCAGAACTCATCACGGACTGAGGAATGGCAGTAGTATCTCGTGTCTCGTCCGTATCCTTGATGCAAGCAGCTTCATATCGAAGGCATAAGTTGCTTGCCTCAACGATTTGGCAAGATATGGTGTACGAATCAATAGGAGTTACTGAAACTCGAAGCGGCTGAAGAACGCTATCGGTTGGAAGTAAAAGGAGTTTCACTTGAGCCTACGACTGTTGTTTGAGGATTCTCAAGCAAAGTATTTGATTAATCTTCTTTGAGCAGTAGGACATAATGTTCTCGTAGTTAATGCAATACAGGCGATCGCAAACCTAGAACCAGCAGAACATACACTTCAAAATCAGTTCATTGTTCTTAATCAATGGAATTATTGATTTGAACGGTTTCCTCCAACTTAATCAAGCTGCTCTTGCTAAGAGTGATTAACAGGATGTGGAGGCGATCGCCTCTACTTATTAAAAGCTATCTTTTTTGATTAACCTGTCCGAGCAGAGCGGCAATCGCTTTTCTATTAGGGAGAAGCAATCGCTTTTGTTGAGTGTTATTTGCTGCGGCTAGCTCTAGTCGTTAGGTTTCTGTCTCTACTGTAGAGTTAAGTCATGCACATAGCTCAGCGGGGAAATGTCATGTCAGGGCAATTACCAAACTGTGTTACTAGTCCTCCTTTGTGGCAACTAATCAATTGGATTGCTGATCCGCTCGGTTCTCAGGACAGATATAGCCAAAAATATGGGGATATTTTTACTGTACGGTTGAATAGCACTAAACCTTATGTGGTTATTGGCAACCCACAAGCCATTCAGGATATTTTTAATCAAGACTCTAAGTTTGATATGGGTCGTGGAAATGCCCTTGCAGAACCGCTAGTGGGGCGAAATTCCCTGATGTTGTTGGATGGCGATCGCCATCGCAGAGAACGAAAATTACTAATGCCGCCTTTTCATGGAGAAAGGCTACAGACTTATGCAAAACAAATTTGCCTGATTACAGAACAGGTCGCAAGTCAATGGCAGGTCGGTCAACCTTTTGTGGCTCGGACTACCATGCAGAAGATTAGCTTGGAAGTAATTTTGCAAGTTGTCTTTGGACTAAGTGAAGGAGAGCGTTATCAGCAGCTTAAACCTCTTCTAACAGATTGGATTAACATGACTGATTCTCCCCTTCGATCTAGCATGTTATTTTTTCAGTTTCTACAAAAAGATTGGGGGGCGTGGACTCCTTGGGGACGAATGAGACGACTCCAGCGCCAGGTTCACAGCTTGCTTCAGGCAGAAATTGAGGAGAGAAGAACGAGTGAAACCGAGGGGCGTACTGATGTCCTGAGCTTGATACTGACAGCGCGAGATGAAAATGGGCAGGCGATGACTGATGAGGAATTAAGGGATGAATTGCTGACAATTCTATTTGCGGGACACGAAACCACCGCAACAATGCTTGCCTGGGCTTTCTATCAAATTCATCAAGGAACAGATATCCGTGAGAAGCTGCTTAAGGAACTGGACATAGGGGAGTCATCTCCTATGAAAATTGCTCAACTTCCCTATTTGACGGCGGTTTGTCAAGAAACGCTGCGAATGTATCCTGTCCTTCCTATCATTTTTCCGCGCATTGCTAAGTCACCTGTGAAGGTCGGAGGATATTTATTTGATGCTGGTACAACTTTAATGCCGACGATTTATCTGGTGCATTACCGGGAGGATTTGTATCCTAATGCTCAACAGTTTAAGCCAGAGCGTTTTTTGGAGCGACAGTACTCCCCTTCTGAATACTTTCCTTTTGGAGGTGGAAGTCGGCGGTGTTTGGGATACGCCTTGGCTCAGTTAGAAATGAAACTGGTTCTCGCCACAATCTTATCCAAGTATGAACTTGCTTTAGCAGAGGATAAACCCGTTAAGATGCAACGTCGTGGGTTTACGCTTGCTCCGACTGGTGGGGTTCGATTGGTGATGACTGGGAAGCGATACAAGTAGCGATAGAAGTAATGTTGGGTTACGCTTTGCTTCACCCAACCTACGAGTCAGCATTCATACAGCATCGGGGCGATCGCTAAACCTTCATCAGCAAATGTGGCTAAACATTGCTCAGAGTAAACTTTGGTTTCACAGGCTTGATTCCTAGGGTGGGAGATCTATAGTGATAGATGAAGCTACAAAGCTTCCCTGGCAGATTTAACAGCCAAGTTCGAGAAACGTTCACACTACCACAGAGGTAAAAAGCGCTGTTTAATTCAAATCTGTCTTGTCCAAACCAACAGCACCCGCGCAGAACGTTGATATTTCCTACTTCTGGTTGATAAGGGAGCGCTGCAACTAATTGATTTGACCGATAGCTTGACCGTTTGACCGAAAGCTCAATTAGTGCAACTCTAGATAAAATCACGAAAGAGAGGAAGTCACTCAGCTAGTAACGGTTTGGGTGCTGTTGTTGTTTTAAACAAGGGGCAGGTAGAAGCGCGTTATGGCGATTATTGCCGTTAAAGCCTGGTATCTTCCAGAGTACGAACCGATTCAGGAATTAGAGAAGCGTTCCTACGATCTGCGCCTCAGCAAAAAGAGCTTGCTTAAGTCAGCATTGCGGGCTGACTTTTTAGATGAAATTGACGAAGTTAAGCAGTCTGATTGGTTTCGGCGCTATCTAGAAGGTGACTCGGTTGAGTTTTACATTGAGGGCAGCGGTACGTATGCGATCGCCAACATCGACTTAACCAGCCATGAGGTTTACTTCACCAAGCTAGATGTGATGGCGAATCTCGATCCGACGATTTTCCTTTGCTATCAGACAGAGTATTCTCAGTCGAGCGATTTGCTACGGGAGGAACTGCAAGATTTGATTGAGCGGTTTAATAAGCGATCACGCCTGCCGCTCAAGTTAGAAGAATCCCATCGGCTAAGTGAAGGCCCGGTCAGGTTGAGCAGTACTTTAATGCGAAAAATTCGCCGGACGTTACTGTTTATTGCAGACAGTACGCCGATTTTGCAGGTCGATGGAGATCCACCGCAGTTGATCCCCAGCCCCAAGGTTTGTGTCGAGGTTGGTTATGCGCTACAGGCAAAACGAGCAGAACAGATTTTGCTAACGCAAATGGAGCGATCGGATGTAGCGGGGCAGTTTCCGTTTGATGTGCCCAGTCGTAATCATCTCTTGTTTCGGAATAAAACAGAATTGCGGAAAACCTTGCCTCAAGCGATCGAATCTCATCTGCAACAGTTCAATCTGCTGCAATCGTAGTGCGATGGGCAACAAATCGCGTCTCCACAATTATTTTGGTTTAATTGTAGGGTTGTAGGAACAAGATTAAAGTTTATGGTAGATAATCCAGGTTCAGAAGATGCGGTGATGGGAGGGCGTGAAAAGTCCAAAAGCCGTTACGCCAGAACGCCAACAGAGTATGCAGTTCACCTGATGATTGAGGGCGGACATCGCGAGGAAGTGCGCTTTGCCACGATTCAAGAATTTCAGAAATGGTACAGCGGCGAACTCGTGCCCAAGTCGAGTTCTGATGACTTTATCAGCGTCCCAATTAAAAACATTCAGGGTGAGTACATGGTGATCCGTCCCTCCCGCGTGATTGCCATTCGGGTAGAACCGATCTTTAGCTCTAGCGTTGACCGGTTCTAGCGAAAAGATGAGGGATAGTCCTCGTTCCCAGGTTTTACCTGGGAATGCCCCTCAAGTGGCTCTGCCACTACTTAGCTTTAGGAGGCACCTCCAATTGTGGATTCCAAGGCTCTGCCTTGGAACGAGTTTTTTCGAGTTTTTTCACTTACTGCCTACTGCCCTGTAATGAAAGCGATCGCCCTTTTCTGTCTGAGCCTGAGTCTAGTACTCGGTGTGGCTCTGGTAGCTGTTGGGTCTGAGGACACTCCTTTAAGGCGAGTTGATCCGATGTCACTGGAGCAGCAAAGTTCTGAGCCAGGGCTGTTGCCTGATGAGTCTTTAACAAGCTTGAGTCAGCGTCAAACCCTATTAGCGGCGATCGCTCATAGCCTTCACTATTTGCAGACCCCGGCAGCAGCAGAGGACTACAGGCAGCATCCCGTGCCGGGAATTACACGCGATCGCGTCCAGCGCAGTTTAGAGCGGTTTCGGCAGCTTGTGCTGGCACACCCTGATCCGACTCAGTTACAAATTGCGGTGCTGCGAGAGTTTGACCTTTATCAGGCGATTGGCACTGATGGTGTAGGTACGGTTGAGTTTACGGGCTACTTTGAGCCGACCTATCGTGCCAGTCGGGTTCGCACTGCTGAGTACCAATATCCGCTCTATCGTGTGCCGCCTAACCTAGCGCAATGGGCACAGCCCCATCCAACACGGTTGCAGCTTGAAGGGACAGATGGGTTGCAAGGTTCAGCAGGGCTGTTGAGAGGGCTGGAGATGGTGTGGCTGAGCGATCGCCTTGAAGCTTTCCTAGTGCAGGTTCAGGGATCGGCCCGTCTTCAGCTTACAGACGGCAGCACAATGACCGTTGGCTATGCGGGACGCACTGAATATCCCTACACGAGCCTGGGACGAGAACTAGTGAATGACGGCAAATTTACTCTAGAAGAGTTGTCGCTTCCCGTTCTAATTCAGTATTTTGAGCAAAATCCGGTTGATTTAAACCTGTACATTCCGCGCAACAATCGCTTTGTGTTTTTCCAGGAAACCAGAGGATCAGCGGCGATCGGCAGCCTTGGCGTACCCGTCACGGCGGAACGGTCGATCGCCACCGACAAATCCCTGATGCCACCCGGTGCTTTAGCGCTGATTCAAACTCAAGTTCCTGATGTGAATCCTGCTGGAGAGTTAGAGCCTCAATTGGTCAGCCGCTTTGTGTTGGATCAGGATACAGGTGGGGCGATTCGGGGAGCAGGACGAGTTGATATTTTTATGGGAACGGGAGAGCAAGCAGGCGATCGCGCCGGACTAATCAACGGTACTGGACAACTCTATTACCTGTTGCTCAAAGATTAGCCATACTATAAATCAACAAAGACTACTTAAAAATAGACTGATCGATGAGTAATTCACCCACTCAGTTAAAGCCAGATATGTGGATCTCGTCAACCTGGAATGAGTATATTCAGGCAATTGAAGATCCTGCTTATGTGACGGCAAGAAGTTATTACTGGAATGGCAAATTAAGACTGGAAATGACACCTTTGGGACATGATCATGCCAGTGACAACACGGTTATTACCTTTGCGGTTAATCTTTTTTGTAGTATTCAAGAAATTCCAGTCAATGGATTAACAAATTGCACCTATCGAAAGACTGGAGTGCAGGAAGCTCAACCGGATGTGTCCTACTATGTTGGAGAAAATGCAGATGTTATTCCCTGGGGAACCTCAATTATTAATCTAGAAACCTATTCTGCACCTGATTTAGTGATTGAAGTTGCTAATACTTCGCTGGCAGATGATAAGGGTGAGAAGCGATTGCTTTATGAAGATATGGGTGTTTCTGAATACTGGATTGTAGACGTACAAAATGTGCAGATTATTGCCTTTGCGATCGCCGATCGTGGCAGCAGACGAATTGAGCAATCTAATATTTTACCAAGTTTAGAGATTTCTCTTTTAGAAGAAGCTTTGCGCCGTACTCGTTAGGTTAATCAATCTCAAGTTTGTGCCTGGTTGCTTCAGCAATTTCAGGCAAATTTGTAAGTTCAAAATAAATCCCAAATTATGATCAATAGAGATTAAACAACTCTGATCTAAATCTATTCCCTCGCTTATGCACCATCTAAAGCTATGCTTGACAGGTTGCTATCGTAGGTTGAATCCAAGCAAGAGCGAACAGACCCAGCCGTCAAAACTGGGTTGACCTGCCCCAGCGAAATCTATGGATACTCCGTTTGAGATTACGCTACAGATGGTAATGACCGTCATAGCCGGGATTAGCGCTCAGGTTGTGGCAGATTACCTGAAAGTACCTAGCATCGTATTCCTGCTGCTGTTTGGAATTTTGCTGGGTTCTGATGGCATCGGCATACTTCACCCCAACGTTCTGGGAACGGGGCTGGAGGTGATTGTTGCTCTCTCGGTGGCACTGATTCTATTTGAAGGCGGCTTAAACCTGGAACTGCGGGAAATCGGCAGAGTTTCAGGGAGTCTACGCAATCTTGTTACCTTTGGCACGCTGATTACTTTGCTGGGCGGTGGCATGGCGGCTCACTGGCTGGGTGAGTTTCCCTGGGCGATCGCCTTTCTCTACGCAGCACTAGTCGTTGTCACTGGACCAACTGTCATCAGTCCGCTGCTGAAGCAGGTAAAAGTCGATCGCCAAGTTTCTGCCTTGTTAGAGGGCGAAGGGGTTCTAATTGACCCTGTTGGCGCAATTTTGGCGGTCGTTGTCCTGGACATTATTCTCAACGGAGATACCGATCCCCTCTACATCGTCAGCGGTCTAGTGATTCGCTTGGGGATCGGCGCAGGCATTGGGGCAGTTGGCGGCTGGCTGTTGGGGTTAATTCTCAAGCGCGCAGACTTTCTCTCTGATGAGTTGAAGAATTTGGTCGTCCTGGCAGGCTTGTGGGGACTGTTTGGACTAGCTCAAACGATTCGCAGTGAAGCTGGACTGATGACCACCGTCGTTGCTGGAATCGTGCTACGTGCCTCCTCCGTTCCTGAAGAACGGCTGCTGAGACGATTTAAGGGACAGTTAACCATCCTGGCAGTTTCAGTATTGTTTATTCTGCTAGCTGCTGATTTGTCTTTGGCTAGCGTCTTCGCTTTGGGGCGCGGCGCAATCTTAACGGTAGCAGTGCTGATGTTTGTGATCCGCCCAATTACGGTTTGGCTTTGCACCTGGAATAGCGGACTGAATTGGCGGCAAAAGCTATTTGTCTGCTGGGTTGCCCCCAAAGGAATTGTTTCTGCCTCGGTTGCCTCTTTGTTTGCAATTCTGCTCACGGAGCGGGGGATCAACGGGGGTGACTCGATCAAGGCGCTGGTCTTCCTCACGATCCTTTCGACTGTATTCTTGCAAGGGCTGACCGCAGGATGGGTTGCCCGCTTGCTTCGGATTACCTCAACTCAGGCAACCGGAGCTGTGATTGTGGGCTGTAATCCGGTGAGTCGCTTAATTGCACGGCTATTTAAAGACCGGGGAGAATTAGCCGTTTTAATCGATACCGACCAGGAAGCCTGTCGAGAAGCTGAGCTAGAAAATATCACCGTATTTGCCAGCAGCGCTTTAGATACTGAGGTGCTAGAAAAGGCAGGTCTAGCAACGGCAGGAACGTTTTTGGCGATGACCAACAACGGCGAAGTGAATTTGGTGTTGGCACAACGAGCCGCCGAGGAATTTAGCCCACCTAGAGTTTTGGCAGTGCTACCGCCAAGCGAGTCGCAGAACGCAAACCCAGCCGCTAAAACCAAAGCTCAACCCGCTTTTATGGCGCAAATGCCGCTGAAAACCTGGAATCGCTATCTCAGCGACGGGGCCGTAAAACTGGGTGAAACAACATTGCGGGAGTCGGGTCTATTGTTTCAGCAGGCGCATCTCAGAGCCCTGATTCGGGCAGAGGAACTGGTGCCGCTGCTGGTTGAGCGAGAAGGTCGGTTGCTGGTGGTGACTGCGGCAGAAGACTGGCAGGTAGGCGATCGCATCATTTACTTGCTCCACGACCCACGCCCCAAACTGCTCAAACGTTTGTCAGGTGGGATACCTCAAACCCGTCTTGCGATTGAGAAGCTATCTGAGGTAGAAGAAATTCCGATTCCTGCTTCGCCTCTAGCAGAATCGTTGCCCCAAGAATTGTTAAAAGAACCGACAGAAGCAGAAGCGGCTCAATCGTCAACTTCGAGCTAAGGACTTGTCAAAATCTCCATAACCGACTACTGGTTAGACTTGAGGAAGTAGCGATCGCAAAATTTGACCGATCGATTGTGACCCCTGAACCCTGACCGACTGACAAGGAAAACCCTGATGAAGCGCAAGAATCATAAAGTCGTTGCATTGGTAGCCCAGAGCGGTATCGCCCTTTCCTTTTTGCTAGGGTCGATTGGGTTTGTGGCTCTGCCTGCGCGATCGGCAGAATCGCTGACAGAGTTAGATTCTTCTAAGTTGATCCTGGCGCAACGGCTGACGGCAGAAGAGCGCGAAGAACTGGAGCGACTGCGCGAAGAACAGCAAACCCAGGAACAGGTACAGGCTGAAGCCAATCAAGTTTTTAGCCGCACAACGACATTGTTCAACGTTTTGCTGGCAGTGCTGGCGCTGTTGCTGGTGGCGGCGATCGCAGGACTTTGGCTATTGAGAAGAGCTGTAATTCGAGAAGTGACGGCGATCGCCAAAAACCACGTTAAGGAGTTGGGCGACCTGGAAGGCGAAATCGTCAAAACTAAGGCGGAAGTCGATTCGATTCTGCAAGAAGCTGAAGATATCGCTGACGAGCTAAGCCAGTATGCCGACAAGTTTCAGGCTGAAGTGGGCAGCAAGCGTGATGTTTTGTCGAAACTGGTGGCTGAAATCACTCAGCTTAAAGACAAGACTGCTGCTGAGTTTGAGACACATCTGAAAGCAATTCAACAAAAGCTGGACGATTCAGAATCCACCTTCGCGGCTCAGTTGTCTGAGGTTCAGGTGAATGTGGTGAACCGGAAAGACCAGACGCTACAACACCTGGTGACTTCAGAGCAAGACTTTACCAGCCAGCTAGACGAATTGCGATCGCACACAATTTCCCAGAAAGATCAGGTCTTGCAAAACCTGAGTGAAGCAGAACAAAACTTTGGGGCACAGTTGAACGAATTGGGAGCAGGGGCGATCGCCCGCAAAGACCAATCTCTGCAACATCTGGAGCAATCTGAACAAGAATTTGTCGCTCGTCTAGCTGCCCTGCAATCCGAAGTTACGACTCAAAAAGATTATGTGTTTGAGCGCTTGGGTGGCCTGGAAGCAGAACTGGCTCCCAAGTTTAACGAGCTTCAGCAGAGTGCAGCGTCTCAAATTCAGCAGCAGCGTGACTCTATTTTGCTGTACCTGAAGACGCTAGAGTCAGAAGTTGCGTCACAGATGAATGCGCTTCAATCAGACGCACAAGGACACAAAGATGGAACCTTGCAAAACCTGAAAAAACTAGAATCTGATTTGGCGGCTCAGTCTTCATCCCTGCGGGCTAGCGCTCAAAACCGTCAGGCAGAAACGCTGCAAAACTTGGAAAAACTAGAATCTGACGCAGAAACGCGGCTTTCAGAAGTGCAGCAAAGCGTTCAAGGGCGCAGAGATGAGACGTTGCAAAACCTGGAGCGCTTGCAGGCACAAGCAGAAACCCAACTGGCTGAGCTGCTCCAGGACATTCAGGGACGCAGAGAAGAAGTGCTGCAAAATCTGGATGGCTTGCAGTCAGGATTTTCTGACCAGCTCTCTCAGCTTCAGCAGGGCGCACAGGGAATGAGAGATGTGGCGCTGGAAAATCTAGACAGGCTCAGGTCTGAAATTGAGGCGCAGCTTACCGAACTGCAAACTGCATCTGATCAGCGCAAGCAGCGCATCTTTGAGAACCTGGAGAAGATGGAGGCTGAACTAGCAACCCAATTGTCTGAGGTGAAATCAGACGCGCGATCGCAAAAAGACATCATTCGCCAAAACGTAGAGAAACTGGAAACCCGATTTGCAGCAAAGGTGTCTGAGCTAGAGTCTACTTTGCAAACTGACGTGCAGAAAGAGAAAGACGGCATTCTGCAAAACCTGCAAAAGTTGGAAGCAGAAATTGCCAACCAGCTATCCGCCGTCCAATCTGATGCTCAGAGCCGCAAAGAGCAAATCCTCCAGCAGCTTGCCGAAGTATCGCCGCAGTTCATTGCCGAATCGTTTGAGTCTGACCTCCAGAAACGCCTTCAGGAAATTGCCCAACAGCTAGAAACACTGCGGTCAAACCGTCCTCAGCTATTCATGACGGCTGACGACTACATTACTCAGGGCAACACGCTGTTTGAGGAAGGGCGCTACGAAGGGGCGATCGCTCAATACGATCAGGCGCTTGAGGTGCAGCCCAACAATCCTCAAGTTTGGTATCAGCGGGGTCGAAGCCTCCAGGAAATGCAGCAGCACGAGTCGGCGATCGCCAACTTTGACAAAGCTCTGGACTTTAACGCTGACATTCCTAGCATCTGGTATCACCGGGGCGTCAGCCTGAGAGAACTGAAGCGCTACGAAGATGCCTTTGCTGACTTAGACAAAGCCGTTCAAGTACAGCCTAAAGACGCTAAAGTATGGCTCAACCGAGGATTAACCCTGAGTCGTTTGAAGCGCCAGGAAGATGCGATCGCCTCCTTCGATAAAGCCATTGACCTTAAATCCGACTACCACGAAGCCTGGGTCAATCGCGGCGTGGCGCTAGGCACTCTGCAACGCCACGAAGAAGCCTTCAAAGCCTTTGACCGGGCTACCCAATGCCAACCTGATGACTCCGTCGCATGGCTCAATCGCGGCTTAGCGCTAGAAGAACTGGGCCGATTTGAAGATGCGCTTGCCTCTTTTGATCGCGTTCTCCGACTCAAGCCCGATTCTTTCAAAGCGCTAGACAAAAAAGGCTATGCCCTGGTGAAACTGGGACGCGATCGGGAAGCGATCGCCCAATTTGACAAAGCCCTCGACCTCAAACCCGACTACGCCAACACCTACTACAACAAAGCCGTCTGCTATGTGCTGCAAGGAGAAGTCGATCCAGGGCTAGAGAATCTTCAACGGGCGATCGGACTCAACCGCAGATATCGCGACGATGCTAAAGCCGATCCCAGCTTTGATTCACTTTGGGAAGATGAGTGGTTCCGACAGTTAGTGGAGGATTAGGGGCTAGGAAGTAGGGGCTAGGGGTTGAAAACTCCCTTCTCCAGAAGGGTTTGGAACCTGAAACAGTCTTACAGCACACCCTAGTCTCTAGCCTCTAAAACAACGGTTCGTTGGCGATCGCCCCTAACCCCACCGAATCCAACAGTTCATCCAGGTTAGCGTTCACGGTCGGGTCGTTAGGGTTGGCGCGGCTCAATTCGACTAGCGTCGAGAGGGCTTCATGCCAGATGCCTGCCTCGGCGTAGATGATTGGAATTTCCTGAGGCTGAGCAGTTTGAACCTGGTTGAGCAAGCTAGAGTCAGGTGCAACTCGCTGCACCCCACCCTGCACGCTCATATCGGCAGACCGCTCGTCGGCATTGCAGATAATCGTGAAATACCAGTAATAGCTTTCGCCCACTTCAAGGGGTCTTTGCCCCGCCTGTTCAGGCAGTTGAATGCTAGCGATTCCAGGATTTCCAGTGATTTCAAATGAGGTGCTGTAGACTAACTCGTCAGTGCCTTCGTGATAGAGGACAAACTCCGCTGTGGTCGCAGTGGTCGGGGGCAGATAGGCAAAGAAGGTTGGATAGGCTTGGGTGGTTAAGCCTAAGTTGGTTTCAGGCAGCAAGGCAACCAGTCCGCGATCGCTAGCTGCACAGGGCGCACTCCGCGACGCGCCAGCTTCACGGTTTCCGGGCGCTCCAATCGCAGGAGAATTAAATCGAATACTCGCCTGAGCACTGGTCACATTAGAAAAACTGGCGATCGCCGCCAAACTCAGCAGCAAGGTGACGGTTGATTTCGCGAAACGGGGGGATAGCCTGACCATGACGATTATTCCTAGATTCTGTTCTGTGCTTCAGGTACTTTGAGCTAAATTACGGTTGCTGCAATGTGAAAATCTGGCAAAGTAATTCGCTCAAGGGGGCTTAGTGACGTTGATTGTGGTGTTGTTGCCAGTCTCACCTCTAACAGCGGTTTAAACAACCGCAGTTTAGGATCTTAAGTCCGAACTTAAGCGCATCACAGAATTTCATTCACAAGGGGCCAGTCGCGACAGTTGCAGCACGACCTGATCGATCGCTTGTAGCATCGTGTCACCCGACGCATTGGGCTGATTCGCTAGAATGCTGAAGACAATCTCCCCATACTGGGGGTTATCCAAGTAGCCAGATAAAGCTCTGACTCCGTTTAAGGTACCGGTTTTGGCGTGAACTCTGCCTTGGGCAGACGTGTTGCGAAAACGATTTCTTAGCGTTCCGCTAACTCCCCCCGTGGGCAGCGAAGAATAAAAGAAATTGCCCCCGTCGGCAGACTCCATCGCTCTCAAAATTGCGACAAATGTAGCCGGACTAGCAACATTAGAACGAGACAATCCTGAACCATCGACCTGTCGGTAGCCGCTTGGGTCAACCCCTAACGGAGTTAACAGATTTCTGACCATTTGAGGTCCGCCCAGCCGTTGCAAAAGATTGTCCGCATAGCCATTGTCACTGTTTAAGTTTGTGACTCGAATGATTTCTCGCATTGAAGCTGAATCATTCAAATTTTGCGGATCAAAAGTTTGCAAAGCCGCAGCAGTCGTTAACAGCTTCACATTAGAAGCAGGAATCAGGAGTTGATTAGAATTGCGGCTATAAAGTACATCTGATGAGTCTAGAGACTCAACTAAAACGCCCCATCTTCCACCTGCAAAACTAGGGCTATCAATGATGTTATTGATCACAGGTTCTAGAACATCTGGACAGATGCCATTGTTTCTTTGTTCTGGAGGTGGAACATAGATATCAACAGCATTCGATTGAACCAAAACTGCTGGATTTTCAACGGTTGCACCAGCTTTAGAGTGAATAGGACTGCCAGCAACCAGCAGCACAGCAGTCAACGAGAGAGACTTCAGCCAATGGCTAATTCGATTCATGGAATTCGTAATCTTAGCGTGTGAGGAGGAAGGGTAGAGAATGCAGATCAGTACCCTGCGGGCAAATTTACCATACGACGCTAAGTGAAGGATATCAGGACGGCGATCGCCCCCTCATCTCTTATCCTTCCCCTTCATACCCCTCGCCTCCTGTCACCTTTCCACGAAACACAACGTACTGGTAAAGGTTGTAAAACAGCATTACTGGAATCAAAAATCCGATAAAAATGATCATGATCACCAGTGAACTGGCATCGGCAGCTGCTTCATAGATCGTGATCTCAGTTGGAATGATGTAAGGAAAAACAACGAGCGCCAGTCCGATAAACGTCAGCACAAACAGCAAAATTGTCCAGATAAAGGGAGCGCGTTCTGCTTTGCGGTTGAGGCTTAACAGCAGTTGAGAAATCAGCAGAATTCCAATAACTGGAATCACGGCAAAAATATAAATCAATGGCTCTTGAAACAATCGGGCTCGGGCACTTTCATAAAAGATTGGAGTTGAAACCGTGATAAAAACTGCGCCAATGAGTGTCGTCCAGGCGGCAATTTTAGCCGTTCTGTAGTGGGTTTCCTGTAACTCTCCCTCAGTCTTCCATACGAGATAGGTTGAGCCGATTAGCACGTAGCCCTGGATTAGTGTGAGAGCCACCAGCACCGTTTGCCAGCTTAGCCAGTCCCAGGTGCCGCCGATGAAATGCCCGGCATCGTCGACCGCAATTCCCTTAAGCACCGCCCCCAGCGCAAACCCCTGCCCCAGTGCCGCCGTAAAGCTGCCGCCGCCGAAAGCGATGTTCCAGAAAAACTTGCGAGTGGCTTGTTCGCGAAATTCAAAGGCGACGGCACGGAAGATGAACCCAAAAACCATCAGAAAAATTGGGATGTAGAGCGCACTCAAAATCGTGCTGTAAGCCAGCGGAAATGCACCAAACAATCCCCCGCCCATCAACACCAGCCAGGTTTCGTTGGCATCCCAAATATTGCTGAGGCTGGTCATTAAAAGACCGCGTCGCTCGTCATCGTCGGAGGTAAGGGAAAGAATGCCTACGCCTAAGTCAAATCCGTCTAGCATCACGTAGAGGAAGAGAAATAGGGCCAAAATTCCAAACCAAACCTGTGGCAGGAAATACTCTAACGTTTCCATAAAACCTCTTTATTGCTGTGTTTCAACAGTCCGCTATTAGGGCGGCAAGGTTGGCTAACGTTAGCGTAACGTAGACGTTTATTCAACCGAGATAGTAAACACCCAATCTTTGTAATCTGGATCGCGGTTTTCAGTAATGGCAGAGAGCTTTTCGCGCAGCTTGTCGGTAACGGGGCGATGGGTGGGCAGTTTGAAGTTTTCGATGCGGCTAACAGGGGTGATTTTGGCCGCAGTGCCGCTGAGGAAGACTTCGTCAGCGATGAACAGTTCTGACTTATCGATGGGGCGCTCGGTGGCTTTGATACCCAGATCTCTGGCGATCGTTAAGACGCTGTCCCGCGTAATGCCTTCCAGAATGTCTTGCTCATATCCGGGGGTGAAGATCTCGCCATTTCTGACGATGAAGATGTTCATCCCGGAGGCTTCGCTGACCTTGCCCTGGGAATTCATCAGGATTGATTCGTCGAAGCCAGATTCAACGGCTTCCGTTTTGGCGAGGGAGGAGGTGATGTAGGCTCCGCTGATTTTGCCGCGCAGGGGTAAGCTGCGATCTTCTTGCCGATACCAGGAGCTAATGCGGCAGCTTACGCCTTCAGGTGAGAGGTAGTCGCCCAGCTCTAAACCGTAGATGAAAAAGTCTTTTTTTACATTGTGCAAGCGGGGAGCAATGCCCAAGTCTGAGGTGTAGACAAAGGGGCGAATGTAGAACGAGGTGGCGGGTTTGTTCTTTTGAACAAAGTCTGTGATGATCTGCTGAATTTTGTCGGCGGGTAGGTCGTAGTGCAGCAGTCGGGCGCTGTTGCTCAGCCGTTGACAGTGGCGATCGAGCCGAAACAGCAAAATTTGCTTAGGGTTTTGCGGATCAGGAATACCGCGCAGTCCACCAAAGGCTCCAGTCCCATAGTGCAGAGCGTGGGTTGCAATAGAAATTTTTGCCTGGTTAAACGGAACGAACTGATTTTCAAAGTAAGCGACGGGCAAAAAGTCATGCATAGTAAAGGTAAACCTCTGGAAGTTGGATGGACTACCCCAGTACATCAAATTAGCATTACTTACTATAAGTGATCTGTATGACTGGGGTGTCAGGATGTGAGACAGAAATTTACTGGGGCAGAATCCTATTCACGCAGGAAGAACGTTGCATGGCGAAGTTGATTTTGGTGCGACACGGGCAAAGTACCTGGAATGCGGCAAACCGCTTTACCGGATGGGTCGATGTGCCGCTGAACCATGTGGGAAGACGGGAGGCGATCGCCGCTGCCCAAAAAATCAGCCCCTACCAAATCAACGTCGCCTTTACCAGTCTGCTGATGCGGGCAATGGAAACGGCTGCAATTTGTCTAACAGAATGTGTCGGCGTTTGCGGTGGCAAAAGTCCTGTGTTTAAGCATGAGGCAGACGACCCCGACTGGCACGGTTGGGACAAATATAGCGGTGACCACAGCCATGAAGTTCCTATTTTCATGTCTTCGTCACTGGATGAGCGCTACTATGGCGACCTTCAAGGATTTAACAAGGCGGAAATGGCGCAGCAGTTTGGGGAAGAGGTGGTTCACCAATGGCGGCGATCTTTTTCGATTCGTCCACCTGGGGGAGAAAGCCTGGAAGACACAGTGGCTCGAACGATACCCTTTTTTCTCGATCGCATTCTCAAGCATCTGACGACAGGCGATAACGTCCTGGTTGCTGCTCACGGAAATTCTTTGCGTGCCCTGATTATGCAGCTTGACCAGCTAGAACCCGATGAAGTGCCTGCTCTGGAACTGGCGACCGGAATTCCAATTGTCTATGAGATCACACCAAAGGGCGAGATAACACATAAGACTGTGTTGGCATGAACAGGTTTACCAAGTTCCAGATTTCAGCCCTGTTTGTAGCGTGGTTGCTCATGAGCAAGGTATTGAGTACATCGATTTTTTACCTGATGGCAAGCAACTTGTGACAGCTTGATTGAACTGGACTGCTCAAAGTCCCCTTTCACAGCACATTTCTACTTGCATGAACCACAAACTCCTGTAGGAGCAGTTCGCGAACTGCCCCTACGTCATAGCTTATGTATCTGAACATGGCTGTAAGCGTGGATGCCGGAATGATAGAAGTTAAAGGTGTTGTTACTAGTAGGCAGCGAGAAGATTAAGCAGGAGTTATATCACATAAACGATATTTATATTTTTCCTATATTTGAATTTGTCTGAGTTATGACTAAACTACAAATATATCGAGCTAAACACCTTCCGATGACTCATTTCAGGGGTATTTCTCCCCAGTAACACACTTAACACCATTTTGAGACTAGCTATGTTGAACCAAACCAAACCTACTCATTCATCAACTTGTGTTTTCATGGACTCTCAACTGTTTTCATTTGATGCACTGTATCCCATTCGCCAATGGTTAAACGGATTGGATGTTCGCAATACCGCAGTGGCTCATTTCATCTGCCGCACCGTTCCCGTGCAGTGTCCATTTGAGCGCGATATCTGTTTGTTTGGTCGCAAAATCGCCCATATTCCGCCACTGTGCAAACTGAATCCACTGTACGAGGAAGTGGTTGGTTTACGGTTTCGAGCGCTTTGTTATTTAGCTGATGAGTGTGGTGAGGATGTGCGGTGCTATTGCTGATTTGCAGCTTTGCATAATTACCCGACTGCGAAAGTGGTGATCATGGTCATATAGTTGCTTGATGCGATCGCACTCTTCCAGGGTCAGCAGCGAATCCGGTTTGACAAAGCCGCAAGTATTCAACGTTGCTAAACTTTGGTTTTAAGCCGCCAGGCTCTTTCCCCAATGAGAGTGAGACTTGAACGATATTTTTCCTGGAATTGGTTTAAATAATCATTCGGAAGGTCAAGAAAAAAGATGTTGCTGAACTGTTCGGGAATGTCGGGCGGGGTGGGTAACCTGCTAATTTCTGGAAGCAACAGTAATCTGACATTTTCATTCAATAGGTAACTCAGAGAAACGACATTGCCAGGATTAGTAGCGAAGGCATCACTTACAACAATCGGATTCTCTGAAGCGTTAATGATTTTAGCAATCTTGGGGTTGTCGTAGCTGACAACTTTGTTCCACCAGGTTTCAGCTTGGCTACTCATAGCGCAAGAAAGAATGCCAGAGACGATTAGCAGACTGGCGATCGCCAGCCCCATTTGTCGCCAAAAAGCATGAATGGAACTGAGCCAAGCTGCAATCAGATAAGCAGTTGACAATTGCAGTCCTAAAAAGCAGGGAATTAGGTAACGAGTTACTGTAAAACGCTGACCGCCAATAATTAGATCAGGTATTCCTAAAATTAGTGCGGTGGAGCCAATTAGCGTTAGTACAAAGAGCCAGACCCTCGGAGGAGTATGGCTACAAAGGAAACAAAGCGAATAGAGCTGAAGCAATAGAAAGGGAACGATTAGCCAATAAACGCCAGGGCTATCAATTCTGTGACCAAAATCAACAAAGCTGCGGCTGAAATTTAAGGCAGAAAGCTGCAAAGAAATTAACGGAGGTAAAGAAATGCTTGACCAAGCAGAAGTTGCCCTAACAATTTCGATGTAAGTGAAGATGAAGTAAAACCAGGGAAGTAAAACAATGAGCGCAATGGTTGAGGTAATGACATAGGAAATAATCGATTTGTTAACTCGAAAATCTGTAAGAGACAGACTATAAGATGGGTTGATTGCTAATACATAAAGGCTGTGCCCGATCGCCACTAACCCTGTAAATAAAAAGGTGTAGAGGGAAACAATCAGCGACACCCCATAGACCGTCCAAGCAAATTTTGCCTGCCGTCGAATTGCATAAAGTAATGCTGCGCTACAGAGCAAAATGGTTGTAGCCCAGAGGCTATATTCTCGCGCCTCCTGAGCAAACAAAACTTGAAAGGGAGAGACTGCCATCAGGGCGATCGCCACCCCTGTGACCAGACGTGACTCAAACAGTTCCAGGCAAAGCCAGTAGAGACAGGGAAATATAAGCAGGCTGGAGAATGCCGAAAGGCTACGAATAATCGCAATAGAGTTGCCAAATATCTGCACCCACCAGTAGGCGATCGCATAATAAAGCGGCGGATGCTGAGCGTCCTCAACGCCTGAGAGGTACATAGCTAACCAAAAGCCGCGATTGGGATCAATCTGCTGATACTCCTGTAGATCGGCTGGTGTGATGATGTTTCCGTTGAACGCTCGCTCGACTAACTCACTACGAGTGTGAGCCGTAATTCGCAAAGAGGTATAAACTTCATCATGCCAGTAAACTTTTTTATCAAGGTTGATAAATCGAAAGATGATGCCAACGATTAACAGTCCAACGAGGGCGTACTTAAACCAGGCAGGCTGTAGCCTCCGAATCCCAGTTGATCGTCTCATGGCTTGATCCCTTCGATTTTTAATTCAACGCGGTTTAAGGAAGTTCAACGGTTTGGCAAAGGTATCACTCGGCGACCTTTTCTTACGAAAAGAATCAAATGCAAGAGGTAGATGAAGCAGACTATGTAGAATGATCCCATATTCTACATTCCAGAATATTTTCCATTGCAGACCGCCACACCCGACCCTAATCGGAAACCGACCATGCAAGAACTGACCCACCCCAGTGCGATCGCCACAACCAATCTCGAAGCTTTCTGGATGCCTTTCACTGCCAATCGACAGTTCAAGTCGAAGCCGCGTATCATGGTGTCCGCCAAAGATATGCACTTTACCACAGAAGACGGTCGGCAAGTCCTGGATGGAACGGCAGGGCTGTGGTGCGTCAACGCAGGGCACTGTCGCCCCAAAATTATTGAAGCAATCCACAAGCAAGTCTCAACCCTAGACTATGCGCCCGCATTTCAAATGGGCCACCCAGGCGCGTTTCAGCTAGCAGAACGGCTGGTGACGATGCTGCCAGGGGATTTAGACCATGTGTTTTTTGCTAACTCTGGTTCTGAGGCGGTTGATTCAGCTTTAAAGATTGCGATCGCCTACCATCGCGCCAAAGGACAGGGCACCCGTCAGCGACTCATTGGTCGAGAACGTGGCTATCACGGCGTTGGTTTTGGCGGCATTTCCGTCGGCGGCATTGGCCCCAACCGGAAGTTCTTCGGCAGCCTGCTCAACGGGGTCGATCATCTGCCTCACACCCATAGCCTCGAACACAACGCCTTCAGCCGAAAACAGCCTGCCTGGGGCGCACACCTGGCAGACGAGCTAGAGCGAATCGTTGCTCTGCATGATGCCTCTAACATCGCAGCGGTGATTGTGGAACCTGTGGCTGGCTCAACGGGTGTTTTAATTCCCCCCCAGGGCTATTTAGAGCGGCTGCGAGCGATTTGCGACAAACATGGCATTCTGTTAATTTTCGACGAAGTCATTACCGGATTTGGGCGATTGGGTAGTTCCTTTGCCGCCGAGCATTTTGGCGTAGTGCCTGACATGATCACTGTCGCCAAAGGCATCACCAACGGCACAGTTCCAATGGGGGCAGTCTTTGTTCGCAAAGAGATTTATGACACGTTCATGCACGGGCCTGAGCAGGCAATCGAGCTAGCGCATGGCTATACCTACTCCGGACATCCACTCGCTTGTGCCGCAGCCCTGGCAACCCTGGATGTTTACGAAGAAGAAGGACTATTTCAACACGCCCGTGATCTGTCTGACTACTGGGAAGATGCGGTTCACTCCCTGCGCGATTTGCCCCATGTGATTGACGTTCGCAATATGGGACTCGTGGCTGGCATTGAACTAGAATCTATTCCCGGAAAACCTACTGCACGAGCGTTTGACTGTTTCCTACGAGCTTACGAAAAAGGTCTGCTAATCCGCACTACAGGCGACATCATCGCGCTCTCGCCCCCCCTGATCATCCAAAAACATCACATCGATCAAATTGTAGAAATGCTTTCAGACATTCTGCGCGAAACTGCTTAACGCCAGTTCAACGAAATTGTTTTACAGAGAGGGATGCAGGCTAGACCTGTATCCCTCTCTCTGTTCTGAGAGAAGAACTGGTGCGATCGCCCAACAATTCTCAGTCTTCCTCTTTCATCCCTTCTCAGGCTCCCATTCCCGAATACTGCCTCAACCCCTTGTGCCACAGCCAGCGATTTAGCCCAAAGAAAATCAGGCTCCAGCCCAGCATCATTAGTAAACCTCGCACCACATTGGTAGGTAGCCCAACCAAAATCGTTGCGGGAAAGTAAATCATGTAAGGGAACGGAGTCCATTCAACGATCGCTCTCACCACGGGTGGAAAAATCTCCAGCGGCGCAATCATGCCTGACAGAAACAGGTAGAACAGAAACCAAAACTGCTCGATCGCACTGGCACGTTCTGTCCAAAAGGCAAGCATGGAGAAGGTATATTGCATCAGGAAACGCAAGCAAAACGCCATGAACGTGACCAGTAGAAACAGCAGAAGGTTGGACAAACTGGGTATCCAAATCGCCTGTGGATAAAGGGTAAAAAACAGAACAACCAGGATCACCGCAAAGGGCAATCGAGCAAACCGTTCTGCAAAGTGAGAGGCAAAATGGTGCCAACCGGGGTCAAGCGGCAGCAAGAGCCGAAAGGAAAGCTTGCCTTCAACAATCTCTCGTTCAAACTCCCAAACCACCCAAACAACAGTGAATTGTCTAATCAGAAAAACTGCTAGAAAGTAACGAATAAAATCCAGCGGTGCCAGTCCAAACTGCCCTTCTCGCGATGCCTCAACCCAAACGCCCATAAGAATGAGCGGCAGCGTCCCAGATAGCATCCACAACAACAGTTCTGCCCGATATTCCACCATGTAGGCGTAGTAGACGGATAGTAGAGTACTGGCTTTACGAAAAAAACTTTGCATGGGAAACAAGGTAGAAAATTCGGATACTGTCAACTTAACCAAAAATTTAAGAATTTTTCTCTTCAGTATCTTGCAGTTAGCTAAATCAGGTTTCGGTTATGGTTCGGTGCGTGCCGTTCCTTCTCGATCGCGCTCATATCGGCGTGCGACGTTGAACGGGGGCAGCCAATTCTCCCGACGACAAATCCAGAGCTCATAGGTGGGTGTCACCTGGTTCGGCGTATCAAAGGTACCGGCAGGGATTTCGATTTCGTCGCCCGAGCAACTGAAGACCGAGGAGCCGCAAACTGGGCAGAAATAGCGTCCGCGATAGTCGCTCGTCGTGTCGGCGATCGCTTTTCCCATACTCACCCAATTAATTGAACCATCGATCGCAACCACCACATCTGTAAAGAAGTACTCATTGCCAAACGTCTCCCGATAAAAGGCATCGCGCCCCAAATTAATCAGGTTCTGCATGTAGCTTGAACCTCAATTTTCCTGTTTGGTATTGATACAAACTCTGATGCATTAGGCTTTAAACAGCTCAGCAAACACTTGAATATTGAATTCACAACTGTTTAGCGTAAGCTGTATCTTACGCTAGGATCTTAAATCTTAAGAGCGATCGCTATTGAGTCAGTAAATCTGGCACCCCGCTTGTGCATCTGGATACAAAGTCATTCGTTGATGAATACGGGCGATCGCTCTTTGCCCATCCTATACTTCTGCCAAAGCTTGAGTGCTGCTTAGCCGTAGGCAGAGGCTATCAATCTGTTGCTTTGAGCAAGAAACTTGTTGTTGACAATGTCTTGATAGGTGTCTACATCGTCTTCCCAATTCTCAATGATTTCAGATAATGTTTGTCCTCTTTCCGCTTCAGGAATTTTAGACAAATCGCGATGAAAATTAGCGGCAAACAGAAGTACCGGAATGTGTTCGGTTTTCGAAAGCTCTAACTCTGTGTTTCGCACGGTTAGAGTGAATACTCCTCCTTCAAGTTTGTAGACGAAATTTGAAATCATCTGCACAAGGTTTTGGTCGGATGTGTGAGGGCGATCGCCACTAAGAAGTATTTCCTGAAGATAATTTCTTGCTGTGTCCTGATCATCAAATATAGTGTGTCCTTCCAGATTAAGCCCTACTGCCTGATAGTTTTCCTGTGGCAGCCTCTCAACATACCTGTAAACTACATCAGGAACTTCTAACTCATTGAGGTTCTTTTCTCTAACGTCTTCAAAGAAGGCGATCGCATTACCTCGGTGGGCGATGTACACTCCATTTTGAAAGACCGTTAAAGCAACACCATCTATATAAGTTGGAGGCTGAGCCAAGTCCCAGTAGTAAGGAATAATTCCTTTAACTTTGAGGAATTCAGGATTCAGCAGTATCGGGTTATGTTTCTCTACCACTAGAACAAGCTCAAATTGGCGCGTATCAACAGTTCTGTTCATGGTTTTTCACCTATTTCTAACATTTGCGAAAAATGCCTAATCGCTTACTCACTTTTTGAGCAATCTAGAAAAGTCCACCTAAAAATCCACCTGCTTCCTCACCAGCCATACCCCCTACAACTCCACCAATAATTCCACCAACAACAGTACCAACACCAGGGAATATCGCAGTACCAATCGCGGCTCCTGCTGTTGCACCAGCCCAACCTCCTGCGGCTCCACCTGCCATCTCGCCTACGGTCTCTCTAAAGCTATCTCCCATTCTTCCACCATCAGATTCAAAAGCTTCACTAAGAGTGTAAACGCCAAGTAAGCGTCCCGCAGGTCCCAAAACTCTACTTGCTTGACGAAGCCCCTGAGAAGAATCGCTATCAGCGATATCTCCAGCTTGTACTATAGGAGGTTCTGGAAGAAGAGCAAAATGTGAAAGTTTAGGATTATTGTTATGTCCTTTAACAGGATGGTTGGAATCACCTGCACGAAAGTCCAACATGTCCTCTGGTGATACTCTCTCTACATACGTACCGTTCGCTACATCTCCTGTTCCCCATCTTCCACCTCCTGTAGGGCCGTTGTACACTCGTGCATCTGAATAACCATTTTCATCCGTCATAATCCGTATGCTTGTATCAAGGTCAGGATTTGTCCAAACCACACGCTGCCTACGGTTATCACCTCCGCGTACATCATGCCCGTGTACATCATGCCAGCCAGAAGCTATTAATCTTGATTCCAACTCAGTTTTGGTTATGCGATTTCCGACTACTCGTGGAGCATCTCTTTTAGAAACATCCCTACTCAGTACTGATTCTATTTCTCCTCGACTTGAGAATTGACGAGCGATCGCACCCAGAGCATCTTTAGCATTCCTGATTTGAGCCGAAGTTTCTCCCGCTCCCGCGGCTAATTGTCTAGCTCTCTCAATGTTGGCTTTAGCTTGATTTATACGAGCAGTTAGGTCAGCGTCACTCATAACTTATATACCCTCAACACGTTAATCTGTCACGTCGCGTTCATCCATACCTGCTTTGATTTGTTAACAATCTAAATTGCCTCCAAAGCGTCTCTAGATTCCGTGAGCACTTCTATCGCCTTTTGGTAGCTCTGATTGCTGAGATCAACGCCCTCTACCAAAGCTTCTGTAGCATCTACAACACTGGTTTTTGCTGTCTCAATTGCCCCTTCCAACTGGGTCATCACCTCGTCAAGTTTGGTAGCGCTGCCCTCAAGCTCAGTAAACAACTCACCTTGTGATGTGCTAACTTCTTCCATTAAGCCTTGGATAGACTCTTCCATACCGTTTGAAACGGTTTGAATAGAAGTGCTGAAGTGTTCAATCACGGTAGTGAAGTGTTCGGAGAGGGATTGCGCTCCGCCTTCGATGGTAGGTATAGCTTGATCGGTGATGGTAGATTCTAGTCCGTCTACTTGAGCTTCTAACCCTGACTTAAAGGCAGTGAGTTCACCGCTGAAACCATTGAGTTCTTCGATCGCCAGTCCAATTGCCTCTCCAACTTCAGTACCAATTTCCTTCTCGCCGAGACTGTTCAGAGCTTCCTCAGCTTCGGTGATATCGCTTTCCATATCCAGTTCAGCTAACCTATCGTCAATGGTGGCGATCGCCCCTTTCGTTGCCTCTAATTCCTGGGTTAACTCACTTTGAGTTGTGTCGATGGTCTGCTTTAACTGAGTAATTACCTGGGTGACAGTCTCTACTTCGGCAGCAAGTTCTGTCTTACCTTCATTTACCTGTTCGATCAGAGATTGGGCGCGATCGCTTAGCGTTTCCCAAGCCTCATCAACCGCTTGACGGATTCGCGTGAGTTCAGTTTTAACATCGGTGAGTTTGGTCTGGGTCGTTTCTGTCGCATCGGACAGGGTCGAGAGTTTGCTAACGGTTTCACCAGCCAGGGTTTGTAAGTCGCTCATGAGTTTTCTCCTTGGTTAGATTGATTGACGCAGTGCTATTGGTTTAAGCAATAAATTGTGTAGGAGCAGTTTGTATGTTCTTTATCCCCAAGGAATGCCCAGCTTATCTGCCGCATCTTGAGCGCTGGTGACGCCCTGACGCAGGGGTTCAATCAACTCTCGTAGCTGATCGACTAAACCGCTCAGCTCTTCTCGTTCGGTGGAAATATTGCCCTCAGTGCCAGACAATTCTGAACCCGTTTCTTGAACGGCGCTGACTACTTTCTCCAGGGCATCTTCAATGTTGGTTCCTAAAGTATCAACCGATTCTTTAGCTGTCTCCAGCAGGGAATCAATTTCGGTTTGGACGGTACTATCTTGCAGGGTAGTCAACTCGGTGCTTAACTCATCCAAATTGGAGAACTCATCTACTACTTCCTGCACTTCGGTATCAACTTCTCCGTTGGCTTCCTCCAGCGCATCGGTGGCTTGAGAGATATCTTCAGCGATCGCAGTAGTTGCTGTCTCAACTGCTTGTTGAGCTGTATCTACACTTTCCTCAACGGCATCTACCACCTGATCAAGCTGTTGCTGTCCACTCTGAATGATGCCCTGACCCTCATTTAAGGTGTTGAGAGCAGTTTCACCCGCAGTTGAGAGGGATGATAATCCTTCCTCCAGACTAGTATTCAGTTCGGTGAGTTTGGTCTGGGCTTCTTGCAGTTCAGTTTCGAGTTCAGTGCGATCGCTCATCACCTCACTTTGCAAATTCTCAAACTCACTGCCCAAGTCAGAGATGCTTTCAGTTAGTTCTGTCTGATGCTCCGCTACTTCTGTTTGCAGCTCATCCAAGCTGGTTTCGATCTGATCAATCAGTCCGCTAAGCTCCTCCTGCATTCCGCTCAAGCTTTCTTCAAATGTATTGATTTCTTCCTGAACTGCGCTTGCTTCTTCGGTGAGAAGTCGTAATTTTTCGGGTAAATCTGTCGCCAATTGTTCCAAAGAACTGGTTGCTTCACTCATGGTGATTACCTCTAATAAATGGTAAGAATGCTGAACTTGAAATTTCCAAGGTTCGAGCTTGAAACCCGAAGATTGTTGCTTTGAACTCGATGATTGATGTTTTGGGAAGAAAATTTTGAGTTGCGATCTAGATCGCTTCTGTTCTGAGCGCGAAGTTTCGACCTTCGAAGGGAAAATTTGCTGTTCTGAACTCCAAACTTTTATCTTTGAGCGGTAAGTTTCCTACTCTGGGGTTAAGTTGTCGTGTTTTGAACTCATCAATTCCCGCTTAAAACTAATGCCACATATTCGGTAGCTTGGGTGAAGCGATAGCGGAACTCAATCAATCAAAGCTTAGTCTAAATCATGCATCAGCCCAAACTTCATTAAGCGTTGGATGCATTCTCATCCTTGATAGATAGCCCAAACAAGTTTGCGACAGATTCAGTGAGATTTACCTCCGGCAAGACTGCATCACTGATTAAACTTCCGTTAATGCCTCCACTTAAACTTCCGTTAATGCCCCCACTCAAAACTGCCCGCAGTGGGTCTTCTGTTTTAGCGTCTAGCGAAAAAAAGGCATAATCTCCGCCAAAACCATATTCTCTAAATCCATCGCTGTCGGCATCACCCCAATGCCCACGAACTGCTGCCCCTACGCCGTAGCTTAAACCTCTTCGTATTGTTTCGTCCGTATCTATTTCTGCACTGCTAGTTCCCTCAGTAATCGCCACTTCTGCAGCGACTGCCGTGGCTCCAAACGAGAATCCATCATTCCCGGCACTCGCTTCTGCAGTAGCGGTCCCTAAGCCTAGCTCAACTGCTAAAACATTTTCTTCTGGCAGATCAAAACCATTAGCCAGATCCAATTTAGTTCTGATACCGCGGGCATTCGCTACCAATCCTCCACGAGTATTGCCGTTGGCATCTTCCCAAAGCCCACGTTTAACTTCGAAGGTGAGAGTGTCAATCTCTGGAAATAACTCTCCGCCCCGGAAAGAAGTTGCGCCGAACGAGATCCTTGTGCCTCTTACATCTGTTTCTACATTGAAGTAAAAATCTTTGACATCAAGGCGATTTCCCCCTACTTGTCCCTCTCCGCGCCCTGCCATTCCTTCTCGGATTGAGCTTCCGTTTCCTCTTAAGCCTGAGAGAGAGTTTTGGCTCTCCTGGATACGGGCTTTTGAATCTTCAATTCGGGCAACTAAGCTGTCAATTGATTCAACCACTTCACAATTCCGCTAGTAATTTTTATTGGGATTTCTAAGCCAGCATTTCTTCAACCATTGTGTTGGCAGCGACCATCACATTTGCAGCAGTCACAACTTCTTGAGTCAGTGGATCAAGTTCACTCATAACGGATAGGGCATCTTCCATTTCGCCTCTAGTTTCTTCCGTTTCACCTTCGATGTCTTCAACGGCTCCACCTGTGACTTCTTCCGTCGCTTCGCCAACTGCTGCTTTGTGAGTGTTTTCGCACTCATCTGCGAGGGCTGAAATTGTCTCAGTGACATCTTGCTCATACTGCTCAACCATCTCACTCACATCGGTGCTGAAGGTTTGAAACATCTCTTGGAGGCTAGTTTCGCAGTCGTTACTAGCGGTGGTAATTGCTTCAGAGTGAGTACTTCGCAGCTCTTCGCTGAGTTCGTCAAAGTTAGTTTCAATTGCTTCCCGGTGAGTGTTTTGCAGTTCTCCAACTAATTCATCAATGTCGGTTTCGATTTCTGAGAATTTATCTACCTGGCTTTCTGCCTCAGTGATAGTTTGCCCCAAGGTTTCAAAGGCTTCCTGGGTGGTTTGAATTGCCTCTGTCAGGCTATCCTCAAGCTGAGTTACTGCCCCTTCAAAAGTGCCTAATACCTGTTGGGTTTCGGTCATTTCTGTCTCAAACTCAGCAATAGTGGTCGTGAGTTGTTCAAATTCTCCCTGCATCTCGGTGATGGTGCCGTTTGCCTCTTCGAGTTCGGTGGAAATGTCAGCGATCGCCCCTTCCAACTCATCTAGAGCAGTCGTGATTTCTGTCTCTGCCGTTTCCAATTGTGTATTTGCATCGGATAGGCTTTGCTCCAACGCTTCTAGCTGTGTATCTAGTTCATCCCCTTGGCGTAATTCTTCTGTTTCAGTTTCTAATTCTGTGGCAAGTTCTCGAAAGTCTCCGCAAGCTTGCTCTAGTGTAGTGAGCAGTCGTTCCAGTGCATCTGAAGTTTCTTCAACATTAGTAGTGAATTCAACGGTTTCAGCCATGATGAGTTTTCCTGATTAACAACGGGTGGACAATTTTTTGCAGAAATCTTAGCCGAGTGTCTCTTGCACATTTTCGAGGGTAGGCATCATCTCCTGGATGATTGCCACTACATCACCACACTTGTCGATAATGTCGCCAAAGCGCTCGTTCATTTCCTCACAGTCGGTTACGGCTTCTTCCCCAACGGCTGCAACTGCTTCGACGAGTTCTTGGGCTGATGTAGTGATTCCTTCACCGATTTCATTGAACTTCTCTTGAATAGTTGTGAAGGCATCACTGGCAGCCGTTTCTAACGCCACATCTAATTCGCCTAGTTCGGTGTTACTGGTTTCAATCAGATGCTCAAAATCTGCTTGCAGTGCTTCCAGTTTTTCTCCAATTAATTCCATCAGGGATGTGAACTCATCATTGAGTTTAGTTTGGCTTTGGGTAAACTCACCACGAGCTGACACGACGGATTCTTTCATTCCGTCAATCTCTGCTACGGCTTCATCTTCTAGCGTGTCTACCTCAGAGCTAAATTCTTCTGCCTGAGTGGTCACTGTGTCGAGATTCTGCTGAATTTCGGTCGCTTTGGTTTCGATTTCTCCCATCATTTCTTCGGCACTGCTTTGCAGATCGCCAAGCTGTCCGCGAATCATTTCGGCAAATTCGGTGAGTTGGGTTTCAATTCCCTGAACGGCTTCCTGAATCGGACTGAGGCTATCCCTTGCCGTTTGGATCTCGGTGCCCAACTGTTGTTCTAGCGTTTCCAGGCGTTGGCTGAGGGTTTCAAAGCTAGAGAGTGTTTCCTGTTCTTTGGACGCTAAATTTTCGCTCAGAGTATTGATTAACTCTTCCAGTTCATTCACTTCCTCAAGAGCGCGATCGCCTTCGCCAGAAAGCTCTCGCATCTTCTCAATATTCTGATCAATTAAATCGGTGATATCTGACATCGTTGTCTCCTTTTGTATTTCTGCAAATGGTTACTGTGTTCAATTGAGCTGTTGCAGGAACAGCCACATTCCCATCACGACTCCCACGGGACCGATTGTGGTGTAACAAAGCGCATCAACAAATCGCGGTTTATTCCAATGATTGGTTTGAACTTGAGCAATTTCCTGAGAACGCAGCCAGGTATCTACTTCTGTGCGGGCAAAGTTAGGGTTAGATATCATCTGCCAGCTATACCAGAGTCCCCAAACTCCTGCTAGCAGCGGAGCTAGCCAAAAGAGTTGGAAGAATAGTACTGTTACGACGGTCAAAACCAGAGAAGACTTCATCACTCATCTCCTACAAAACTTTCAACTCGGTAGCTTGACTTCTCCTGGAGCAGTTCTTTGCAAGGCGATCGCTTAACCTTCTATTTGTTTCTCTGTTGCCGAGATGCCAGGATTCTGCAACTTGTTACAAAAGTACATATTTGATTTATGGATCAGTGAGCAAGCTTTAAATTTCTGTTCTTGACTGAAAATATTGGATGGTTTGCATAAAACGCAATTTTTCCAAACGAGAACTAGATAGAGAACTGCGTCTGGAATATGTTTTATGCCTACTCATGTTGACATTTCCGAAAATCTATCCGTTTCAATTCAACCTGTTGTCCTGGATCAACTGTTAGACGGACGATATCAAGTGATTGGTAAACTTGGCAGAGGTGGCTTTGGAGAAACTTACATTGCTCAAGACACTCGCCGTCCTGGACATCCCAAATGTGTAGTCAAACACCTCAAACCGTTAGCAACAGCCGAACTTGATAGCTTAGATGATATCAGGCGCTTATTCAGCAAGGAGGCGGAAACCCTCGAAAAGCTGGGACATCATAACCAGATTCCTCGGTTGTTGGCACACTTTGAGAAAGACCGAGAGTTTTACCTGGTACAAGAGTTCATTGAAGGGCACCCGCTTAGTCAGGAACTGTTGATTGAAGATGGATCTAGCTCTGAAGCAACTACACCACTGCACAAGGAACCTCAGGAAAGGGGCGATCGCTGGTCTGAGTCTCAAGTTATTCAGCTTTTAGAAGAAGTTCTAGATATTCTGGCATTCGTTCATGAGCATGGCATCATTCATCGAGACATTAAGCCAGAGAATATTATTCGTCGCCAACAGGACCAACGGCTAGTTCTAATTGACTTTGGTGCCGTCAAACACCTACAGAATACATCTGCGAAATCTTCTGAAAATATAGCTCGACAAAGTGATGTAACGGTTGCAATCAACAGTGCAGGGTACACCCCAATAGAGCAAATTCGAGGCAGACCTTGCCTAAATAGTGACATTTACGCTCTTGGTATGATTTGCATCCAGGCATTAACAGGGCTTCATCCCCGCAGCTTTGAGGAAAGCCTGCATGTTGCGGAGGTGCTTTGGACACAGCAGGCTCAAGTGAGTCCTGAACTGGTGGCTATATTAACTACTGTGACCCGGTACAACTGGAAAGATCGCTATCAAACCGCAACGGAAGTCTTACAAGATCTGCAACAACTCGCTCCTTCTGTACCAGAAGTTGCTCCCACTGCTCCAGCACTGTCACCAGCAGCAAATCCCATCTACACACCTACTCAGGTAAGACCTGCTCTAACTCAACCTGAGGCTTCCTCTCAACCTTTACCAGATCTGTTTCCCCCTAGTGAGTCATTGAGAACAAATCGACCGACACGGGAGACGGAGCGATCGCTCACACCAACTCAGAACTCAGAAGCTGAGCAAAATAGCCTTAATCAACGATTGCGTCAGCTCAAAGTTTTGCTCAAGCCTAAAATGATATCCCGGTTGACGGGTATAGGGCTGATGCTGATCGGGGCAACCATTTTTGTGGGCTATCTGTCTGGATCGGGTTCCTCCCGAAACACACAATCAACCGAGTTGTTAGAACGACAGGATGAGCAGTTAATCACGACCCTTACAGGACACTCCTCAATGGTTACAGCGATCGCCTTCAACGCAGATGGAAAAACTATCGCAAGTGCCAGTACAGACAAAACTATCAAAGTTTGGGATATCACATTGGGACATGCGATTCAAACTTTAACAGAGGGCTCAGGGGAAAGTCCGGCGATCGCCACCAGTATGGATGGGAAACTCCTGGCTAGCAGCAGCATGGGCAACACCATCAAAGTGTGGAATCTGGATACTGGAGAACTGTTGCATACGTTGAGAGGGCACACCTGGACGATTTCAGCGATCGCCATGAGTCCAGATGGTCAAACTTTAGTGAGTAGCAGCGAAGACAACACCATCAAAATTTGGAACCTGGAAACGGGTGAACTCGTGAAAGATCTCACAGGGCATACCGCCCCTACTACCTCAATGGATATCAGTGCAGATGGCTGGTTGCTGGTTGGAGGTAGCGCAGACAATACTGTGAAGGTGTGGAGCTTACCTACAGGAGAACTTCTGAATCAGTTTAGGGGGCACTCAGCAGAAGTTCATGCCGTTGCTATCAGCCCCAATGGCGCAACGTTGGTTAGCGGCAGTGCAGATAACACAATTAAAGTTTGGAATTTACACAGTGGAGCGTTAATTAACACTCTATCTGGACACTTAGATGAAGTCTACACGGTTGCGGTTAGTCCCGATAGTCAAACGCTAGTCAGCGGCAGCGCAGACAATAGGGTGAAGCTTTGGAATTTATACACAGGTGAACCGCTCTACACCTTTAGAGGGCACACCAGTGAAGTTCACTCGGTGTCGATTAGCCCAGACGGGCAAACGATCGCCAGTGGAAGCTGGGATAGAACAATCAAACTTTGGCGGATGCCTCAGGCTCACTCACTTCCGTAGCGAATTTAGTAATCGATGGAATAGAAGTTATGTCAGTTAAATCTGAGAAATTGGTCAAGAGCATTCAGGAAATCCAGCAGTTTATTGCTGCCAGAAGCCAACAGCCTGGAATCCAGCAGCACAGTAACTTTGAAGCGATCGCTCAAACATTAGAGAAGAGTGTTGCTTCCCTCAAAGAGGGGAAATTAACCCTGCAAATTGTGAGCCACAATCCAAACTCAGCAAAAGCGCTATATGACCTTTTGAGGAACCGTGAACTATCAGCAGCTTATCAGTTTAAGGTTACACCGCTAACCGATGACTTGCAGCTGACTCAATCCGAACCCACAGCGGCTCTGATTCTACAAACGGATGCCTCGCCACAGCGCTATCAACTTTCTGCAACAGACAAATTGGCAATTGGACGACACCCTGAATGCCAGATTCTAATTCCTGACCCCTACGTGTCGGTTTCTGGATACCACGCTAACATCCAGCCCTGTGTAGAGGCTAACTCTAATTCAGCTTACGTCAGTTGGCAAATCTGTGACTTGAGCAGAAACGGCACCTACATTAACGAACAGCAGGTGCAGGGCTGTCAGATTTTGATAGAGGGCGATCGCATCACCTTAGGCGCTCCAACCTCTACTGAAACTAGTCCAGAGTTGCTCTTTGAATATCAATCCATCACGGATTCTAGCAGCCAGCAATTCGATACTTTAGTTACAGAGTGCGATGTGTTGTGTTGGGTGATAAATCCCCAGCCACCTCTAACTGCTGCCGAGCAACAATTGCTTGAAAAGATTCGCGCCGCTCGATTTACTAATCTTTTGGTCATAGCGGAATTATCAGATTCGTTTAATCAGCCCGAAGCTGCTAAATTACACCAGTCCAGAATGAATGCTTGGCTCCAAACATCTCCTCTAGATGTCTTTTGCTTTCCACTGTGCAATTCTTACATTGGAGCATCAGCGGCTCAACTCAGTGTTAATTTTCAACATGAATCAGACAAATTCTTCAAACTATTGGAGTCACTGGTCAAACGTAAGCCCGAAGATATTTTGACCAAACGTCTAACTGCTCAAGTATTGGCTCAATTGCATCTGGTTGAACAGTTGATTGACCTGGACGAAAGAAAACTGGCAAGGGAAACCGAACGGGATGAAGCAAAATTAAAAGAACCAGGACAAAACCAAATCAGAGAAAAAGTTGACACAATTCTAAAGCAAATTCAGGATGACAAAGCAATATTCTTCAAACAGACAAAGGATAAGCTGAAACAGTCAAAGGTTGATTTGCTGGATGATTATCTCGAAAATAGCATCTCCTGCAAAATTCGCCGATTTCTCGATCAGCTAAAACCAAATGTTGTGAAGTATCGAGGTCGCAAATATATTCAGCTGCGGTTTTCTACGATTGAAGTGGTTGAATCTAAAAGAGCTAAACGTAAACCATTAAAACCAGAAACCGTTGAAGAAAAAACAATTGATGCCAATACGGCTCTCATGAATTTTTGTCGCTCTGAACTGAGCTGGTGGTCCGATGAACAGTGGGAAATACTTTGTTTATGTCCTCAAAGTAGTTTGAGGGAACTTCTGCAGAGAGCTTATGAAATGCTCCACTCAATTCCTTCCGTCAACTTAAACCGCTCTCTCTTTCAACCGGAGCAGAGCATTGACAACCGAGCTGTTTTCGAGGAAGCATTCGCAATGCCTTTAAGCGAGAGCCGCTATCAGGAAGCCTCTCCAATAGTTTATATGCTCAAAAAAATTAGAGGACAATGGATGCAGTTCATATTCATGTTTAGCTTCTTTAGTGTGCTGGGCATTGCAGGCAGAAGGCAGATTATGCAACACATCTCAGCGCCCATCGTCAATGCATTCAAAGCTTCTCCTTACATCTCAACTATTGTGTTACTTGTGATTCTCTATTTTCTGTTCAGGTCTCTCATTCGTCTCTATCGAGAAGACCGAGACTTAGAGCGAGAAAAGGAGGCTGAAAAGATTAGAAATAATCTGCGTAGCTATTATCAAGCGCTTGCAAAAAATCGTCTAGTCGAAAGACTCGTGCAAAATCTAACTACAGCGCTGGAAGTTGAAGAACAGCGCGTAGAAAAAATTCTTCAAGCTGCCAAGCACCAAACTACTCGGATCACGACAGAAACAGAAAGCAATCAAGCTCCAATTAGAAAACGCATCTTAAAGCACGAGGTTTTGCAGAAGGAGCTAAGAAGCGATCGCGATAAGTTACAAAAGCTGAGGAGGGTTCTAGAGGTAAAATCTTAGCGAACAGGAATTAAATTAAACTGATTTTTAGTGTCCGGACTGACCCTCAACCGAGTGGGCCAACTGTAAAACGCGCCAAGCTATTTGATGTAGAGTTTCAATTGGGGAGACAACCCCCAGTCTTACTAATGGCGATTACACCAGAAACTGAGCAGAAAGTAGGCGTTTTAGTCCAATTGCACCCTGCGAACGGAGAAACTTACCTGCCAACTAACTTTCAACTATCTTTGCTTACAGAAACAGGAGAGATTTTACAAACGGTGCAATCCCGCAGTCAAGATAACTACATTCAACTAAAGCGATTTCGCGGTTTAGTTGGAGAACGGTTTAATCTTCAATTAAGGTTAGGGAGCACCAGCATCAAAGAGTCTTTTACAATTTGACTAAAAGCAGTCAAGATCGTAATGAGTCAGCTAGTAGTTTTAAGTTTAGGAACAGGCGATCTACACAGCGGCTTTCCGGTTGTGACGGCTCACCTTTGGGAGTGCCCCGAACTCCCTCCAGTAAAGTTTATTGGTAGCCTACCTGCCGCACCGCAAATTTCAGTAACTTATCGCTCCTGGCAGTTGCTGTATCATGCGCTCTGCCATCGCTTAGACTTGTCTGCTCGCATCGAAGTTGAAGCATCTGATATCACCAATGTATCTGCGGTTGAGTTTAGTGAACTGTGTGAGCAGTTGGTTGACCAAATCAATGTTTGGCTAAACTCGGAGCCATTTCGTAACATCGATCAGCAACTACGGACGAACTTGAATGCCTCAGACGAAATTCGAGTGTTGATCGAAACCAATGACCCTCTACTACGAAGACTTCCATGGCATGTTTGGAGTTTTTTTGAACACTACCCTAAGGCAGAGATTGCTCTCAGCGCTTCAGAATATCAGCGATCGCAGAGTTCATCCCTTAGAAATAACCAGGATAAAGTTAGGATCCTAGCAATCTTAGGCAACAGCCAGGGCATCAATCTAAACCAGGATCGAGCATTTCTAGAACAGTTGTCAGACCAAGCAGAAATTGAGTTTTTAGTAGAGCCGCAGCGAAAACAATTAAATGAGCGATTGTGGCAGGGGTGGGATGTATTATTTTTTGCAGGACATAGTTCTAGTCAGGAAAAAGGACTAATTCAGATCAACCCGACTGATAGTCTGACGCTTGACCAGTTAAAGTATGCCCTCAAGCAAGCGATCGCTCAAGGATTGAAGCTGGCAGTTTTTAACTCCTGTGATGGCTTGGGTTTGGTGCAGCAATTAGCAGACTTGCACATTCCTCAAATGATTGCAATGCGAGAGCCTGTCCCAGATCTGGTTGCTCAGGAATTTCTCAAGCACTTTCTGAAAGCTTTTGTGCAGGGTGAAACGCTTTACCTAGCAGTGCGCCAAGCGCGAGAACAGCTACAAGGTTTAGAAGATCACTTTCCCTGCGCAACCTGGTTGCCTGTGATTTACCAAAATCCAGCCGAGCAACCTTTGAGATGGAAAAACCTGAGTCATCAAAACCACAAGGTTACTCAAGATAAATTAACTCACTTTCAGCGTCAAGCTCCCTGGCTATTGGTTGGTTCAGGAGTGGCGATTGTGTTAGCGCTAATGAGTGAAATAAATGGATTCAGTTCCTTGTTTCCAACGGTCTCCTCTATAGAGCAACAAGCAGCGCGATCGCCCAAACTGCCCGAGCTGTCAATAGCACACACCTTCCCTGGACACAAAGAAGCTGTTTGGTCAGTTGCAATCAGTCCAGGTGGACAAACGTTTGCCAGTGGAAGTGAAGACTCAACCATCAAACTATGGCACTTAAAAACAGGTGAATTGATTCGGACTCTGGCAGGGGATTCAGGTGCAGTTCGCTCAGTTGCAATTAGTCCAGATGGACAAACCTTAGTGAGTGGACAGAGTGACAACACCGTTCATATTTGGAATATCAAAACCGGTAAACTCAAGCAAACTTTGAGAGGACACCTAGCACCTGTTTGGGCTGTGGCTATTAGCTCAGATGGACAAACTCTAGCAACAGGTAGCTATGACGGCACGATTAAACTGTGGAATCTAAATACAGGTGAACTTAATCAAACTCTAGCAGGACATAGCGGCCCAGTGTGGTCGATCTCGATGAGTCCGGATGGCAACAGTTTTGCCAGTGCCAGCAGTGACAAAACTGTCAAAATCTGGAACTTACAGACGGGTGAACTGCTTCGTCCACCGCTTATCGGTCACTCCGATGCAGTCAGGACGGTTGTGATTGGTTCTGACAATCAAACGCTCGTGAGCGGCAGTTGGGACAGGACAATCAAAATTTGGAATCTGCATACAGGAGAACTGGGTCGAACTTTGTCTGGGCATGAAAACCGGATAACAGCTCTTGCTCTCAGCCCCAACAACCAAACTATTGCCAGTGGTAGCGTTGATCAAACCATCATGCTTTGGAACTTAGGCACTGGAGAATCTCTAACCACGCTCTCTCCGCATTCAGATTGGATTCTCTCCCTCGCGATTAGCCCTGATGGTCAAGCTCTACTCAGTGGTAGTAGAGACAGAAACATTTTTCGGTTTGATGGACTACAGTCCCAAAATTGGTCTGCGTTCCTGACTCGCCATAATCGTTTTTAGCCCTACTTGAGGTTTAAGTAATGCAACGTAAATCTCTAGATATAAAACCTTTGTGGCTGATCGCAATGGGCTTTAGTGTAAGTCTAGTGTTGTTTGGGTTGTTGTATGGATTGAGGCGATCGCAAGCCCTGCAATTACGACAAGAGCTTAAGCAATTAGCAGCACAGAGAAACTATGAGGAATGTATTTCTACTGCACAAACTGCTTTTGATCATGCAAACCGCGCAAATTTTGATGCAGAACTTGAAAGCCTCTTGCAGCAGTGTGAAGCGGGTGCAAACTGGCAAAATGTTCAAATTCGAACGCTTTTAGGACGGGCGGGCTGGCTATGGTCTGTTGCCATCAGTCCAGATCAGCAAACTCTAGTAAACGGCAGCGAAAACGGATTAATTCAACTCTGGAACTTAGCTTCTGGCGAGTTGAATCAAACTATTTCGGGTCACTCAGGTCGAGTTTTGGCAGTTGCAATAAGTCCTGATGGACAAACGATCGCTAGCGGTAGTAGCGATCAAACCATTAAACTTTGGAGTCTAGATGGAAAACAGCTAAATAAGTTGACTGGGCACACAGAAGCTGTGAGAACCCTTGCTATCAGTACTGATGGGCAAACGCTCGTGAGTGGCAGTTGGGATAATACTGTGAAAGTTTGGAATCTGACTACGGGACAGCTTATTCACACACTTTCTGGACATGAAAAGGGGGTTTATTCCGTTGCCATAAGCCCTGATGGACAAACGATCGCCAGTAGCAGTCACGATACAACTATTAAACTGTGGAACCTCAATACTGGAGAGCTGCTTCGTACTCTCACTGGCAATCTGCGGCAGGTAAGAGCACTGACGATCAGCCCCGATGGGCAAACGCTTGCTAGTGGTGGAGGTGATATTAAGCTGTGGAATATCGAAACAGGAGAGCTAATTCGCACTTTCTCTGGACACACAAATTTAGTGTTGGCGATCGCCTTTAGCCCCGATGGGCAGATGCTTGCCAGCAGTAGTAGAGACATTAAGCTTTGGAATCTGCAAACTGGAAAGCTGATCAATACTTTCTCTGAACATTCAGGAGACGTAAGCTCAATAGCATTTAGCCCGGATGGAAGAACTTTAGTGAGTGGTAGTAAGGATGAGACCATTCACATCTTGCAGCGATGATTCAACCCAACTTTGGAGAATTTTGGAGCTAAGAAGCGATCGCGACAAGCCCCAAAAACTTAAAAGCGCCTTGATCCAAGATCTGTCTTAAGTCGCAATTTACAGGATGAGATGATTAAGAACATTTGTTCATCTCAGGTAGGATGAGCGGTAGGAGGAAGCAGTACCAAAATCTCTTCAACAACCCGGCAAAATTTGCATAAAACTGGGAGTTATTATGCCGAGAGATAAGTAGAGGTTTACATCGGTTCTTGCAACAGTTCTTGCAACAGTTCTTGCAACTGTAGGGTTCCCCATGAATCAAACGGAGTTAGATGAATTTAATCAGCAGCTCGGGCAACTCGCGCTCTCAGCCCAACAGCATCCCCCACTGTCTCCGGAGCGGCAGTCGGCGTTGCGATCGCTTGTGCAGGCAATTCTCCGATCGGGTCGGCTTTGCCGTCCCCAGCAAGGTAAATTTTCTGGTTTTTATCAGGACATTTACGATGAGGCGCTTCAGGAACTCATGCTGTTTATTTGTCAACACGTTGAGCGATATAACCCAGAGCGAGGAACCGTGATGGCGTGGGTGAACATGCTGCTAGAGCGGCGTTTTTTTAGAGAAGCGATTCCAAAAGTTTTAGGTCGCCAAGACGTGCAGCGAGTAACGCTATCTGATCTGGATAACCTCACTGCGCCTGAGCCACAGGAGACGCTAACGGAGAAGCTCAAAGCCTGTATTGATCAAGACCCAGAAGATGTCTTGAAGGCAGAATACATTAAAGATCATCCGGCAGCCACTTTTCAGGTCTTGTTGCAGCGACGAATTTTGGGAAAGTCTTGGAAGGAAATTTCAGCCGAGTTCGATTTGAAGATTCCAACGGTGAGCAGCTTTTACTACCGATGCTTAACCAAGTTCTCTACCAGACTAAAAGAATATTGTACTCATGATGCGATTTAAGCTAGGCATATTATGGTGATATCAGAACTCTCAACTTTTACTGTACCTCTCCGCCCGTCAGACCATAGTTTGGCTGAACAGTTTCGCAGGCAGCACCGCGATTCGGCTAAAGCCAAACAAGTTTATCTGAATACTTTGGCAGTATCTGCGGTTAATTTCTACTTACGCTGTATGGGCGTTAAGACCAATTGGGAAGCGAGCCAGAGCCGTGATCCAGTTATACAGGCGGCAATGGATGTCGCTGATTTGGAGGTTTGCGATCGCGGCAAACTAGAGTGTCGTCCAGTACTGCCCGATGTGCAGGTGGTTTACATTCCACCAGAAGTTTGGTCAGATCGAATTGGCTGCGTCGCAGTTCAGCTTGATCCATCGCTGCAAACAGCAACGCTGTTAGGCTTTACAGAGATTTCTAATGTAGAAGAAGTGCCCGTGAGCCAGTTGCGATCGCTCGACTCACTTCTAGAGCATTTGAGCCAATCTGCACCTGCTGTCTTCTCAAATCCATCGGCAAACCCTCAGGTGAATGAACGGGTGAATCTAAGCCAGTGGCTTGAAAACCTATTTGAAACAAGTTGGCGATCGCTTGACTCACTCTTACTCCCTGGGCAACCTCATTTTGCCGTCAGTCTTAGAAATGATCGCCTGAGTGAGGCAACGGTGAAGCGAGCTAAGCTGATTGACCTGGGGTTAAGCCTGAAGGAGCGATCGGTTGCGCTAATGGTCGCAATCATGCCGAGCGCAGGACAGATCAACGCATCTGAAGCAAAGCTGCAAATGGAGATTTTAGTCCAGATGCATCCCATGGGAGGAGAAACTTATCTGCCCGCAGACCTGAGAATGAGTTTGCTCTCACCATCCGGGGAAATGCTGCAAGAGGTGCGATCGCGCAGCCACGATAATTACATTCAACTCAAAAGGTTTCGAGGAATGCCTGGAGAGTGTTTTGACATTCAGGTTGCATTCCATGAAACTTGTTTGACGGAGATGTTCACAATTTGATGATTAAAGTTTGAGGGTTAAAGTCCGATCGCGAACTGTTTAGGTTGTGATGGTTAAGTTAATTGTCCTGAGTCTCGGAGAAGGAAATTTAAGTAAGGGCTTTGCGTCCGTTACGGCTCAGTTGTGGGACGAAAGTGACATCTACCCAATGAAGTTTATAGGGCGTTTAGCCGCAGCTCCTCAGTTGGCAGAACTCTACAGACGGTGGCGATTGCTTTATTTGGCGCTCTATCAACGGTTGGACTTTGAGCTGCGTCTAGAAATTGAGACAGCAGATGTTACCAACGTGTCTGAAATTGAACTCAGTGACTTATGTCAGCAGCTATTCGATCAATTGAATCACTGGTTAAATTCAGAGCCGTTTCACAGCATTGATCAGTCGCTCCGAACGCAGCTAGCGCCGTCTGATCAGGTGCGATTCATCATTGAAACTAACGATCCCCTATTGCGACATTTGCCCTGGCATCTCTGGCAGCTTTTTGAGGATTATCCTAAAGCAGAAATGGCCCTGAGTACATCAAGCTATCAGCGTCCAAATCGACTACCGATAAATCGGAATTCTTCTCAAGTTAAAATCCTAGCCATTCTGGGTAACAGTCAGGCAATTGATGTTGAGAAGGATCGGGTTGCCTTAGAGCAACTTGCAAGCGATGCCGAAATTGAGTTTTTAGTAGAGCCAACGCTGGAAGAGTTAAATGAATACCTCTGGCAAGGCTGGGATATTCTCTTTTACGCAGGTCACAGCTCTAGTGATGATTTCGGTAGTGAGAAAGGACTGCTGCAACTTAATCAAACCGATCGCCTCACCCTTGAACAGTTGAGATACGCGCTCAAACGGGCGATCGCCCAGGGTTTGAAACTTGCTATTTTCAACTCTTGTGATGGTTTAGGATTAGCCCAATCCCTAGCGGATTTGCACATTCCCCAGGTGATTGTCATGCGGGAACCTGTACCTGATGAAGTCGCTCAAACTTTCTTGCGGCATTTTCTAGCTGCCTTTGCCGGAGGACAACCACTTTATGTCTCAGTGCGAGAGGCACGAGAGCGGCTGCAAGGGCTAGAAGACAACTATCCTTGCGCGACGTGGCTACCCATGATTTGCCAGAACCCGGCTGAGTCTCCTCCGAGTTGGCAGAGCTTACGAGGGCAGGTAGACGAAGCTGGATCATCTCACTTACAGCCTCAACCTCAACCGCCTCAAATTCTCCCCACAACTGCAACCCCTTCCCAGCCCAAAAAACAGCGCCGACAGAGAATCTTTTCAAGAATCAGGATGGTTTGCCTGGTTAGCGTATTGGCGACCAGCCTGGTAGTGGGTGTGCGATCGCTTGGAGTACTGCAACCCTTTGAGTTGCGGGCATTTGATCAACTCATGCAGCTACGTCCCGCCGAGCCGCCCGATAACCGACTGCTTATTGTCACCATTGATGATGCAGATGTGCAGTATCAGGAGCAGAGAGGTATGCAGCGAAAAGGATCCCTTTCTGACCAGGCATTTGCTCAACTGCTGCAAAAACTAGAGCCGCATCAGCCCCGCATCATTGCTTCAGACATTTATCATGAGTTTGAGTTTGAACCGAGTTTGGCAGCCTATTTAGAGCAACGCGAAAACATCATTAGTGTTTGTCGAATGGGTCAAGCAGATGATGAGCAAATTCTGCCGCCACCGGATATGCCAGCCGAGCGTTTAGGGTTCACCAATTCAGTGCTTGACCCCGATAACGTAATTCGTCGCCATCTATTGGGAATGGCATCGGACTCATACTGTCCGACCAATCAATCCCTTAGTTTGCGAGCGGCAACAGCCTATTTAGAACAGTTAAAGGTGCTGCCGCTACAGTTTACAGAAGCTGGCGTGCTACAGGTTGGAGGGTTTTCCTTTCCAAAACTGGAATTCAATACAGGCGGATATCAACTCTCGACTGCTGAGGCAAACGGATATCAGACGCTGCTCAATTACCGCTCGGCCGCTTTCACCCAGATTCCGCTTCGGCAAATCTTGGATGGTTCGCTTGGCAACTCACAGCTTGCAGAACTGGTTAAAGATCGCATTATTTTAATTGGAGTCACGATAGACAACGTTGATTCACATCCAACGCCCTACCGAAGTGGGCTTATTCAGGCTGAAATGCCGGGGGTTGTGATTCAGGCGCACATGATTAGTCAGATCATTAGTGCTGTTCTCGATCAGCGATCGCCCCTGTGGTGGCTACCACAGGGGCTCGAAGTCGTCTGGATTGGGTTCTGGGCTGGAATTGGAGGAATGCTGGTGTGGAGGTGGCGGTCGCCCTTCCAAAAATATTCACTCTCAAGAACAACAAACATGGCTACCTTTAAATTAGGACTCTCAGTTTGTTTGAGTCTTGTCATCTTACATGGAGTGTGTTTTATGTTTCTGCTGTGGGGTGGCTGGTTGCCTCTAGTTCCTGCTGCTCTTGCGCTAATCATTTCAAGCGGAGGTGTAGCGACTCAAATAAGACGATTAAGATAACAAAATCTTTAGACCTCGTTCCTAAGTAAAGCCTTGTACGGAATCCATCTCGTAAAGAAGCACTATTTGGTGTAAGGGCGAAGCATTCGGCAAAAGAATTGTGCTTCAGTGACAGGGATTGTGACCGAATGCTTCGCCCTTACCGATACCGTTACTCTACAGACGGATTTGGTATTAGAACGAGGCTAATGAAATTAAATAACTCACTTATATTACGAATTTAAAATTGAGTAATTCCCCTAAAATCATGAGTAAGATCCTATTACTTCACCGTACATTCTGGATTTCTGTATTAGCTGTCGCGCTAACAGGAGTACCGCTACAGCCCGTGTTGGTTTGGGCACAGTCAGGTGATTCCTCCAGCTCTGTAAATTCTGAACCATTGTCTGAACCATTGATTTTTAACTTCTCAAGTCAAACGGATGGCTTTGAGAACACAGGCAGACCTGCCCGTCAAACCTCAACGGGTTCTCGCTCTCCTGGCTCTTGTTTAAATCGATTGATTGCGTTAGTACCCAGTAGCGAACCTCTCATCACTCAAACGCAGAGCTGTTCTGAGCCAAACTCACTATTAGCGCTGACCGTCGATGACACCCCTACTTTCTGGTTTTATTTGCCGCCTGAATTGAGCAATTCTGCTGTCTCCGCAGAATTTGTATTGAGCAATTCTGCTGTCTCCGCAAAATTTGTGCTGCTAGATCAAAACCATCGCCCCATTCATACGGAGCAGGTTTCCCTCAATGGTGAATCTGGAATTATCGGCGTTCAATTAACTCACTCTCTGGAGGTGAATCAGGTTCATCGCTGGGTTTTTCAAGTTGAGTTGACTGGGGAACCGGGACAAGGTCCCGCCGTAGAAGGATTTGTTGAACGGATTCAGCCCGATTCAGCGCTAAACCGTCAGCTTGCAGCAGCAACATCTCCTCAAGAGCGAATTAGAGCTTACGCCGAGCATGGAGTCTGGCATGATGCGCTGACTGAGGCAACAGCATTGCGTCCCACTCACTCAAATTCTGCAACGCAGACTGACTCAAATTCTACAACACAGACTGATTGGACTAGTTTGCTCGATTCCGTTGGGCTGGGGGCGATCACCAATTCTCCTTTGCTAGACTGCTGCACCTCACAGCCAGTTTCCGACTAAGACGTAAGGCGACCAGAAGAGAGGTTCTGGATAGCCAGATTGAATCAGCGCAACTTGGGCGCGGCGGAGTGCTTCGGCTCTGGTGATGGGCGTACCTGAACTGGATAACTCCTGGTAAAAGCGACTGATTAGCTCAGCCGTAGCTCGATCATCAATGTTCCACAATGTGGCGAGTGTACTGCGTGCGCCCGATTGCACAGCGATTCCAGCTAAACCCAATGTGGCACGATCATCACCATCAGCAGTTTGACAGGCACTCAAGATGAGTAATTCGATCGCCTCTGTGCTGCTTTGGTCCCGACGCTGCAAGATGCTGCTTAGTGTGTTGACATCAATTTGACCATCCCAGGCTAAAACAAAAGTTTGCTGTGGGTCAGAACTAAACTGACCGTGTGTTGCTAAGTGAACCACAGAAAACGGCTCAGTGCTAACCTGTTCTTCCAGCGCTGCTTGAGTAAACTCCTGATTCAGAAAGACCTCACTTGGAATCTGAGCCTGAATGACTTGCAGTTCTGTCTCTACGTTTTGAAGAGGAGTAAAGTTTTGGTGAGGCGGAAAGTTACTTCTAACCTCAGAAAGCCCAAAAGTCAAAGCATTGAGCCGAATTTTGGTGAGTGGTTCAGGGGCGAATAACTGCAGGCTAGGAGTGAGGGCGATCGCATACTGTTCAACCAAATACTGCTGCCCATCATGCAGTGCTGCCATTGGCACATTGCGTAATGCAGCATCTAAAACAAACACCAGTGTTTCTACATTGCTTGCTGCGAGCGCTGAACTAAACGGACGGATCAGCCAGTCATAAACCTGTTGCGATAAAGCTTCCCCTTCTGGAGACACATACTGTCGTCCCAGTTCTTGCCGTAATTGGTCTAAGGTTTGCTCAACCTCGGTTTGGGCGATCGCATTGATGTGAATCTGTAGCTGCCCCGTTTCTGGCAACCTCAAGATTACTGCTAGCTGATTGGGCAAAATGATTGGGTAAAAAATTGCTGCCGTTGGATCAACCTGAGGAATGTCTGTGGCGATCGCCAAATTACAGCGCAGAAAGTTCTCCAATTCACTCACCTGAAGGGCATTCACCTGTCGAATCGCTTGTTCAAGATAATCTTGCCTCACCTCATCGTTGCCACTTGTGATCAACAGTTCCACCAGTTCTCGGTAGACAGGTTCCACATCATCTCGAAAGGAGAACTGCACCTCTGAATCGATAGAGAGTAAATCATTGCGAACCAGGTTAAGATTCTCAACCGCAGTTTGATAAGCGGCGATCGCCCTCTCCTCTTCCCCCCGCTGCTTTAGCAACCGTCCCAACTGCCACTGCCACCGATAAGCAAGGTCAGGGACATTAATCTGTTGAGCAATGAACAATGCTTCCTGGGTCAAATCCTCCGCTTCACCCCACCGTTGATGACGTTCATTGACCTCCCCCAACACGCCCAGCGCATACGCTTCTGCCCGTGAATCCTCCAACTTCCTAGCCTGCTGCACCGCCGTATTCAGCAGTCCAACCACCTGATCAAACCCCTGCCCAATCCCTACTTCCCAATCTCTACTTCCCATCATGCTTTCAGCCAAATTGATCCGAGCATAAACTGCTCTACGACTGGGCGGCAGATCCGCAAGCTGCTGTAGAATTTGAGGAAATAAGTTCTCAGCCGTGTTACCCCCTTCACCTGCTAGCTGTTCATTTTCTCGCAAGAGGCTAAACTGACGCAGTTGAGCCGAGATTCGCGGTAGGGGTGCAGGTGCCGTCTCAGCAGCCTGCTGGTAAAACGTTAAAGCAGTCGGATAGTCTTGTTGCGTCCGGACAACATCACCGAGGCTAAGTAATGTGTCACTCATAGCTTGAGGGTCCGAAATTGATTCTGCGATCGAAAAACTTTTCTGCAACACCTGTTGCGCTCCTTCCAAATCGCCCATGACTCGCAAAACATTACCTAAACTCCGTAGCCCAGTCACTTTCAGCACAGAATCAGGCTGACTTTGCAGCGTTTGCTCAATTTCGCGCAATTGCTCCTGTGCCTGACGATAAAATCCTAAACTTTGCAGCGCTTGAGCCTGGTTGATCTGGTTGCGAGTGAGTAGAGTTTCGTCACCTAACTGAATGTAAATATCGGCTGCCTGCTGCCAAGTTTCAACCGCAGACTCAGCCTGTCCGCGCGATAGATACAAACGACCCTGCACATCTAGGGCCTGAGCTAGAATTGGCGATCGCTCCCCTTGATAGGAATTAAAAGTGAGAACGATCGCCTGCCGAATTGCTTCCTCCGCTTCATCCCACTGTCCAAGCTGCTGATAAGCGAGAGAAAGGTTACTCAACACCATTGCCTGATCCAACACATCTCCCGTAGATTGGAAGGCGATCGCTGCCCGTTGCCAAACTGAAACTGATTCGGCAAACTGTTCTGTCTGATAGAATTGCCGCCCCTGCTGGTCTAGCATTTCTGCATCAGGCAAACTTTGAACCACTAAATTCTCAGTGACGACATGGGCGAAAGTTGGTAGAATCGCTGCTCCTAAAAACAGAACTACCAGAAACAGCGATGTTGCTAAACACCGCACTCTCACCTGCATGTACCTCGGCAAGCGTCGCAGTAAGCGGTTTTTTGAGGCTTGACTGTTTCTCACCTTTTTCCCTCCTCTACTTAGCGGAATTCTTACACTTAGCGGAATTCTCACTGAGAGGCATGACAACCAACAGGATGCCAGGGGTTTTGAGATGTAGTGAGGGGTACAGCCGCAGTGAGAACGACTTCACCATTAGCATCCAGCATCCAGCCTTGAGCTTCTACAACTGGAGCATGGGTTTGAAGCATGATTTGATTTCTATCCTGCTCTGTATTCTCTTCAGAGTTGTTAGAGCGATCGCCCTCAGCGGAATTTACCTCCTCAACCGTACGAGTAACCAGGTCAACTTGAACGGCATCCGGGGCGATCGCCTCATCTGAACTAGACGGTAACCCACCGCGCCCTGTCACAACAAACTCACTTTGGGTTTGGTTGCCCCTTGCCGTACAGCCTTGAGCAATTTCAGCCGTGACTGGAGTGCCTTCTAGCTCTTCAAATTCGCGTTCCTCTGTATCGATGTCTAGAGTTCCATCGATTCCCAGAACTGAGCTTGCCGTGAAATCACTTTCACGGGTTCGTTGTTCCCGAAACTGGCGAAAGCCAAACACTCCAGCTGCTCTAGCGCGGGCAGCTCCACCATTTCCAGCATCAGCACTGGCTACAATGTCACTGTCTTCAGACAAAACAGCAAGCACAAACCCATTAGGAGTTTCAATCGTGACATTGCCACCATTCGCAAACCCACTTGCAGAAGCAGAAATCAGGCTGCGATTTCGCAGTAGCGTTAACTCCTCCACATTCAGGTCAATGTTGCCACCGCTGCCTGAGCGCGTTTCAGTCCTAAGAGAACCTTGATCTTGCAGGGTAATTGTTCTTGCAAACACGGTTAAATTTCCCGGATTCCCTGTACCGTTTTGCCCATTACTCACTGTAACGATGCCTTGATTTTGCACCCGCAAATTCTCTGTTTCTAGCCTGATTCCTCGTGCATCACCGCTCCCTAAGGTATCAAATGAGAGACGGCTACCGCGTCCGTCTACCACAATCGACTCACTTGCATTGACCTCTAAAATGCCGCCTCGTCCTGCTCCAGAAGTTAGGGCAGAAACGTTTGCTCCGTCTAATACCATCAGCCGAGGAGTGTTGATTTCTAGCTCCCCTGCGTCCCCCGCGGTTGAGGTGTTGAAGTTTAACTGGCTTTGACTTCCGTCTGCATTTACTCCGCTCACCCGGATAAATCTGTCAGCAGTGACAAATAACTTACCAGCATCTCCCTCACTTAGCGTTGCAGCCGTAATAGTGGCACCCTCTAGAATAGACAGCGACCCTGTTTGAATGCGAATCACACCACCGCCGCCGCCCCCCTCTGCATTTGTCTCAGCCCGACTATAGATGCCGCTGAAGCGAAACTGAGAGTCAGCGCCAACCCCCTGCAAAACAATGTCGTCCGCAATCACAGTAACACTGCCAGCATCTCCTTCACCTAAAGTACTGGTGTTTACGCCGCCGCCGTTAGTAAAGCGGATCGATCGCGCTTCTAGCTGAACCTGACCGCCATCGCCCTGTCCCCGAACAGCACTAAAAACAGCGCTTTCAGAGCGAAAGCGTTCCTCAGGCACTTCTGGGTCAAAAACAAAGTTTTCAGTCTGTCCGTCAAAATGAATGCGATCGCCTCTCACTTGAATGTCGCCTGCATCTCCAATGCCATCGGTAGTAGTGCTAATAGCAGCACCATTGGTGAGTAAAACGCGATCGCTCACAGAAACAAGGATATCACCGCCTCGTCCTTCCGCCGCAGGATTGGCAGAGCTGCCAGGTCTGAGTCGGCTGACAAGTCTAGTCAAACCTTCAGTTGGGCTGCTGCCGTCTAGATGTAGGTTATTTGCAGTGACAATGATATCGCCCGCCCGCCCCGTAGAGCCTTGCAGTATAGAGTTGCCGATCGCACTTCCCTGATTCAGAAAAACGCGACCCGATGCATTCACAACAACATCCCCGGCTTGCTCTCCGACGAAACCAGCATTTTGACCAATGCCTCCCTGCAAAAAGCTGGTGTTGAGCAGGTTGAAGTCACTCGCATAGATGGCAATAGCGCCTCCAGGTGCCTCTCTCACGTCGATCGTACTTTCGTTGATTAAGGTGATGGGCGATCGCGCTAAACTATCTGGAAATCGCAGAAACAAGAGACCACTTTGAATGTCAAGTCCAACTCGACCTGGCTCTGCAACGGCGGCGACATCTACTCGTCCTGCTGGCGCTTTCAGTAGCCCATCGTTGAACAGTACTCTACCGCTTGCAGTATCGCTTGGAAACGGATTGCCACCTACAAGCAGAATGCTTTGATTCGTAGGCACAGTTAACTCACCATTTACCGTGATGGAGTTTAACGGCTGATTCGCAATTTGGTTAAATAGAAACGCAGTAGGTGTGACGTTGAGTAGTGATGAGGTCTCCGGCTGAGAAGCACTAAATAGCCCTCGTCTCCCTAGCTCCATCGCGTTAGCCGTTGTAGCGACGAATGATCCATTGACGTCTAACCGAGCGTTTGGGCCAAAAATAATTCCATTAGGATTAATTAAGTACAAGTTAGCGTTACCTAAGTTGCCGGGTTCTCCTACGCCCAAAGTCCCCTCAATATCAGATGGATCAGATCCAGTCACTCGACTCAGGATGTTTCTAACTCCACTTAAGTTTTCAAAGTACAAAGAACGATTTTCGGGAATATTGAACTCCTCAAAGCTATGAAAAACATTAGAACCCTGTTGAGTTCCTCCACGAACTTGATCAACTGTTGGCGTTAGTCTCTCAATGCGAGTTTCCAGGTCACGATCAGGAGCCGTGTCAGGCGTGAGATTAAGCTGGGCAAGGGCAGGAGTTTGGATGCTGGCGATCGCCCCACTGATGCACCAACCTGCTAGCCTTGTCCAGTTCCAATGCTTTCTCTCAGTTATCACAACCGTTGCCTCGCTAAGAACGTCAATTGATGACTCGACTGACTGCGTCGCGGTGACGTAAACCTGAACTTAAGTTTGATATGACCTCAATACCCTGGACTAACCCGGTGAGCAATCTTTCTGTTACTGCAAATAAGAACTTTGAGTTGACGACAGATTTAAGTTAATCCCTTAACTTAGGATTATACAAACGGTTCTAGGTTTAGAGGAAAGAGATTTCACATTGCTTTTTGTACGATAAAAGCTCTTTTCTTCGCAGGTTTAGAATGAGTCAAGACACCTCAATTGAACCATCCGACGACCACAACCCGTTAGCTATACCGCCTTCTGAGCGAGACTATCGGCAAGGACCGCTCAGCGCCAGGGTTGTGCTCGTCGAATATGGGGATTATCAATGCCCTACCTGTGGAGAACTTCACGCCTTGATCAAGGCAGTTCAAACACAGCTTGATACGACCTTGGCTGAGGAGAACTATCTATGTTTTGTGTTCCGGCAGTTTCCTCAGCCTCAGATCCATCCTCACGCCCAAAAGGCTGCAATGGCAGCGGCAGCAGCGGGAGCACAGGGAAAGTTTTGGCAGATGCATGACATGTTGTTCAATCATCAGCAAGCATTAGAAGATTGCTATCTAGTAGAGTATGCCAACCATCTCGAACTCGATATTCCTCAATTTTTGAGAGATATATCGAGACGAGTACACGCCGATCGCATCAGTCAAGATCTCGAAAGTGGATTACTCAGTGGAGTAACGGATGCTCCAGCACTATTTATCAATGGAACTCGATACACCAGCGGCTGGGACATGGAGCAGTTGATGGCAGCTATTCTCACTTAGCGTTGTCAGGACAAGCGCTAGCACGGAACGCAACTCTAAAGGAATCGCGGCTAACAGTGAATATGCCGCGCAATAACAAAAATGAACCCTTGCAGACAACTCAGGAGGCTGTCATGACTCACTATGACTACATTGTGATTGGTGCCGGTTCGGCAGGCTGCGTAGTCGCCAACCGTCTGACCGAAGACAGCAACACAACGGTGTTACTCCTCGAAGCAGGTAACCCAGATACGAAACCAGAGCTTTTTATCCCGGCCGAATGCGTCAACCTACTTGGCACTGAGGTGGACTGGGGCTATTTTACTGAACCCGAACCCTACCTGAACAACCGCAAAGTCTTTTCTTCCCGTGGCAAAGTTTTGGGTGGCAGCAGCTCGATTAATTTCATGTTTTACGTTCGGGGCAATCATCACGATTATGACCACTGGCAGTCATTAGGAAATCCCGGTTGGAGTTACCAGGATGTCTTGCCCTATTTCAAGAAATCGGAGCACCAGCAGCGCGGGAACTCTGAATTTCATGGGGTTGATGGAGAGTTGAGCGTCACCGATCCGATTTCCCCGAACGTCGTATCCCAACGCTTTATCGACGCAGCGGTGGCACTCGGCTATGACTACAATTCTGATTTCAACGGTGCACAACAGGAAGGGGTGGGACTTTATCAATACACTATTAAAGATGGCAAGCGACACAGTACTGCGGCTGCTTTCCTTGTGCCCATTCTTCAGCGTCCCAATCTAACTGTAACCACTGGCGCACTGGTGACTCGATTGTTGTTTGAGGGAACTCGCGCCGTTGGGGTGGAATATCTGCACGAGGGAATGCTGCACCAGGTCAGGGTCAACAGGGAGGTGATTTTAAGTGCGGGTACGTTCGATTCGCCCAAGCTGCTGATGCTTTCCGGGATTGGGGATACCGCACAGTTGCAAGCATTGGGAATTTCTGTTGTCGCTGATTTGCCAGGGGTTGGTCAAAACCTCCAAGACCATCTTCTCGTTCCTGTGTCATACCAGGCAACTCAGGATTTACATCCGGCAAGCACCAGTAGTATCGCGGAAGCTGGATTCTTTTTGCATAGTGAGGAGAATTCGGAGGCTAGACCAGATCTTCAGTTTTTCTTCGGTCCCAATCTGTTCGTACCACCTGGATATCCCCAGCCTGATTGGGCATTCACTGGTGCAGTTTCTTTGACCCGTCTTCAAAACATTGGCAGTGTCGGCTTACGATCATCTGATCCCAAAGACGCACCGATGTTTCAGATGAACTATCTGCAATGTGAAACCGATGCACAAAAGCTCGTTTTCGCAATTAAATTAATGCGTCGATTGCTTCATACCAGCTTCTTTGATGAGTTTCGCGGTGTAGAAATTGCTCCGGGTGCTGAAGTCCAAAGTGATGAAGCCCTCGAAGCTTACATCCGCAACAATGGCAGCACGGTGTGGCATCCTGTTGGCACTTGCAAAATGGGCATTGACCCGATGGCAGTCGTAGATCCTGAACTACGGGTATATGGAGTTGAGGGGTTGCGAGTTGTCGATGCCTCCATCATGCCGACAATCATCTCAGGAAATACGAACGCACCGACCATCATGATCGGCGAGAAGGCAGCGGATTTCATTAAAGCGAGCCGCACAGCGCAAACTAGCCCCCGTGGGTTGAATGTTCAAAGTCCAGAACGCTTGTCTATCTAACAATCGACCACAGTTGAATGAGACTAGGATAGTTCAAAAAATTGCATTACAGCTTCAACCGTCTTGTATAGCTCCAAACTTCATCCTCTTTGCTGTTGGTGCTACCGATCGTTATGCTTGCTCACTTAACCTGATTTTGAACAGGAGAATCATGGCACAACCTCTCTGGTTTTTTGGTACTCATCTTACTATCGTTGCTGATCACACTACGACTGGAGGTAAATACGATCTGATTGAGGGCTACTTCCCACCTGGCACACAGCCTCCTCCTCATCGTCATACCCGCTACTCTGAACAGCTCTATGTGCTGGAAGGAGAGTTTACGGTTTGGGCTGGTGAAGACAAGATTGTGCTGGGTCCTGGTGAAAATTACCTGATTTCTCCAGGCGTACCGCATGTGGTTGCTGTAGTCGGTGATAAACCAGCGCGTGGGTTGGTCGTTGCTGCGCCCAGTGCCTTTGCTCGGCTGATCGCAGCAGTGGGGACAGTGGATGAGACAGAACCACCAGACATGGCGCTGTTTGGACATATCTCTGCTGAGATTGGAGACGAGTTGCTTGGTGCGCCTGGAGATTTACCCTCTACATGAGACGGTTGTGTTGCAAAAACTAGTTAGTGGTAAGGTAGGTTATTTCAAACACGACTGCTCCCTTTGCGATGTCTACTCTTTCTGCGTTCAAATGGCGACACTATTTACCGGATATCATTCTGCTCAACATTCTTTTCGTTAAGCGCCAAACGAGCTGGTAAAGTCGCGTTCCTGTTGGCGCTTGTATTCAATCCAGTTGATCAACCAGATTTGGTGTAAGTTAGTGTAGCGCATGAACCAGATTCGGTCGATAAAAGAACTTAGGGTTTGATGCCAACCTGAACTTAAGTTTGATCTAAACCAGTACCCTGGATTAACCAACCATTGACCAATATGTTGCTTAAACTGTGGACCTTAAATGGACTACAAATTTGATTGAGTTCTTTAAATTAGGTCATACAAGGATTGCAGAGCTGAAGTACAGAAAATGTACTGCTGTAGAAGACTGCCACTTCTTCAGAACCGAAAACTACGGAGCCAAAGATGAAACTCATCTCTGTCAATGTCGGGCTTCCACGTGAAGTAACCTGGAAAGGAAAAACCGTAACAACTGGAATTTTCAAAGAGCCAGTCAGCGATCGCGTGATGGTGCGATCGCTCAATTTGGACGGTGATGGGCAGGCAGATCTCACCGTTCATGGTGGAGCAGATAAGGCAATTTATGTCTATCCGTTCGAGCATTACGACTATTGGCAAAGTGAATTACCTAACACAGAGCTACCGTTAGGCATCTTTGGTGAAAATTTTACGACCACTGGGCTAAAGGAAGAGGAACTGAACATTGGTGATCGCTTTCAGATTGGCAGTGTTCATCTAATGGTGACCCAACCGCGCTTGCCCTGCTACAAACTGGGGATTCGGTTTGAGCGACCCGATATGGTGAAGCGATTCCTTGCGAGTCGGCGCACCGGATTTTACTTCCAAGTTTTGCAAGAGGGCGAAGTTGGAGCCGGAGATACTCTAGAGTTAGTGAGCCGAAACGACAATAACATCACAGTTGCTGATATCACTCGACTTTACGTACGGGAGCAGGACAATCCAGAGTTACTTCACCGTGCTGCTCAATTAGAAGCTTTACCCGACAGTTGGCGTGACTATTTCCAGGAGCAAGTCCGCCGTCAGGATAAATCCTGACAAAACTAGACATTTGGAGGTCTAATGTTTATTGATTACATTTCACTCATGCTCATTAACCTGACAGCTGGGCTCGCTCTGTTGGCGGCCTATCTGTATTTTGGTCTAGGTAGCTCAAACCAAAGACGTTGGATTCCAGGCTTCGGTATTGTCGGGGCGATAGCGTTACTCACTGGGTTACATATGACGCTGACCTGGCCCGTTCCTGGCAGTTTCAATATTGCCTTTGGTGAAACAACAGTTCTATTTGGAATTTTATTTGTTGGAACTTCCCTGACTCTCGCAATGGGCTGGGAATTACTAACCCTGGGCATTTACGGATTCTTTGCCGGGCTTGTATCCCTTCTCATTGGCGTTCGCATTATCAACTTGGGATTAACACAGATTTCTCTGCTGGCAGGAACTGGTTTTATTTTAGTTGGCTTAGGCGGAGTTTTTGCTGCACCAACTCTCTACATCAAAGAAAGCCGGCTCTTGCGAACGATTGGAGGAATTGTGCTGATTGCAGCAGCTTTCGTCTTTGCTTACATTGGGTTAACTGCCTACTGGGTACATCTTGCCAACTTCTCCACATGGCAACCCCTACCGGGCTAGTCACCGTAAAACGACCGTCAGTTATGCTGCAAATGCAAAGGAGTTCAATCATGCAGAAAATTACTCTTGATACCATTACTCAAGCTGTCATTGATCATGGCGATCGCGGTAAATCTCACCCACGACTGTATGAAATTTACACAAGCCTAGTTCGACATTTGCATGAGTTTGTGCGTGAGGTAAATCTGACTGAGGCAGAATTGCAGCAAGGACGTGATTTTCTCAACCAGGCAAGTCATCACACCCAGGAGATTCCCATTGGAGAAATCCATCTGTTAACGGATCTACTCGGGATCTCAGAGTTGGTAGAATTGCTGCACGATACCCATTGCGGTACAGAAGGCAACTTAGAAGGACCCCTGTATGTGCCGAATGCACCAGAATGGCAGATGGGCGATCGCCTGGGTATTGATGCAGAAGGAGACACACTTTTTCTATCAGGCAGGGTTTTAGACTTAGATGGTCAGCCGATCGCTAATGCTGTGATGGATGTTTGGCAACCCAATTCCAAGGGAGCGTATGACATTCAAGATCCATCTCAGCCACAGGGAAACTTTCGGGGACGTTTCACCACAGATGCCAGCGGCAAGTATACGTTTGAAACGGTGGTGCCACTCGGTTATAAGGTGCCAGATAGTGGTCCATCTGGTGAGTTGCTACGATTGCTAGGACGACATCCCTGGCGGGCGGCTCACATTCATTTCAAAGTCAGCGCTCCGAAGTATACTCCGCTAACATCCCAAATTTTTATTGCTGGCGATCCTCACCTGGATTCAGATACAACCTTTTCAGTGCGATCGGCGATCATTCAATTGCAAAAGCACGAAGCATCAGACGAAAAGGCGCACAATCAGAGTAAACCATTTTACACGAGCGAGTTTGATTTTGTGTTGAGACCCATTACTCCAGCGGAAGACCATCAAGCAATGGCTAAACAGTATGACTACACCACCAAGTGAGAATAACCCGCTCATTGGTATGTGGAAGTTAATCTCTGCAACGGCTATTCATGCTAATGGAACGGCGACTCCAGATGTATATGGTACTTACCCCGTTGGTTACATCACGTATACATCAGATGGTCACATGATGGTGATGTTTGCCAGGAGCGATCGCTCACCACTGAGTCAAGAGGTTCAATCACCGCTGAGTCCCCAGATGCATGCTCTACCCGTAGAAGAGCTGGCTCAAGCATTCACGACCTTCAGTGCATACGCAGGAACATATACCTTGAGTGGAAACACAGTGATTCACCAGCTCGAAATTGCATCGATTCCTAATCGGGTGGGTACAGCGTTAGTTCGCACGTTTACTTTAAGTGAGAGTCAAGTGACGCTAAGAACGTCGCCGGTCTTAACTGATGGTGTTGAAACAGTCTTTGAGTTGGTGTGGGAACGCATTTAATTTTTTAATCCTCCACGCAAGCACTTCAACTTCACTATAAACAAGGAGTAATTTCATGACTACATATCGCACCGTTTCGATCGATGGTTTAGATATCTTCTACCGGGAAGCTGGCTCTCGTGATAATCCGACCATTCTGCTGCTGCACGGCTTTCCAACGTCCTCTCACATGTTCCGCAATCTGATCCCTGCGCTTGCGGATAAATTTCATCTCGTTGCACCCGACTATCCAGGCTACGGCAACAGTTCGATGCCAACCGTGGATGAATTTGACTATACGTTTGACCACCTGGCTGAGATCGTGGAGAAGTTTATTACTGCAATCGACCTTAAAAAATATAGTCTTTACGTGATGGATTATGGTGCTCCCATTGGTTATCGGATTGCTGCCAAATATCCAGAGCGGGTGCAATCCCTGATTGTGCAAAATGGGAATGCTTACGAGGAAGGTCTGCGGGAGTTTTGGGACCCAATTAAGGCATATTGGCAAGATCGTTCTCCTGAGAATGCGGACAAGCTCAAATACCTTGTGACCCTGGATGCAACGAAATGGCAATATACCAACGGCGTTCGCAATCCTGAGGTGATTAGCCCGGATACCTGGACGATGGATCAACATTTCCTCGATCGCCCCGGAAACGCTGACATTCAATTAACACTGCTGTATAGCTATGGCACCAATCCACCACTTTATCCCCAATGGCAAGAGTACTTCCGCAAATATCAGCCACCCACTCTGATTGTCTGGGGCAAGAATGACTACATCTTCCCTGCCAAAGGTGCTTATCCCTACCAGCGCGATCTGAAAGACGTTGAGCTCCATTTACTCGATACCGGACATTTTGCCCTGGAAGAAGATGGGGATGCGATCGCAAACCATATTACCCAATTCCTTGCGTCACGACTCCAACCCGTCCCTGCCTGATAAGAGCAAAGAAACGCTACTTTGATTTCTCTTCTCGTGCCTTTGTGACTGGATACACCGTTCTTGACTTCACAAGTATTCCTAAACCCAAGGAAAGCAGAATGCAGTTTTTAGTATTAGCGCGAGTTGCTGAAGGTGTGGCAATGGAACAAGTGCTGCCCTACGTCAAAGCTGAGGCAGAAATGGTGTGGCAACAATACTCTGCTGAGATTGTGCGCTCGGTCTACTACATTGCAGACATGAGTGGTGCTGTTCTCATGTGCGAAGCTCCAACTTTAGAGGTGATGCAAGAGATTGCTGCACAGTTTCCAATGGCACAGGCAGGAGTTTTAAAGTTTGAGGTTCTTCCGTTAAAACCGTACGTTGGGCTGGGATCGTTATTCGCTAAATCCCAGCCATGAAAATGCAGTTCAAGGAAATTTGCAAACTCTCACGTTGCTATCGCTTAAGCGTTGTCTACAATCATTGCTCATCAACAAACACTGTTAAGTCATTCAGTTGAACGTGCCACTTCAACAAATTGTTCACTATTTATCAACAAAAGGAGAACGTCATGGTTGCTCAAGTAAACTCACAAGCGGTGAAAATTTTGGAAGTTGCAGATGATCCACGTCTTTCCCAAGGAACGAAGGAATTTTTGAAGGGGCTGAACTCAGCAGGTGTGGCGTTAGAGAAATTAACTCCCCTCGAAGCGCGTCAAGTCCTCGTGGATGCACAGGCTTCTGTTAACGTAGACCTTTCAGGCATTGAAGAGTCTGAGAAGACGATTACCGCTGACGGTTATTCGATTACACTCAATATCGTGCGACCTGAAGGGGTCAAAGGTATACTGCCGGTTTTCATGTTTATTCACGGTGGCGGTTGGGTGCTGGGTGATTATCCAACACACAAGCGCATGGTTCGCGATCTTGTTGTACTTTCAGGGTTTTCGGGTGTCTTTGTCAACTACACTCGCACGCCAGATGCTCAGTATCCACAAGCGATCAATGAGATCTATGCTGCAACCAAATGGGTTGCTGAGCACGGTGAGGAAATTGAAGTTGATGGCAAAAACCTGGCGATCGTGGGAAACAGCGTCGGCGGCAACATGTCAACAGTAACGACATTGATGGCGAAAGAAAAGGGAGGTCCGCACATTAAGCTGCAAATTTTGATGTGGCCGATTGTGGACGCTAATTTTGAAACGGATTCGTATCACCAATTTGGTGACAAACGGTTCCTGTCCACACCTTTGATGAAGTGGATGTATGACATGTACATCGCTGACCCAGAAAAGCGCAAAGACATCTATGCTTCTCCCTTACAAGCTACGGTTGAGCAGCTCAAAGGTTTGCCTCCAGCATTAATTCAAATTGCCGAAAGCGATATTTTGCACGATGAAGGCGAAGCGTATGGACGCAAGCTAGATGAAGCTGGAGTACCTGTGACAACTGTGCGCTACAACGGTATGATTCATGACTTCGGATTGCTTAACGGTTTAGCAGAGCTTCCATCAGTCCGTTCTCTTTTTGTCCAAGCCGCTGCTGAACTGAAGAAATATCTGCAATAGGAAGCGGTGAGGCGGTGAGACGGTGAGGCGGTGAACCAGAACAGTGATTGGAGTCTCCGCGTCCCCCCCTCTCCGCGTCATCTTCGTTGTTTCTACCTCTAAGCAAGATCTCACCCTATTTCATACCAAAGGACTCACTCTGCATCTGGTTTATCGGCTCATTCCCATACTCTATGGTGTGGGGCGATCGCGGCAGGGAGAGATTCTGACCCAAGTGGCTCAACTGGTGGATGCAGGACAAGTACACCCCTTGTTGGATACCAAAGTATTCAATTTTTCTGAGGTAGCTCAGGCACACCAACGGGCTGAATCCGGTCAGGCGTTGGGCAAAGTTGTACTCCAACGAGGAGCTTAGGCTCATAACAGCAATTCAAATTGATCCTAATGAGTTATCTCACAAGAGAGTGCTGGTAACAGGCGGAACCAAAGGTATGGGAGAAGCGATCGTCACTCGTCTGAGGCAAGCGGGTGCAAAAGTCATGACAACCGCTCGCTCAAAGCCTGACGAATTGCAATCACCGGATTTATTCATTCAGGCTGACATCAGCACGTCTGACGGTGTGGAAAAAGTGACCAAGGAAGTGTTCGCTCATCTCGGCAGTGTAGACATCTTGATTAATAATGTGGGTGGTTCTTCAGCACCCACTGGTGGCGCACTTGCCCTCAGTGATGAAGATTGGCAGCAGACATTCAGCGCCAATTTGTTTGCTGCTGTTCGATTAGATCGGGCGTTTCTGCCCCAAATGCTAGAACAAGGTTCAGGCGTCATCATTCATATCTCCTCTATCCAACGCACCCTACCGCTTTTTGCAACCTTGCCATTAGCTGCGGCAAAGGCAGCGTTAACCAACTACAGCAAAGGACTTTCCAAAGAAGTTGCCCCGAAAGGCGTGCGAGTGAATACGGTGGCTCCCGGTTTCATCGAGACATCGGCTACCACAAGACGGATTGAGAAATTAGCTGCAAATGCAGGAACAGATTTTGAGACTGCAAGACTTGGGCTGATGAAGTTACTCGGAGGAATTCCAATGGGTCGTCCGGGTCGCCCTGAAGAAGTTGCTGAACTGGTTGCTTTCCTGGTATCCGATCGCGCTTCTTACATCAACGGGTCTGAGTTTGTCATTGACGGTGGAACCGTTCCAACAGTGTGAGATATCGAACGGCGAGGGTTAAGTTCTTGCAGTCAGGAAAAAATTATGAACATTAACAGGCAAGGAGAAAAAACATGAACATCAACAAAAATGACACCGCAGTAGTTGTCATTGATCCACAAAACGATGTCTTAGATGGAGAAGGTGTCTCCTGGGATTTGGTGGGTGATAGTGTAAAGGAAAATCAGACCATCGAAAACATCGAGCGGATCTTCAAAGCTGCTAAGCAGAATGAATTTGAAGTATTTATCTCCCCCCATTATTATTACCCCACGGATTATGGCTGGAAATTTGCCGGAACCGTGGAGCGCATGATGCTGGAATCCAGGGAATTCGATCGCAAGGGTGCGTTGAGCCTTGACGGTTTCTTAGGGTCGGGTGCTGATTGGCTTGATCGCTATAAGCCCTTCATTGAGGATGGCAAAACCATTGTGGTTAGCCCTCACAAAGCCTATGGACCACAGAGCAACGATCTCGTTCTACAACTGCGTAAGCGCAACATCAGTAAAGTCATTCTCCTGGGAATGTTGGCAAATATTTGTGTTGAAGCGCACCTGCGTGACTTGATTGAGCAAGGATTTGAAGTACTTGTCGTCAAGGATGCAACTGCTGCTCCGCGACACCCAGAGCTAGGCGATGGCTATAAGGCAGCACTGATCAACTTTGGATATATCGCCAATCAAGTTCTGTCTACAGACGAGGTTGTAGCAGTAATGGCATAACACCAAACGCAGCTAGCTAGTTATCTCACCAGTTTCAAGTTAATTGTGCGGGCAACAAAGCCCATTTTAAGGATTTCAGTAATTCAATAGGAATAAAGCATTCACCCAGAAGGAGTAACCCTTATGTCTAAAGATAAACCGTCGATCGTTCTTGTTCATGGTGCTTGGGCTGACGCTACATCATGGCAACACATCATTCCGCTTTTACAACAGGCTGGCTATACCGTGACTGCTGTGCAAAATCCTCTTACCTCTCTGCCAGACGACGTTGCCACAACCAAACGCGTGATTGATGCCCAAGAGGGACCCGTCGTAGCGGTCGGTCACTCCTATGGCGGAGCCATAATTACAGGGGCAGCGGATGGCAACCCACAAGTGAAAGCACTGGTTTATATCGCTGGTTGGGCATTGGGTCCGGGCGAAAGTGTTGGTCAGTTAATTGGCAAATTTCCGCCACCGCCGCTTGCCACAGCAATTGTTGCGGATACAGCCGGATTTCTCTACATTGATCGTGAGAAGTTTCACGAAGTCTTTGCCAAAGACGTGTCACCAGTTGAGGCGCGAGTGTTGGCAGTAACGCAAAAACCTCCTGCCAGTCTAGCCTTTGGACAATCATTAGACAGCGCAGCTTGGAAAACAATTCCCTCATGGTATCTGGTGTCCCAGGAAGACCAGGCTATTAACCCTGAGCTTCAGCGATTTATGGCAGACCGAATTGGTGCTAAAACAACTGAAATCAAAGCCAGCCACGTGTCCTATATCTCCCAACCCAGAGAGGTTGCTAACTTGATTATTGAAGCAGCAACCTCTGCTGTGACAGCAAGTGTTTCTGTGCAGTAATCCCTATTTAATCACAGTGATATTTGCCGATTCGCGACAGCGACAGCCCCTGCCTACCCCAGCAATAGTACTGTCATATCAACGATATATGAGTTTCATAGGGGCATGGCAATGCCATGCCCCTACAGAGGGGATTGAGTCCGTAAATCATACCCGCATTTAGCAACGCCCTTTTAATCTTCTACAGTTCTTACCCCGTCCGCTTACAGCGTTTGAAACAAGCGTGAGTGTGTTCTGAAGGGAGAACCCGCAACTTTTATCTCTTAAATTAACCCCTGACGCAAAGCGATCACAGCAGCCTGTACACGATGACCAACTCCAAGTTTATTGAAGATGCTACGTACATGAGTCTTTACAGTGTGCTGGCTCAGATATAGATGGGCTGCAATTTCAAGATTACTTTGACCTTCAACCATGAGTTTCAAAACTTCCAATTCACGAGCTGAAAGTCCGTGAACAGGCGTTGAATAAGTTGATGAGTAATGTTCTACTCTTTGCATGGGAACCTCTTACAAAACTTGATGTTGATCAATGCAACTACCCGCGATCGCCTAGCGCTTTCCCCAGTAATCCAAGCTGATTTTCAGAGGGTGAGGAAGATAGTGGCAGAAAGGAAAAAATTACTCACTACACTGAAGTACTATGAGGTTTCCCCTTTTCTACAATCCTTTGCATAGTCATAATTTAGGGAATAAACCCAAATTTGTCATCAATGCAGAGTCTATATTTGAAGTAACAAAATGATCAATCGTCAGGCAGCCTGTAGCATTGGGGTTACATCAAACTTAAGGTTAGAGCTACATCAAACCTAAGTTCGTATAGTACGAATGATACTGAAATGAGCTGTCTCACCAAGATAGATTAATAGTAAGGTAAAAAAGCTTAAAATTTTGCACCTAATTGTCCTCACAGTGCAGCATTCGTTGAATCAGGCGATCGCCTGCCACGGCAAGCAGTGAACCGATGAAAGTAGAATACATTTCTCTCTTACCCAATCTGAGGACTAACAGATTGGATCAGTATTCGACTGCTCCTAATGCCCTCAATGTGGCTTGTTGCGCGGCGGTCAACCCATGAACACCCCAAATATTCATCCCTTCATAGAGGCGATCGGCTCTCAGCGTTCTGATGCAGTGTCCTGTTTTTACATCCCATAGCTTAATAGTCTCATCATGACTGCCGCTAGCAATCACCTGACCATTGGGGCTAAAGCTGATGGAGTAGACTGCTCCTGTGTGACCCTGTAAGACTTTGAGGCATTCACCGCTTTGCAAATTCCATAAGCGAATCGAAGCGTCCCAACTGCTGCTTGCTAGAGTTTGACCATCCGGGCTGAAGTTAACTGAGCAGACCCAACCGGTGTGTCCCTGAAAGGTCTTAAGACACTCACCACTGTGGCTATTCCATAGCCTGATAGCCGCATCAAAATGCCCAGTGACTAATGTTTGATCATTGGAGCTAAAGCGGGCAGACCAAACTCCACTGGGAGTTTGCAATACCTTGCGGCACTGACCGTTTTGTACATTCCACAGACGCACCGTGCGATCGCTGCCGCCACTCACTAAAGACTGACCATCAGAGCTGAAGCCAACTGTCCAAACCCAAGCCGAATGACCTCGCAACACATTGCGGCACTGACCACTTTGCACATCCCACAACCGCACTGTAGTATCTTGGCTGCTGCTTGCGATCGTCTGACTATCCGGACTGAAATTGACGCAGAGAACCCAGGATGTGTGACCGTGAAATACTCTTAAACACCGCCCCTTTTGCATACTCCACAACCGCACAGTTTGATCTGTGCTGCCGCTGACTAAAGACTGACCATCGGAACTCAAACTGACAGAGTGAATCCAACCTGCATGACCCTGAAATTCCCTCAAACACTCACCTTTTTGCACATTCCACAAACGAATGGAGTGGTCTGTACTGCCACTGATTAAAGACTGACCATTCGGAGTGAAGTGAATGGAGCGGACTCCAGATGAGTTTCCCCGTAAGACTTTGAGGCACTGACCCCGCTGCACGTTCCATAAACGAATCGAGAAATCGTAGCTGCCGCTGGCAAGAGTCTGACCATCCGGGCTGAAGTTGACCGATCGAATTGCCTGGCTATGACCATGCAGCATCTTGAGGCACTGACCGTCTTCCACATTCCATAGACGAATCGAAGAATCAAAGCTACCGCTGGCGATCGTTCGACCATCAGGGCTAAAGCTAATGGATTGGATAACACCTGTGTGACCCTGCAGTACTTTAAAGCATTGACCGTTCTCCACATTCCAAAGGTGAATGGCTGCATCATCGCCACCACCTGCGACCGTTTGACCATCTGCGTTGAAATGGACTGAGCGAATTCCACCCGCTTGTCCCTGCAAGGTCTTGAAACACTCACCGTTCTGCACATTCCAAAGGCGAATGGTTGCATCATTACTGCCGCTGGCAAGAGTCTGACCATCAGGGCTAAAGCTGATCGACCAAACCCGGCCCGTATGTCCTTCTAATGTTTTAAGACATTGCCTGGATGCCACATCCCAGAGGCGAATGGTAGAGTCCTCATCACCACTAGCTAACGTTTGACCATCAGGGCTAAAGCTGATGGAGAATACAGAATTCCTGTGCCCTTCCAGTTCTCTGAGGCATTGACCGGATGCGACATTCCACAAACGAATGGTGAAGTCTTCACCACCACTAGCAAGCATCTCGCCATCGGGGCTAAAGCTGACGGATAAGATCCAACTCTGATGTCCTTGCAGCGTCAACAGTTGCTTTCCGTCTGCCACCTGCCAGAAACTTATTTTTCCATCGACACCACCTGTTGCCAATTGTTTACCATCTGGAGTGAAAGCGACTGAATCAATCCCACTTAAGGTTTGAGTAAACACAGAGGTTGCCAAGTCAGCATTGCAAAAATTGACCCCTGCCAAGTTGACCTGCCGTAAGTCAGCCTGCCACACTGCTAACTCTGAAAAGTCATAGCCACATAAATCACTTTGCAAATGCACCAGCAAGTTGAGCAGGTTTCCCGCGACATAGTGTGACTGGGGTGATTGCTGCTGGTGCTTCAGCATGACTTTCAACTGTTGCTCGATCGCTTGAGAGCTACCAAACTGGATCAGCAGTTGCTCAGCAATTGGCTCTATAATCAGTCGCTTTTGCATCTCTCGAACATAATCTTTTGCTTGTGCTCTGATCAGGGCATGAGTTCGGAGTCGCTGTGGTGTTTGATTAGTAATTTCTTGAGAAACGCACTGAACCAACTGATGGGTGGCATACTCCAGCACGACAGGCTGAAGAAAGAAGTACTCACCTTCCTTTTCAATTAGCGATCGCCGCAATAATAACTGTATTGCATCTAGCAGTCTGCTTCTGGAGATTGTGGGGATAACATCCTGACTTAATTCAGCTAGCGAGACGGGCTCCCGATTAATCGCTAACTCAAAAATCATTTCCTGCTCAATGTCAGAGAGGCGATCGAACTGGCGTTTGAGCAAGTCGCGAATGTCATCAAAAACGGCAAACCCCTGCTGCACACACTTTAATACTTCAACGATTCTGCCATTAAACAATTCTTGAGTTGTGGCTGCCACCAGTCTCAACGCTAAAGGGTTGCCGCCATAGTGTGCTACTAATCGCTCCCACTCATGCTCCGTGCCAGTGAATTCTCCTTTGTGGCGAAACAGTTCTTGTCCAGCTTCTACATCTAGTCCCTTGAGCGACAGCGAAGCGCAAGTGCGACGAGAAGACGTTCGACCTGATTGTCCCTTTCCTTCAAGTGGCACAATTTCTCTAGGCTTCTCGCGGCTGGTGAGCAGAAAGCAACTCTGGTGAACGACTTCTCCAACCTCCTTGAACAGTTGACCGTATCCTTCACAGCCTGCTCGGTACTGTCCCATCTGCCAGGTTGTACTCAAGATAGCTTCGGCATTGTCCAGGATCAGCAAACAGCGACGAGAGCGCAGTCCCTCCATCAGCTTCAGCAGTTTTCCGTCCAGGCTAGCGGGTACAGCGATATCCTTTCCCTGAACTTGCAGCAGAATGGGCAGCACGCTCTCTAACCACTCCTCAAAGGGCGGGGCATTTTGTAGCGATCGCCACACCACAACCTCAAACTCAGCTTCAATTTGCTCCACCAGCTTGGCAGCAAGCGTACTTTTGCCCATCCCACCAATGCCCAGTAGCAGGACAAGTCGGCAATGTTCCTCTAAGATCCACCGCTTGAGACACAGGAGTTCCTCATCACGTCCGCACAATAGAGATGTGTCGATGATGTTACCCCAATCTCGCTGATACTTCTCTGCTTGAACAACAGACTCGATCGCTGCACCAGGTCGAGTATAGTCATCCTTGTTGAGCTTCAGCCCAAAGGCTCGAAAGGCACGCTGCAAAGACTGTTCATCAACGGGGGCTGAGCGTCTAAACACTTTAGAAATTGTGGTTAAAGACAGATCCATGCGTTCACTGAGTTCTTCTTGAGTGAAGCGCTCCCCAGCATTCTCATTCAACTCAGCCTGAGTTTTGGCAGCTTGAAGCCTTTCCCACCCTTGCATGGTCAGGACGGCTCCCCGATAGGATCTAGTCTTTTGCGGTGGTGTCAGAGTCATCTAAAACGCGCATGGAGTTTAAGCAGAATATAAATGCTCAACTTAAAACACTGTTATAAAAACTTTATTAAGATGCAGCAATTTGTATCAGATTCATAAAGGGTGTTTGACAAGTCCTAGAGTGTAATTCAGCAGCATATCCCCAAAGTTAAGGATTAACCTAATTAACTTAACTGGTAAAAGCTGAAGAAATGTTGAAAAATGAGCATTGCTGATTGAATACATGAATTGCGTAGGGGTGTTTCGTGCAACATCTTCACTAAAAGAATCTACATTTGCACCTTATGTCTGTGTTCAGCGATACCGAAGAATGCCGCACAACTACAGCAAACGGAGGTGTGAAAGGGAAAAGTTTTTGCGCTGAACGATCGAACGCTGGAGACAAGACCGGATGAGCAAGTGGTGTCTAAATGTAGGGGTTTTGCTGGGTAGTGCCTTAGGAGTATTGGTTTGTTCTCAACCGATCGCCGCCCAGGTGATCCCAGATAATACGCTGCCTGCGGGGGAGCGATCGCAAATTACAGGCGATGCCAATGCTCAGATTGATGGTGGAGCGAGGCGAGGGGGCAATTTATTCCACAGCTTCAGCCAGTTTTCAATTCCTACTGGCGGGTCTACTTACTTTAACAATGCGGCTGATGTGCAGAACATCTTCAGCCGGGTTACAGGTGACTCAGTCTCGGATATTGATGGCTTGATTCGAGCTAATGGCACGGCAAACCTGTTTTTGCTCAACCCCAATGGCATTCTGTTTGGACCTAATGCATTACTCAATATTGGGGGTTCCTTTATTGCTAGCACTGCCGACAGCATTAACTTTGCCGATCAATTTCAATACAGTGCCACAAATCCTCAAACAGCACCACTGTTGACCGTTAGCGTTCCGGTTGGCTTGCAGATGGGAGCAAATCCAGGACAAATTGAAGTGCAGGGGAATGGATACGATTTATCTGTTTCACCCCCTCTTGCCTCCCCTCGTATTGTCAGAAGCGTTAATCCAGAGGGGTTACGAGTGCCAATTGGGCAGTCCCTCGTCTTAATTGGAGGAGGTATAAACATTAATGGTGGTGTCCTGACAGCGGAGCAAGGACGAGTTGAGTTAGGAAGCGTGCGTACTGGACAAGTCAGTTTTGATGATAGCTTTGCCTTGAGCTACTCAGGAGTGAAAGATTTTGACAATATTCATTTATCTCAACAGGCGTTAGCTGACGCAAGTGGGGGTGGCTCAATTCAGGTGCAAGGGCAGCAAGTCTCGCTAACAGGTGGCTCACTGCTATTTGTTGAGAACCAGGGGACTCAAGTAGGAGGAAGCATCAGCGTGAATGCTGTGCAAGCTCTAGAACTGAGCGGAACCAGTCCAGATGGTGGAATACGAGGTGGACTAGATAGCCAAAGTGTGGGCATTAGAAGTGGGGCAGATATTACAGTTTCAACTCAGCAGTTAACTCTTCGAAATGGGGCACAGATTGCTGCGATTTCCTTCAGTTCTGGTAGATCAGGCGATGTAACTACGCGAGCCTCTGATTCAATACAAGTCATCGGAGTTTCATCTATTAATCCTTCTATAGTTAGCGGCATCGGTAGTAGTGTTTTTAGCTCTGGAGCGGCAGGAGATGTTGCTGTATCAACACGGCAACTAACACTCCTCAATGGAGGAAGCATATCATCACTAACGTATGGAAGTGGTCGTGGCGGAGATGTAAAAGTAAATGCTCTTGACTTCATAAGACTGATTGGACAGAGCAGCCTTTCCGTTCCAGGTAGTATAACTGCTGTTACTCTGGGTATCGGAGATGCAGGTCAAGTCATCGTCAACGCTGGAAGACTAGTAATTCAGAATGGAGGAGCTGTTGCGTCTTCAACCCTAGCAACTGGCCGCGCAGGCAGTCTCACAATCAATGCCAGAGAATCTGTGGAAGTTAGTGGTCGCCCCGTAGGTCCTGGTCTTCCCAGTTATGTGGGTTCGGCTGCCTCTATTGTGCCTGAATCCCAACAGCAAGCTTTCGGACTGCCTGACAGACCTAGTGGAAGTTCGGGCGATCTAACCATTAACACGCCCCGTTTAAGCATCAGTAATGGTGCGATCGTCACTGTCAACAACGAAGGAACTGGAAACGCTGGCACATTGCGGGTGAACGCCAACTCCATCATTTCTCTAGATCGTGGCGGTACGATTACTGCGGCTACTACATCCGGTGAAGGAGGCAATCTTGACCTGAATGTGCAAGATGTCTTGCTGCTACGAAACAACAGTCAAATTACGACCTCAGCGGGTGGCAATGGCAACGGCGGCAACATTCGGCTTGATGCAGGTGCGATCGCTGCTGTTCCCACTGAAAACAGCGACATTAGCGCCGATTCTGTTAACGCTCGTGGTGGCAATATCCTGGTTAATTCTTCTGGCATCTTTGGTATCCAGCCTCGCCCACAAGATACGCCTTTAAGCGACATCACCGCAACTGGTGCAACTTCTGCCTTGAGTGGGGCGATCGATGTCACGACCATAGGCGCAGACCCGACTGCTGGGTTATTGTCCTTGTCTACAGGTTTAGAGGACTCATCTCAGTTAATTGGCCACGGCTGTTTTGCTGACGAGGGCAACTCCTTCATTATCAGCGGTCGCGGAGGCTTGCCTCCCACGCCGGAACAGCAGCTTGACGGGGATGTAAGATGGAGCGATCGGCGGAGACTGGTCGTGACTGGAGGGGGAGGAAACAGGGACACAGAGACGCGGGAACGTGGAGAATCTGTCGCAAATCCTCGCGTCTTCGCGCCTCTTTCTCCTTCCCTCACCGCTGCCTCAGTTACCGAAGCTACTGAATGGCAGGTCAGTTCTATTGGAGAGATCATTCTGGTTGCTAACCCACCTAGCCCTGTCAGGCAGAATTCACTGAGTTATCTGACCGTCTGCCCGGAGAACTAAGGAACGGCAACAACATCGTTTCTGATTCATCGCGCATGTCTAATCTCTGCCCTCACTAGGCACTGCCATAAACTGGAATTGCTGCCCCTCGGACATCTTGCGCTGCTTCAGATGCCAGAAAGCAAATGACTTGAGCTAACGATTCGGGCTTAACCCATGTGTGCGCATTTTCAGCTCCCATCGCAGCTCGGTTGGTCGGTGTATCGATGATGCTGGGTAGAACAACGTTGGCAGTAACGTTTGTGCCTTTCGTTTCATCTGCGATCGCCTTAGTCAGAGCAACCACCCCTGCTTTTGAGGCACCGTAGGCGGCAAGTTGTCCGCTGGGTTCTACTGCACCTCTTGATCCGACTGTTACGATCCGTCCATAGTTCTGTTCCAGCATCCGTCGGAGGCTGTGCTTGCAGACTAAGAAGGTTGAGTTGAGGTTTAAATTAAAGTCTCGTTGCCAGTCGGCAAATGGATACTCATGAGTTTTGCCCATTGCAAAGCCACCAACGAGATGAATTAAGATATCCACTTTGGGCATGTTGTTCACCAAGCGTTCTACGGACTGCTCATCTTGAAGATCGGCAGAGACACCAGTGATGCGAGTTATGTCATCAGCAGGCAACGCTGCTTTTAGGCGATCGAGATCTTGAACCCGACGGTATGGAATGGTTAGGTTAGCCCCTTGTGCTAACACAACCGGTGTTACACCCAAACCAAGTCCACCTGTTGCGCCTGTTAACAAAACATGTTTCCCTTTCATGTAATATCACCTTATATTGATTTATTCGTAGATCAGTTGCAGTAATGCCTTCTAACGCTAATCTGTAGGCGATTCTTTCAATGATTAAGCATTTGAGTCGTTGGGTGAGCGCAACGCTCGTGTAGCGTAGGTTCAGTAAAAGGGAGGTGGAGCTTTACCTCCCTCTATCTCATGCAGATGGAGAATGCCGTAACATCCTTATTTGATTTCAGCCGGATCAAATTCTGTGACTCGCCCAAGCCGTGCTGCTAAAAACACATCATAGGTTGCACAATAGGCGATCGTGACGTCGTTGGCTTGGTTGTAGAGATGGACAACCGTACCTGCTCCTCCCGGTTGAAGTGCGATCGGTCTTAAATCTCCAAAGAAAAGACGACGAATTGTATCACCGCTGCCCAATTCATCTCTCAGCTTTCGCAGTAGAGCCAATTTCTTCTCAAGATCTTGAGGGGTTGGATCGGCTGGATTTGTGGCTTGGCTCATGATCAAAGTTCTCCAATGATGTTTACAACGTACATAACTACCGCTCGATATCGGCAGGCTCATTCACTGATTGCAGAATTAAGCTGCATTCAGACTTCTTTACTGCGCGATCGCAGCATGTTCGATGATCTCAGCAACGGCATCTGGATGGGAAATCATCACGACATGTGACGCGCCATCTACAGCGACCGTCTCCCTTGAGTTAGCACGCTCCGCCATGAAAGATAGTGCCGCTGCGGGAATATTTAAGTCGCGATCGCCATAGATGAACCAGGACGGGATAGACTTCCATGCAGGCTCACCAGAAGGTTCGTTCAGTGCGGCTTCCGTGATCGGACGCTGAGTGCTAGCCATCAGTTGCGCCTCATCGGCGGGCACGTCGGCGGCAAACTGTGCGTGGAACTTGTCCTGTTGAATGTAGAGGTCTTTACCGCCATCGGGCAGTACAATGGGCGGTGCGAGTGTCGGTCCGAGTGTGCTTCCCGGATAACGTCCTGAGAGTTCGATGGCAGTCTCGCCGGTATCAGGAGCAAAGCCAGCAACGTAGACCAGTGCTTTCACGTTGCTGTTATCGTTGACCGCATTGGTGATCACTGCGCCTCCATAGGAGTGCCCAACCAGTACAATGGGACCTTCGATACTCTGAAGGACGCTAGCGACATAATCTGCGTCACTCCTGACTCCGCGCAGGGGATTGGCGACCGCAACTGTCGGATAACCTTTCGGAATCAGCTCGGACAATACACTATTCCAACCGGAAGAATCAGCGAACGCACCATGAACGAGGACGATAGTGGGCTTACTATCTTGTGCGCTTGCAGGATTCATATTGGCTCCTAGAGAAGTGATCACAATAGTTCCTACAAAGAGTGTGACGATTAGAAGTAGACGGATGCTGTGCTTGAGGGTGAGCCTATTCATGTTGTAATCTCCCTTTCTGTTAAGACGCTTTAAATCTGTGCCATACCACCATCAACAAATAGCTCAATGCCGTTCACAAAACTGCTGTCGTCTGAGGCGAGAAAAACAACAGCCTTGGCAATCTCATCGGGTGTGCCGACTCGACCTAAGGGAATGTTGACGGCTTGGCTATCCACGAATTCCTTTACCTGTTCATTACTTAGCCCCAAGTGATTGTAACCAGGAGTCGGAACCACACCAGGACTGATAGCATTAACCCGAATCTTGCGATCTTTGAGGTCGAGTGTCCAATTGCGGGCAAACGATCGCACGGCGGCTTTGGTAGCGCTATAAACACTGAAGGCTGGAGTGCCCACAATAGAAGCAGTCGAGGCATTCAGAATGATAGAAGCACCTTCTGGCAGCAGCGGCAATGCCTTCTGCACGGTAAACAGCAAACCTTTGACGTTCGTGTTAAACGTTTTGTCAAAGTGTTCTTCGGTGATTGAGCCGAGTGGGGCGAGTTCTCCACCGCCAGCATTCGCGAAGATCACATCGAGGTGTCCTTGCTCCTGCTTGATTGTGGCGAACAGGCGATCGAGGTCTGCCAGATTGGAAGCATCGCTCTGAACACCCGTGACGTTTTCACCAATCTCTTTAACGGCAGCATCGAGTTCAGTTTGGCGACGACCTGTGATGAAGACATAAGCACCTTCAGCGACAAAACGCTTGGCAGTGGCAAGACCAATGCCACTCGTACCACCCGTAACAAGAGCGACTTTTTCTTCTAGTTTTTTCATGGTGAATCCTAAAGTTGTTGAGTTTGAAAGAACCGTCTGCACGGGTCACGAAAACATGAGAACGTACCCTTGTGAAGTGCCTGCAATGGCTGCCTTCTTACACCTTTGAAAACAGGATATTTAACCCCTCAGTCATTGTGGGATGAGTCAAAATTCCATCGCGCAGAACGGTATAGGGCATCTGCGCTTGCATCACCATTTGCACGGTCGAAATCACTTCACCCGCTGCATGACAAAACAGGGTGCAACCGAGAATCCGACCTGTTTCAGTATCCACGATCGCCTTCATCAGTCCAGTGGTTTGACCCTCTGTTACCGCTCGCATAATGTTTGAGGCATCCAACTTCGCCACTCGGATGGCATACCCTTGTTGTCGTGCTTGGGTTTCGGTCAGACCTACCTGAGCCAGTTCTGGCTCGATGAATAGGCTAGAGGGAACCACCCGATCGCTCGTGCTGCGGTTGCTGCCATCAATTAGATTGGCTTTGACAATCCGATAATCGTCCAGCGCCACATGGGTATATTGCGGTCCCCCATTGACATCGCCTAACGCCCAGATATTCGGTACGTTTGTCTCCAGGCGATCGTTAACTGGAATGAATCCGCGTGCATCGGTTGCCACACCCGCAGCAGCCAGGTTTAAGCTATCAGTGGTGGGCGCACGACCGACAGCAATGAGCAGATGTGACCCTTCTAGACTTACCTGGCGATCGCCAACTTGAATCTGAAGTTGAGTAGCATTGCCAGTGCGATCGACTTTCAACACCTTCGCCTTCAACAAGAAGTCAATGCCGTCTCGCTCTAACAGCGTTTGCACGGCGATCGCAATATCTGGATCGTGCTGCGACAGGATTTGCCCACTTTGCCCAATCACAGTGACGCGAGAGCCAAAACGCCGAAACATCTGGGCAAACTCCAACCCAATGTAGCCACTTCCCAGCACGATCAGATGCTCCGGCAACTGTTCTAGCTCCATGATCGATTCGCTGGTCAAAAACCCAGCTTCTTTGAGTCCCAGCACCGATGGAATCAGCGGTCGCGTACCTGTATTGATAAACAACCGTTCTGCGGTGAGTAAGCGAGTTGTTCCCTCATCGGTTGCCACTTCAATTGTTTTAGGTGCCACAAAGCGAGCCGTGCCAATAATCAGATTGTCTCCCAATGCAGTGTTCAATATGTTGAGATTGATAGGTCGCAAAGACTGCACGACCGATCGCTTGCGCTGAATCACTGCCGCCATATCAACTGTGGGCGGTGCCGTGTGAATGCCATAGGCTGCACTGTTTCGCACCGTATTTGCTGTCGCTGCACTTGCCACCATCGTTTTGCTGGGAATGCAGGCAATATTAGGACACGAGCCCCCAATCATGGTTAAGCTGCGTTCCACCAGAGCGGTTTTGCGTCCGTCTGCGACGAGTGCGGGTGCCAATGTTTTACCTGCTTTGCCACCACCAATGATGATGTCATCGTAGTGTTGTGTATCCATTTATATTTCCTTTGAGTGGGAGGAATGTCTTTAACTAGTTTTGGCAGGCGATCGCATGGGGCAGTGGCGCAAGTCCTGTTTTTTACTTGGCAAACAATTCTTTGCCTGCTAACGCAGCAGCTACTCGTGCTACATTCGCGCCATGATACTTAGCAGCTTCCAGTCTTTGTTCCGTAACGCCTGTCTGCTCCATGTGTTCTCCCATTGAGCGCCCATAGGGACCCCATTGCAGACCACCAAAAGGATATCCAGGTGTGTTTTTGGGTAAAGGCACCATCACCATTCTCAGTTCGGCAAAGTTGTTTAACAGCGCAGCATGGTTAGCTCAGCGCCACCCCCTGTATTGCCGAAACCGCCACCGGTCGCAAAGACAGCACCTACCTTCCCAATCAGGCTATCCTTAATCCAAAGAGGACCACAAACCTGATCGATAAATTTTTTCACGCGCCAATCTGGGCTTCCCATGTGTACAGGAGAACCCACAATGACAGCATCACTGGCGATTACATCATCTCCAGTCACATCCTCCGCAAACTTTACCTCCACTTCAGTCCCTGGAACTGATGTCACACCAGAAGCGACTGCTTCTGCCATCTTCTGGGTATTACCGTAATCGGTTGCGTAGACAATTAAAACTTTCGTCATCTTTTCCCTCACACTTGTTAAAGTTGATAGCTACGATGCAGTCCATAAGCGATCGCATAAATCGTTAGGCAGCAGCAACTTCCAAAACAGAAGCTTCAACCTGTTTCAGATATTTCTCAAACCATTTCACGGCAGTTGTGCTGGCAATCTCGAAGCCCTGCCCCCGAAAACCGTCGAAGTGTCCACCCTTCAAGATTGTGAAAGACTTTGGCTCCATTGCACGCGCATAGACAGCGGCGGTTAAATCAGGAGATGCTAGAAAATCCTTCTCGCCTGCAATTAAACATAGCGGAGTAGGAAAGATCGCCTCAAGGTGAGGAACAGGTTCGTAATAGAGACAGTGTTCGATCGATTCAAAGGTGATGCGATTCTCCCATCGTCCTTCGCTGGCAATTTTAGCGGATTCAACCCAGGTGAATGCATCGGGTGTCGGCAGGAAGCTCGGTTGTCCCGGTGGAGCAACCAGGGGAAAGTAACTCACTTCCCCGGTTTGATACCGTTTGACTCGGTCTTGTGAAAGCAACGTTGTCAGTCCATCGAGTTCAAGGGGTGAAGTCAGGCGACGGGAGTTGAGAAATGCATTCACCGTAGGCATCTGTGCCACAACAGCTTTGACGCGCCGATCGAATGCCGCCAGATGCAGCACATGACCACCACTGTAGGAGAAGCCCCAAACACCGATGCGTTCAGGGTCAACTTCCTTTTGGAGTTGGGTCCAGGTGATAGCATTGCGATAATCCTCGTGCTGCTCGGCAGGCAGCATTTGTCCACGAGGCTCTCCCTCACTGGCACCCATGTAGCGGTAATCGAACAGCGTGACGGCAAACCCAGCTTGAGCAAAGCGCTCAGCAAATTGGGGCAAACCCATTTCTTTAGTCAAGCCAATGCCATGCGCCATAACAATCGCAGGACAACGCTGACCAGATGCGGCTTTATCTGGAGTGTAAAAGGTGACGGAACACTTTAACCCTTTACTGTCAAAACTGGTGGTTCTTTTTGGCATCACTACTTACCTTCTTATTTCTGGAATACGCCCAATCATTGTGCTGATTGGACAGGAATGGGTTGCAGCCGTGATATGAGCAATCGATGGATGTAGTTTGCGATCGCGAAGCGCAGATTGCATCACTAATAGGCTCTTACACCTTGGACCCACTGCCTAAATGCTGTTTCAAAAACGCCAACGTGCGATCGCCCGCTAATTCTGCGGCTTCTTTGCGGTAAGCAGAACTATTGATGCGACTAAACCCGTGGCTCACGCCTTCATAGCGGTAGATTGTGACTAGAGGATTGTCTTTCAGCCCTTGCTGAATAGTGGTTTGAGCGCTTGGTGACACATATTCATCATTTGCAGCCATGTGCAAGATCAACGGTTTCTGAATCTTTGTCGCCTCTGCTAAATTTTGGTCAATCTCAACACCGTAGTAACTGACATTGGCATCGGCATCGCTACGAGTTGCCATAAAATATGCCAGTTTGCCGCCCAAACAAAAGCCTACACTGCCGACCTTACCGGTGCTGCTAGGATACTGCCTTAGAAAAGACAGACTTGCCTTCAGATCTTCTACACCATTATCTATATCCAATGCTTTGAGTAACTCAAAAGCTTGAGCCCAATGATCCTGCTTCTCAGGATCGAGTTCTATACCAGGTTTTAGCCGCCAATACAGATCTGGCACGAGCACCAAATAGCCTTCTCTAGCATAAGCATCAGCAGTCTGCCGCATATTATCATTGACCCCAAGAATTTCTTGAATCAGCACAATTCCCGCACATGGCTGAGTATCGGGTATTGCTAGATAAGCGCTAAAACTGCCTCCAGAAAAGGCTGGAATGGTTACATTTTGAGTTGTCATTATGTCTTTTACAGAGATATATACTTATTTCATCAAACTGTTTTCGAGCCAGTGACTAAGCTTGCTCAGGAGGTGGGGGAATAATCTCGATGCCATACTTAGGCGCAGTAGTGAGGATTTTATCTAAGTCTTCAGGGCTCAATGGTGAGGCAGATGTAACTTGACCATTCACTGCCTTTCCAACTTCGGCAATAAATTTCTCAAATCCTGCGGGTGTCACCCAAACCAGCATTTTGACAGGTACAGCGGTAGTGTTGGTAAATCGATGAAGCTGACCTTTGGGCGAATGAAGGAAGGTTCCTGCTGTTGCAACAAGGGTGCGATCGTCAAGCTGAAATTCAATCTCTCCCTCTTGCACATAGAACGATTCATTTTCCCGGTTGTGCCGATGGGGAGGAGTACCCCCTTGAGGTGCAACAACAACCTCACAAAGCGCATAAGCTTCACCTGTATCTTCACCAACTGCCTTGAAAATATAGAGGTCTTGACCAAACCAGTACGAATGCCCTTGACCTTGTTCAACTAAAAGTCCATCTCGGTTGATTGTCATTGTTGGCTCCAAGGAAACAAGTTGTTGATTCGTAAGTTAGTGTTAGTGATGGTGTACAGGAATGTTGCAATCTCGATCGCACACTCAATTTAGAGAACACCCCGCTACCGTTGGAATATAGTCACGCCAACTTTTAGGTAAGGCTTCAAGTTGAGCAGCGCGGTGAAGTAACTCTGGGTTGTCTTCTTCACTACGACCTCAATTTAGGGGACTAAGTCAAATTTGTAGTCCATTCAGGGTCTATAGTTTAGGCAACATATTGATCAATAGTCAGCTAATCTGAGGTATTAGTTTGGATCAAACTTAAGTTCAGGTTGGATCAACCTTTTCCTCAATCGGTCAACGCTGGTTCATGCGTTGAACTAATGAAGGATTTCCAAATCAGCCATGATACCGAAATGGTCAGAAGGATAAAGAGTACGACTGTTAGAAGCGGGTTGATCCAAAATTAGTTGGCAATTCTTCACCCGCAGATGATGACTGACAAAGATGTAATCCAAGGTGCCTCGCCAAGGACGAAGTGTGCGATTGAAGCGCAAATTACGAAAAGCATGCCACAGCACTTTCTGCCAATTGCGTCGCACCAGGGGAGTGGGGCAGGTATAGACTGGCTCCTGACCATGGTGTGCGGCATAAGCAGACGTGAACTGTTGCCGCATAAGGGCGATCGCTGAGGTTTCTGGGGTTCCGTTAAAGTCTCCGACTGCAACAACAGGTAGTTCTGGTGGAAGCTGTCCTAACCAATCTAAAACCTGCTGCACTTGGATATCCCGACCCGGATGGGAGCCGGGGTACCAGTAATAATGTCCATTGCAGAGGACAAACGGTTGCCCATCCACCACAACCTGAATATACTGGGCAACACGATTCTGCCCTTCTAACACGAGCATTTCCTGTTGGACGAATGGATGACGGCTAAGAATTGCGATTCCTTCAAACAGAGAATTCTCTTCATTGTTGGCTTTAGAAACGAAATACACGTAGGGCATATCCAGTTCTTCTGCAAGCCAGGCTCCTGTATCTTCCGGTAATGTGACGACCTCCTGCAAAGCAATTAAATCAGCATTCTGTGCAGCCAGTCCTTTGACCAGTAGGTCCCGTCGCTGTGTCCATTCTTCTAGGTCAAATAAGATGTTGATTGTTGCAACTTTAACCATCAACGAATATTGAGCTTGTTACTTGATACATTATCAGTTTGAGGCGTGTACACAGTTCTCCATGCTTCGACTGTTTCCTGCCCAATTTCGCTGTCGATTGTTTCCCCGCTTTCCGTCACCAGTCGAATGCTGACATTGCCCTGCGGCGCGGTTTGTAATGCTTGAGCTAACTCACTACTAACTGGAAAGGTGCTGTTTTGTCCTGAAACTTGAAACACCTGATCATTAATTCTGATAGACAGTTCAGTGATATTCCGGGCGTTGTTAAACTCTGAACAGTCTAAGTCAGACGAGAGACCATAGTGGAAGGGTTGGTTCAAACAATCGCGATCGCGAGTCACCAACAGAAATCGCACCGACTCTGGACTCCAAAGGCTCTGCACCTCAATTCGGGTAGTCGTGTTGAGAAACCTGCCGTAGAAATAGTTGCGGTCAAACACGCCAATAAAGTTACCCTCAAAGGGATCATTAATCTGAACAGGCTCAGACCAGGGTAAACTCCTGCTAGTTCCTAGTGCCGCTGAGTCAACGCTACGAAGATCAGTGGCAGCCTCTACAGATATAGCGCTGGTTGCCAAAATGCCCAGGATTCCCAAGCAAATCATTACCCGCCTAACCATAACTTCCTCGGATTGACGCAACCTCTTTTCGACGATAACACAAGGGCTTGAAGACGGTTGATGACAGCAACTGGCGAAGCAATCATCAGCAACTAGGACAATGGACTCACAGCTACGGTCATTCCAGCGCGACGTAACCGTTCTGCCAAAACATCACCTAGCCCGGTTGCTGGAGTGAGAACTCCTCCCCGCATCCGACCACCTGGTAGTTCATCGGGTTGGAGCGCCAGACTCAATGCCGATTCACAAACAAACTTGACCGTCGCTCGATTTCCAGGATCGCCCTGATCTTGAATCAGTCCTCGCACCTTACGTCCATCTAGGGCAGTGCCCACCAATTCACAAGAGAACCAGCCCTCATTCATCGTTTGCTCAGAAGGTCCGCTACCGGGTTGAGGCAAAATAGGTTGCAGGAGCGATCGCATCTGTGGCTGTTGCAAACCTGCCACAAACAGAGCGAGTCCCGCAGTTACACCAGTTGCCTTCAGCCACGATAGGGGTTCGTCAAACTTGAGATATTCCTGATAGCTGAAGTCGGGACCATAGGGTTCTTGCCATTCCTGGTACAGTGCACCACTGCGGCGGACAACACGAGTATTCACAAGTCCCATGAAAAAGGGAGCAACCCAGGTATTAAGGTCTGCATCAAAGGATGGTGTTTGTGGGTCACGGTTGCGATCAATTTCGGCTTGAGTATGAGATGTGGAGGGGGACAGCAGGAAGGGGTCACTCATCTGAGTTGCCCCTGGTGAATCAAAGAGATTAAACGCCGATGCTAATGTGCCACCGTTAAAGCTACCAACTGCTTGAAAATAGGCATTCACCTGTTTGCAAGGCACACCCAACTCTCGTCGCAGGTGACGAACGACGAGGTAAGTGCCGAGATCAGATGGGACAGAATCAAAGCCACAGCAGGGAATGATGCGTGTGCCATCGGCTGCTGCCTGAGTCTGATAGCGATCGATTAGCGTTTTGATCCAAGGCGTTTCTCCAGTAATGTCTACGTAATGAGTTCTAAACCGAACGCAAGCAGCAACAAGGGCATTGCCATAGAGAGCAAAGGGTCCGGCAGTGGTGAGCAGTACTCGCGTTTGAGAGGCGATCGCATCAATCGCCTGCTGATCTTGACTGTCAGCAACTAGCACATCCACCCCTACGCCAACCTGATCTCGAACAGCCTCTAATTTCTGGCGGTTTCGTCCAGCGATCGCCCATCGCACCTGTTCAGCAGAGGCATGACGGGCAAAGTACTGCACGGTCTGCTTCCCAACAAAACCTGTGGCACCGTAAAGGACTACATCATAAACACGATCAGACATGGAGGTGCTCCTGGTAGCTATACCTGCAACTTTAACTTTGAAGGTTTTTAAAGAGATTTTGGGAGACCATTAGAAGTAACTTTGGGGACTGTCGAAGCGACCTTAGAGGGGTGTGAAACGACTCTGGAGGCATTTGAAGTGGCTTCAGGGGTATTTGAAGTGACTTCAGAAGCATTTGAAATAACTTCAGAGGCGTTTGGAGTGATTTTAGAGGCATCTGCATCAACTTCAGAGGTATTTGAAGCGGCTTTGAAAGCATTTGCCTTAGCTTCGGAGGCATTTGAAGTCATCTTGGAAGCCTGAGTTATACCAATTCTTCAAATTTGGACTATACATAGATACTCTTGTAGGGGCATTTCGCGAAACGCCCCTACCCAATCTGTTGCTCTACTTTAGGGACTTGGTATTAAAGGAGGAATTTACGGAGGAAAAAGCGATCGCCGTTAAAGCTTTCATCAAATTACAAAGATCTACACCCTACGAGGGCTAGTGTGTGTCTGCGATCGCCACATAGCGCAGCAAGATTCGCAAGACTTCTCCGGGGTTGAGCGTCAGCCTGAGTTCTGACTCAGCCGGGGGGATTTCTGGACTCCATAAGCCTGCTTCGGCGTAGTGCAGGTTGTGTAACTGGTGAATTGTGTTTTGCACGAGCGGGGGTGAACCGATTAGCAAATGGCGAATTGGCTCACGGTTGGGGTAGCGCAGGGGCAAGGGCTGTAGCTGTGGCGTGGAAACAGGTACAGGAGTCTGTTGCAGCAGGATAGGTGCTGCAGTGTGGGTGATTAAGTTGGAGGTCATGGGTTTTCCTTGGGATGAAACGACGGGGAGGAAAACCCAAAAATTTAGCCGCCCCAAACGTCATGACAAACTGGAGCGGCTGAAAATAGGGATAAAATACCTTCAGCCCTCAGACTGCCTCAATCAGTCGAAAGGGTTAGCTGTCGGAAGTTGGTGTCAACAACTTTCGGCAGCGCAACTAAATTTTTGGGTCTGCAACTTGAAAGAACTCATTCTGTTGAAGTCGCATTGCAGAATTAAATCTTATCGGAATAGGGTTAGTCAAGTAGAAAAGTTACAGCACTCGCAAAATAAACGGGTAGCGATAGGGTCGGTCTAGCTGGGTCAGTGCGTGAACTGTAGCAATGATCGGCATCAGCCAGCTAACAAACACCGTTAAGAACAACAGTGGCAAGCCAATTCCAATGAAGGACAACAGTAAAAAAAGGAAGATATAGACAACAATATTGATGAAAAAGTTAAGTGCTTCTCTAGCATTTTGCTGCACAATTGGGTCATCAGAGAGAACCAAGACCGCAATCGGAACTAACAGCGGCAAAACCGCAACATTGAAGAGCAAAACCCCGTGGCTGACGGCAGACAACAGCTTGCGTTTTTCTAAATTAGTCATGGCTCGATTCATCACCCGTTAAGCTGATCACATAAATTTAACCAAGCGCTCCGCACATCGCGGTGTCCCTAAAAGCTGTTTTTCGAGCGCTTTGCACTTGCAAAACTAAACTGTCAAATCTATGTGGGTTGATTAATGCTGTGACTTTACCCTTCAAGTGTAGCCAACAGATTGAGAGGCGTCAGATCAGCAATGCCCCAATCGTCAAAGACCTACACTAATACCACCGTCCGTAGAGTAGCGGCATCGGTAGGGGCGAAGCGTTCGGTCGCAATCCCTGCCACTAAGGCACAATTCTTTTGCCGAATGCTTCGCCCGTACACCCAATAGTGCTTCTTAACGAAACGGCTTTATAAACTGCCGTATTCTGCACGCAACCGGATTTTCTAACCTTCATCGAAACTATATTCTAGGTATCATCCCCAGTGGGAGACGGAGTGAAACAACCGCCTATGCCTCCTCGCTCACGTCACAAACGTAATCCAAATGCAGTTAACCTCACCTGGTCAAAAGACACAGAGCTAATCGGGCTGACCCTACAACTACAGCCACTCCAGGACAGTTCACTCTACCCGCAATATACGATTGGGCGGCACTCCTGGTTTCTCGATCAGGTCCGTCAGGCTGACCCCGACCTATCTGCCTATATGCACGACGGCGAATCTGAGAAACCTTTCACCATCTCCGGTCTGCAAGGACTCTCCTCTACCTCTAGCCGCTCACATTCGCTGAGTGCCAACCAGACATATGATTGGACAATTACTGCACTCTCCCAAACCGTCGTACAGTGGCTATGGTATGTCAGTGGTTTTAGGAGTTTTGTCTGTCAGCCAGGTCTACGACTGAAGCCATCGCTTGACCCTTGACCTGATCAATCAAAGACTGAATGCGATCATAGTGAGCACCCTGCCAGTAGACCTGATCACAGTTCTGGCATTGGGTGAAATCGTCATAGTAAAGGCGGGTGTAGTAGGGAATTTGGTGCTGGATATCAGCTTTATCCACCCAGATTACTTCACCATTGCAACGAGGACAGCGATGGAGTAGGGCGATCGCAGAATACAGCCTAAACCGCGCTAACACCTCCACTATCTGCTCCTCTGGATTGTGTGAACGAACCGCATACCCATAAGTAACAATGCTTCGCTTCAGCAGCCCCCGGTCTTGAGTCAGGAGAATGCGCTGTTCCTGGCTAGAAGTTTGGGCTAGTTCATCATCATTGTAGTCATTGCGGTAAAGAGTATCAAAGCCTAACAACCGTAAATAGGTTGCTAGCTTGCCCAAATGCACATCCACCACAAAGCGCATCGGCGATAACGGTGGAGGCTGCACCTGGGAGACGGGTGTGATATCCAACGTGGTGAACTGGGGATAGACGCTGATGCGATCGCCCTCCTGCACCAGATAGTCAAAACTAACCGATTCCCCATTCACGATAATCAGGTTAATTTCAGGATGAGGGACTCCCACCGCTTCGATCGCATCTTTGATAGAACCCCGGTCTTTGATATAACGCTCAAATTCCACCTGCCGACGGTGGGGTGGCAGGAAGTCATTCAGGCTGCTATAAAAGCGAAAAAAGGCATGGGGCATGTTATCGCTGGAGCGTGACGTTACGCTTATCAAATTGCGCTGATCAAATTAGTCCGCATCAACCTCTGATTCTGTATCCTCAAACAAGCGATCGCCCCGGTGTAATCGATATGCCATCTGATAAGTTTGCTCCTGCGATCGCATCGTGGGCGCATGAGCTGCCAGATATCGCGCCGCTGCCACCAATACAGGTACCCCTTCCACAGGATCGATGAGTTGAGAATACAGGCGAAATGCCGCTTCCATCGATTGCATCACATGAAAATCTCGATTCTCGCGCAACATTAGTTTTGCCAGCACGGTCATCAAAGCTTTAGGATTGCCACCGCTATAAAGATATTGCGCCACCAATCGTCCCGTTTCGTTGACCTGCTGTTGGCGATCGAGCAGGTCAGGCAATTTCTCCAATAAAGATTCAGGATTGGCAACAATATCTTTAGCATCCGGTAAGCGAGCAGGCGGCACATTGAGAAATCGGTTCAAATAAACGCTCATGGCTGCATCGAATACACCCCGAAGTAGCTCAACCGTTGAAACCCGACGAATTCCTTGCAGAACAGCATTCGCAAAGGTAAAGGGATGGTGGGCACTGTTCCAATCTCCATGATCATTATTCGTGTGAAATCGGGCGACGCGCAGAGCCGCCGCATAGGTGACGATTTGGGCTAACTGTTCCTCCGTACAGCCCGATCGCAATGCATCTAACAAACGATTGGCGATCGCCTGAGCATCCTCTCCCAATAACACTGAAAGGAATTCTGGAGGTTGAACCCACTCTCCTCGCTGAGATTTTCCAGTTTCTAGGACAGCAGGCAATTGCTCAAATGCCTCTTCTAGAATGGCTACCAAATCCACTGGATAGCGCCATGAACTGGCTTCTTCCATGCGCGTTGCATTGGCCAACCCTGCCACAAGACTTGCCAGAACAGGTTCAGCTTCTTGCCAATCGGTTGCTTCGCCGTGCTCCGAAGGGGTAACCGCATCTAATGCCTCTAATGCCTTATTGATAAAGTCCAGCACATGCCCCACATCCAAGTAGCGATGATCGGTTGCTGCTGCAAATAACATTTCGGCAATCTGAGTACGACTGATTCCAAGCTCTACTGCGGTCACCAAACACCGTTCAGCCGCCTCGCGATCGCGCTGGTCGATAAACTGACGAAACCAGGCTTTTAAGGTCACAAAATCTAAGTGAGTTGTGGGCAGGGGGTGTACTCGAAAATGAGGAGGAGACCCTGCACTGTCCCGCGCAACAGCAGAAAGTCCCTGATAGAGGGCACGGGAACGATCACTTTCATCGAGGTAGGGCAACAGATTCATCATGCAGGTGAGCATGGTTAGCCCCGTATCCCATCCGGTTTTGTTGTAGCGAGTGCCAAAGGACAGCCCGACCTGAAAGGGCTTAGTTGGCGCAATTCCCAAATCCAGTAATGCAATTACTGATTTTGCAATAACCAGTGAAATGCCTTGCTCTAGTCCATCCTGTAATCGTTGCTGATGATGAACTTTGAGGTTATCCAGGGGGGTAACATCTACCCAAATCTCCCCATCTCGAATCTGTACGGGAAACGATCGCACATCATCTGCCCAAGAATCAAACGTGCCGCCGCTTGCCAAGTCAAACCGAGCATAGTGCCACGGGCACGTGACAATCCCATCCTTACACACACTGCCATGTAGTGGAAAACCCATGTGGGGACAACGGTTATCGATCGCATAGACGCGATCGCCGCTGTAGAACAAGGCAATGGGTTGCTGGTTTAAACGGACGAGTAACTGTCCTTTTTCCTGAAGTTCTACCAGAGTTGCAGCACGAACAAGTGATTGAGGTCGGTCCGAAATAGATTTCATATTTATAAAGAATTAACTTTATAAATATCCTAAGCAAGTCCCCTTAGTTTGTAAAGACTTTCCTTTAGTTTCTTGACTGTCGCGATCAAGATTGGTTTTGAATTGCTTTGTCAGTCACCACGGTAGACAAAATGATGGAAACTTCGACCGCTCCCAGTTGGAGAAATCGCTCCATCATCCCTTCCAGGTGTTGCATGGAAGGGAGAACTGCTTTCAAGATGTAACATTCGTTGCCCACAACGCGATGGCAACCTGACAAGCTATCCGATTTTTGAAGGGGCTTAGCAATAATCAAGTCCCTTCAAAAATTTGATCATGAGGTAATAACAACGTTGAGCTACTTATCCTAACTCATTCATTCTGTTTTGCCGCTTAACGCGGTAGTGGTCATAAGCCGCACAAGTCCACGCTCCAATCAGCATAAACACATTTTTGTCCCAATTGCCCTGGTTATTAGGCAATAGTCCACCTGGTCCAATTAGACCAAAAGCCAGAATAAAGCTTAGGAGCATGAGCATCATGATGATGCCAGCCCAGCGCACCCAGCGGTTTACTACAAAGGCGGCTCCCACAATCATTTCGACTGCCGGAAGCAGATAGGCATAGGGCAAAGCAAGGAAAGCGGGCAAAGGTCCAACCCCTTGAAACCCCCAGCCCCAGAGAGCTAGCTTACTCTGTGTCACCGTTTCAAAGAAACCACCTGGAGTGCGAAAGTAGATGTAGTTGGCGATTCCTGAAAGGATAAAAAAGATGCCTAAGAGGACGCGCATGGTGGCGATCGCCGTGATCACCATGCTGCGTTCGTTCTTTAATCCAACTCGCTGGTCAAAAGTATCTTGAAGCATTTGAAATTTTCCTAAAGTATCGGTTTCCCCTGTAGAAGCGTTTCGCGAAATACCCCTACAAAATTCATCTATCTAGTTAGCAATGCCTGAAAACACTACTGGCTTTGCTGTAACTGATCTAACAACACAGGTAAACCCGTCGGTTGTAACACCTGACTAAATTGATTGGGCTGAATTGCTCGCCAAAACAATGCACTGCTACTGATTACCACCAGAACGGCCGCAATATCTCCCAACCGTTGCAATAGATGAAGGGAAGGTTGACTGGATAGGTTAGGTTGACTGTGACGGCTAAAAATTTCATCGGTGAGCCAATCTACCGTCGCCTTAAAGTTGTGAACAGGGGTTGGCAAAAGCTCTAAATAGGTGCCCTGACGAATCAAGTGCCCCGATCGCCCAGAGATGATAAAGCGATCGAATAAATTAGCAGCTGCCTCCCCTAATCCTAGTTTCATCAAGGTTCCTCGAAGGGTAACTTTGACGGGTTTAAGAGGTTTGTTTTGCACCATTGCCATCACATTGTGAGCAATTGTAGCCCCCTGCTGGTAAGCAACTTGCGCTGTTGCAGGTAGCATCATGTCCAGTGCCGCATTATCCCCACCTACAAACACCTCCGGAAAATCAGGTAGCTGCATGGTAGGCGTAATTCGCAGACGACCAGAGCGATCGCGCCGGTCAGCAGGAATGTCGAGTTGCTTGAGCAAAGGGTGAACGGCAGTTCCGGCTGTCCAGATAATTGTCGCCGCATCAAGCTGGTTCTCATATCCCTGCTGTTTGTATTGCAAACACTCTGGATGAATGGCGCTGACTGTTGCTTCTGTCACAAGTTGCACGGGAATGGTGCGCTTCTTCAACGCTTTTTCAGCTACTTCCCGCAAATGACTGTTAATGTCTCCTTTAAGAATTTCCTTACTACGATTGAGGATAAAAATTTGAATTTCTTCAGGGTTACCATTGAGCTTGCAATACCACTGGGGCAATAAGTCTGCTAAGGTAGCAGCCATTTCCACACCAGACGGACCTGCTCCGGCGATCGCCACCGTCAACAGGACGCGACGACGCTCTAGATCATCGGTTTGACTTGCCTGCTGGAGACACGCCCGCAAGTGCCGTCCCAGCGATAGTGCATCCTCACCCGTGCGAAATGCAAAGGTGTAGTCTTCTGCTCCAGGAATGCCAAAGTAGTTTGTTGTACTTCCCAATGCCAGCACAAGATGTCCATAACTATATTGCAATCCAGAGGCTAACTTAACCTGTCGCTGATGCAGATCAATCCCCTGAACCGTATCCTGCACAAACGTGATACCGTCACAATCTAGCAGTTTTGCGTAGCGAGGTTGAACCTGGCTATCGGACATTTCACCACTCAACAACTCATATAGGAGTGGCTTAAACACAAATCGGTCCGCTTGTTCGATCAAAACAATGGGTCGAGAGTGGCGGTGATGGCAAAGGTGTAATGCCGTCAGCAATCCAGTAAAACCACCACCTAAGATCACGGTTGGACTTAACGGATTCATGATCTCCCCATCTAACTAGAGAACTGGGAATCGGTTAGCAAAAGATACAACATACTTTGGGTGGAATAAAAACTGTAGGTTGGGTGAAGCGTAGCGTAACCCAAAACGGGCTTGGATTTTGTTGGGTTACGCTCTGTTCCACCCAACCTACGCCTTTTTGGAGTAGGAACTAGGAACCAGTGAACTGTTAGCAGTGTCAATTGAGGCTATTGAATGCTGGCGCTGCTTGAACCTCCGAGGACGGCATAGCCCATTGTTGCGTTAGCCGTGCGACACCAAATTGAGACGGATTTGAACTCTGATAGATTAACCGAATCTGGAATGGGATAGCGCTGTTCACCCGTGACACTTTGCAGCGCACCCAGGTTTACAAAGCTACCAAAGCTAGAGTAGCTACCTGGTGGAACTTCAGAAGTTTCTAGAACGACGTGTAGATCAGGAGCCATATCGGTTGTGCTGAAGGCGGAATCTAATACAACATATCTTTGTCCGTCTTCTTCAATGATTCGGGCTGTCCCCGTGGTGGGTGCCTCTGCTGCAACAAAAGTTCCAGCCAGGGCAACGACGGACTCACTTTGAGCAATTAAGCTTTCAGTTGCAGTGACCGATCCGAGGGTTCCATGAACAGGATTAGCAATGGTGGCAGCAGCGGTGGCAATTGAAAGTGCTGACGCTAAAACTGAAACCATGCCAAATTTCACAATTGAATGGCGCTTAATTGATTTGATCTTCATGCAGAAATCTCTCTTAGTTAGAATGTTTTTGGAATGATCTGTTGCTTGGGCGATCGGACTAATCGTTAGAATGCACGGCAGAACTGAGAGTTGCCTGAGTTAGCCCTGAGAGTTCTCAGAAAAGAGCGTCAACAGGAAGTTCCTTTTCCTTGTAGATACAAGCAGCCTTGAGGTAACGCAAGACTTGAACGAAGTATCTGTGCTTAAGTCAGCTCTGTGGAAAAAGATGGAATCGAAGTTAAGGAAAAACTTATTTAATAGACTCCCTGCATGAATCATTTTTTGAAGCGTGAATGGGGCAAACCGAAGCTCCAGTTCGCCCACGACTTCATCCAGTCTCATGTTTTTACTGGTTGCTTTGGCTAAATCGTAGGCTAAACGAGTGACTCTGTCGACGCATTTCTAAAAGCTGCTGTGTATACACAACGCTTTTTCTTTGTCACCTGTAATGCCATATAGCAAGTAAGTTTGCTCTTAAAGTTCTCCTTATCTTCAAGTGAAAGATAGACCTAAGCAATAGGAATATTTGACAGAATGCCTAGAAGCTCTGGGTAGATTGATGAATGTAGAACCTCACCATCCCATTTCTATTCTGCGTCGTTGGAGAATGTCATCTCCGCACTTTGCAACCCTGGTTATGTTGGGGATTGTGGTGTTGTCAGGCGCAATTACGGTTGCCTGGTTTGCTGGAGAGGGTACGATTAGCACGCTTTTTCAGCAGTTGGATCAGCTTCAGGCAAGCTCACCCATGTGGATTGAAGCGCCAATGATGGTTGGGAACTACCTGCTGTTTTGGACGGTAGCGCTGATGCTCGTCGTGATTGCTATCACCAAGATATCTCCACGACCGCGTACCTGGTCAAGAACAATTGTAGTAGGCATTCTGTTAATTCTGGCTATCCGCTATTTGCTGTGGCGATCGCTCTCCACCCTCAACCTCAGCACACCTCTAAATGGAGTATTCAGCATCGGCTTATTTTTAATGGAGCTGATGCTGCTGAGCGGCGGCATTATTCAACTCATGTTGTTATTGCGAACTAACGATCGCCGTCCTGAAGCCGATCGTCTTTCGCAAGCGGTGATCAATAAGACCTATTTACCGACTGTTGATATCTTAATTCCTACCTATAACGAACCTAGCTTTATCCTGCGGCGCACGATAATTGGCTGTCAAGCGTTGGACTATGAGGCAAAAACGATTTATTTGCTCGATGATACTCGACGACCGGAAGTGGAGGCATTGGCAACAGAGTTAGGCTGTGAATATCGGACGCGCCCCAACAATCGCCATGCTAAAGCTGGGAGTCTGAATTATGCGATCGCCCACACCCGCGGCGAACTCATCGTGATCTTTGACGCTGACTTTGTGCCCACCCGCAACTTTCTCACCCGCACGCTTGGCTTCTTTCAAGATCCTCAGGTGGCGCTGGTGCAAACTCCTCAAACCTTCTACAATCCTGACCCGATCGCCCGTAACCTTGGCTTAGAGAATACGCTTACGCCTGACGAAGAGGTGTTTTATCGCCAGATCCAGCCGATCCGGGATGGTGTGGGAGGTGTAATTTGTGCAGGAACATCCTTTGTGGTGCGGCGATCGGCATTAATCGCAACCGGATGCTTTGTCACGGAGTCGTTAAGTGAGGACTACTTTACCGGAATTCGATTAGCGGCAAGTGGCTATCGGGTTCTTTACTTGAATGAAAAGCTAAGTGCAGGCCTGGCGGCTGAAAATATTGCAGTTCAGGCACTCCAGCGAACCCGTTGGGCACAGGGAACGTTGCAAGCCTTTTTCATCAAATCCAACCCACTCACGATTCCAGGGTTAAATTTGTTGCAACGATTGGCACATCTGGAAGGACTGCTGCACTGGTTAACCAGTCCGGCACGGGTTGGGTTGTTGTTTGTGCCTCTAGCTTATGCCTTTCTGGGTGTGATTCCGGTTCGAGCCACAGGAGCAGACGTGCTGTATTTCTTCATTCCCTTCTACCTGGTGCATATTAGTACCTTCTCCTGGCTCAACTCACGATCGCGCTCCGCCGTGCTATCTGACGTTTATTCACTGGTGTTAGCGTTTCCGCTAGCAATTACCGTGTTTAAAGTCATGCTCAATCCCTTTGGCAAAGGTTTTAAGGTGACTCCCAAAGGAGGAGTAAGCGATTGCTTCTCCTTTAACTGGCAGCTAGCCTTTCCACTGATTGCCATGTTTTTGGTAACGGCAATCAGTTTGTGGATGAACCTGGGCACTTATCTGATCATGGGAACCTGGCAGCCCAGTATGCCCGTAGAAGTGGCGGAACAGCTGAAGGGGATCGGTTTAGGCTGGGTGTGGAGTGCTTACAATCTGCTGATGTTAAGCATTGCCCTGCTGATTTTGGTAGATGTGCCTCGCACTAGTCCCTATGAATGGTATAACTTGCGCCGCACCGCACGGATTCAAGTGGGTGAACAAATGCTTTGGGGATTCACCACTGCAATCTCAGAAATTGGAGCAGAGGTTGCATTAACTCAAACTAACCATTTAGCTATAAGTGAAGCAAAAACGTTACCTGTGCAAATAACTTTGATGGAAGAAGAATTAACCTTTCCGGGGCAAATTGCGCGGACTGATCTGAGCAATGAATATCCAATTGTGCAAGTTTCGTTTGAAGCTCTCACCCTGGATCAACAGCGAGGATTAGTAGAACTGTTATATTGCCGTCCGGGGCAGTGGAAGAGTCGCTGCTCTCCCGGAGAGTTAGAATCTCTGGGGTTGCTGCTTAAAATCCTGCTTAAACCGCGATTCCTATTTGACCGGCAGGCAAATGTTAGAGCGATCGCCGTTGCCCACGTTGATTGAGGTAAAAAATCTATGGAAACCGCAGATTTAATTGTGACTGGCAGTGGTCAGAGTGCAATTCTCCTCGCGGCTGACTTTGCTGAAGACGGACGAAAGGTTATCTTATTTGAACGCGATGCACTGGGTGGAAGCTGCGTTAACTACAGCTGTATGCCTTCTTGCCCCAATACGTAACCCAATCGCATTTTCAAACTCACGTTGTTTAAGAGGTTTTAACCAATGAAATTTGCTCCATTAAGTATCCTTGCCAGTTTTCTTATCTTATCTGTAGGCTGTGCTGAACAAGCTGTTGAACAGCCTGTGAGCGAGACGGCAAGTCCTTCTCCTAACGCAGAGGTTACGGCTTCGACGGATGCACCTGCCGCGTTGGAGGCTTCCACAAAATCTGGTACCTTTGTGCCCGGAGAAGCCCCAACCGAAGGAATGGTTCAAATTGTAACTGAAAATGGTGAACGTTATTTAGAGCTAGATGAATCCTTCAAAACCAGCGATCAAGGACCAGACCTATTTGTAATTCTGCATCGTTCTGATGATGTGTTGGCAACGACTGAGCCACCTGCTTATCCCTTACAAGAGGGGGATTATGTCATTCTGGCTCCGCTTGAGGAGTTTACTGGCGCTCAGCGCTACCTAATTCCTGAAGAGGTAAATCTAGACGATTACAAATCTGCTGCAATTTGGTGTCGCCAGTTTAACGCCACATTTGGGGTAGCTAAGTTTGAAGGTTAGAAACAGCGAGAATGAACTACCCCCGACGGACAGCCCTACAGCTTCACTGGAATTATTGTCGGGCAACAGGTGACATAGCTCCGGCTCATCGTACTGACTTTTAGCAGCAGTCACATCATCGTTTGATTGCTAAATTTCTGTTTTAGCAGAGCGCGAAAGTTTTTCTTCTTAACAGGTTCTTGCAAAACCTCTGAAAGCGATCGCCACAGTTCGGCACCTGCTTCTCGAATGTAACAATCGTCATAACCTGCTTCTTTGGCGATCGCCCTATATTCCCTACCGTTCCAAGAATGATGGAATACCAATGTTTTGACCGAGGTTAATGTCCCTGGTGGTAAAATCCGTTCTACAATTTCCAATGCTTCTTGGGAAGTCATAATTCAACCTCTAATTTTGATGGGATATGAGCTTGAGCTTTGGCTTCGATGAGAAGTTATCTTGCTGCTCAGGCAGGCACTCGTTGATATATATCTGCATCATTGGATTAAGACTGAAGTGAGCTCCCTGCCGCTGTAGCAACGATCGCCGATTGAGCGAATCTAGTCCCTCTAGCAAGTATGGTTGATTGCTCAATAGAGCAATATCCTTGCAGAACTGCGATATTGAGACTGGTGTCTGATGAAGAGCCAAATAACAAGCTAATTCTCGTTCTACTTCAGAGAGTCGATTGAACTGTTGGCTGAGTAGATCACGCAGATCGCCAAACAACAACTGCCCATGATTGAGATATCGAAGATAGTCAGAAATACGACCGTTGAAATAGTCTTGAATACAAACCACGACCACTTTTAACGCTAATGGATTTCCAGCAAACAGTTCAACAAGCGATCGCCACTCGTCTGTAGATCCAACTAGTTCACTGTGGTTGCCAAACATCTGTTGACATTCCAATAGTGATAAGCCGTTGAGTTGAAGCGATCGGATATAAGATTCTCGTTCAAGTCCAATCGCTCTTGGCTTTTCTCGGCTGGTGATGATTAAACAACTTTGGTGAGGAACTTCTGCAACAACTCGCAGCAATTCACCATAGGCTTCATATCCTGGGCGACAGTAGCCTGCATACTGCCTGCCACACAGAACTGCATCAAAGTGATCAAACACTAATAAACAGCGGTGTTTCTGGAGCTGTTCGATTAGCATCCCTTTCAATTCTTCAATATGAGTTGGTAGTTGGAAATTTTCCTCCGTTCGTTTACTCAGACACTGAAGAATGCTGGTCAAAACGGTCGGAATCGTCGGAATATGGTGAAGGCACCTCCAAATCACAAACTCAAACTCAGGCTGGGCTGCCTTCACTAGCATGGTTGCTAACGCCGTTTTTCCGACCCCTGCAATTCCTAAGACCTGCACGAATCGACAATGCTCAGTAATGACTGCTTGATTAAGCTGAGTGAACTCATGAACCCGCCCACAGAGGTGAGCTTCATCCACTGCTTCACTCCAATCCTGGTGCTTAACTGGAGAGACTACCTTTAAAGATGCTGTTGTGGATGCGTTCACAGATGGCTGAACTTCAGCAGATTGGTGACATAAACCTGCATGAGCATAATCCCCCTCCTCAAGCTGGATCTGTAATATCCGAAAAATGAGTTGGAGCGATCGCTTGTCTACTCCGTTTTCGCCGTTAAGAATCTTTCTAACCGTTATTGGGTGAATGCCTTCAGGTTCACTCAATTGGACTCGCTCTGCGATTGTCCGAGGGCTTTGCCGCAATCGAGTTTGAATTTCTAGCTGCTTAATTTGTTCCTGTAGCTTTTGCAAACCCACAGTAGTCAAGACAAAACCACGGTATCTTTGAGGGCTACGCAGAGTTTTTGCCATTACGGATCTACCCCAAGCATTTCTAACAATTGTCGTTATCATGACTTGTTCTTCTTAGAAGAAGATTAATTTAGAAACAAATTACTTTCCGATTTTGGAAAAGCAAAAAATTGCATTAAGAAGTTGGGATAATAAGTCTTTTCAAGTTAACCTATTGAACTCTTACCCAACCTTTTAACCAGTTCCTTTGCATGGGAAAAATGAGTTCACAAATTGTTCCTTTGGGGTGATGCGATCGCCTCTGAAATCGTCCTCCTAGTTCCCGAGCAATAACTTTTGCTTGTTTCGTTCCCTGGCCTTCGTGAACAGATGCAGAACCCAAACCATTATCAGTGACTCGCAATACGTAATTATTTCCCTCCCGAAGGCACATTACATCCAAACGAGTCGTACCTATTGCGTGCTTCCCCACGTTCCACAACGCTTCCTGCAGGAATAGGCATAATCCTCGTTTTTGTTTGACACTGAAATGATTACGCTTGAGAACTTCAAAATCGGGTGAAATATAGGTTTGAATTTCAGCGAAACCAGGAGCCTGTATCTCCAGGGTATAGTTGTAGACTTGATAAAGCAGTTCTGAAATTGGGGCTTGTAGATCTAGAATCAGGTTTCCTTTCAGATAAAGTCTGTCGCTGCGGGTTAACATCTCCTGCCGCATATGTTGAAAAATACTGCGTAGCTCCTCGTTCAGAGACTGTAATTGCTGCTGTAACTCTCCAGGTGAATTGCTCTCGTCCAAACTTCTGAGGACGACAGCCAAATGTTGTAATGGGCCATTGTGAATGGCTTCATACATCCGTTCAACTGCAACGCGACGATACTCCAGTTCAAACCGTAGGTTACGCTCTAGAAAAGCTGTAACCAATCCGGCTCCATTCAGTGCCAGTCCCGCTGGAACTAAAGGAATCCACCATCCAAGGATTAAGGCAAAAAAGCTAATACCGATCAGGATAGCTGTGGCGACCACAAGGCTTAATACGCTTCTCCACGGGGATTGCAACAGGATTTCTAACATAATTCCTAGCAATCCCCAAGAGGCAATCCACAGATACTCCCAAGCATCAGCCCAAACTCGAAGTTGGGGCTGTCGCGTGAGTGCTATGTTAATGATCTGGTTTGCGGCATGAGCCTGTACCTCTACGCCATAGATGAGTTGAGTTGCTGGAATTAGTCTACTAATCAGGCGAGACGATAACGTTTCTCTCAAAGCAGAGGTAAAAAACACATCTTTGACGCTGGGAGCAGTCATTCCAATAATCACAATGCGATTGCGAATCCACTCCGGTGCAAAGTTTTGTTGTAGAACATCGGTTAATGAGAGCGTTTGAAAGAGGCTCTGGGCGGCACAAAAATTAAACAGTGCTTGATGACCCATTGTTTTAGCCCGAATGTAACCTCCAGAGCTAGCTTGAAATTGACTCAGCTCAGATGCACCCAATTGAATTGATTTACTGGTGAAGTTTTCAGCTTGAAATGGAATATTTTGACTTGCAAGATACCTCTGCGCCAGCTGTAGTGCAAACGAATATTTCAGCATTCCTTGCTCAGTTTGACTTGCCAAAACCATTCGGCGTAATTTGCCATCTTCATCGACGCTAACATCAACAAAACCAATTCGCTCTGATGGCAGCATAGAGGGTGGCTTAATGTTTAAGCTTGGTTCTGGATTTAATGCCATCTCAACCCCAACTAGGTTTGAACTTTGAGCAAGCATCTGGGCAAGCGCGTCGTGCCCAGGCTGTACGGGCATATCTCGAAACAAACCTAGCCCAATCACAGCGGGGCTATAACGTTGTAGTGTCTTTAGCAAATCTACTAGTGTTTGATCGGGAATAGGGAAGCCTCCAACCCTATCGAGATCTGCTTCATCAATTCCCACAATCACAATGGAATGCTCCGCCGTTGAAGAGGGGCAGCGGCTTGATAGGGAATCGAATGCCATCCATTCTTGAATTTGTAATAGCCCAATCCAGCGAATTAGCAGCACAAGGACGATGATCAGTAGCCCTGGCAAAGCAACTTCACACCAAACGATTGCCTGTTGTCTAAACCGTTGCCAGAGCGCAATTAACACATCAACTGATTAAACCTACTTTTCGGGCTGCAATCTGAATCTGAATCCGTAAATCTTGATTAGGATGATCATAAACATTCAGAGCATCTTGAATTCTAAGCCAATAATTGCGAATGGTGCGATCGCTGATTCCCATCCGTTCTGCGATCGCTTTATCAGACAAGCCCTCTTGATATTTGAGCATTAGAACTTCCAGCCATCGTCGGTCGAACTCTGGGCGCGATCGCACCTCTGAAGGTAAATAAATTGAACCTCGTAAGGCTAAATCTACATACTTCAACATCTCTCGAACCGGCAGGGATTTATCCAATGCTACAAAGCCACCTTCATAAATATGAATAGCAGGTTTAAGCCGTAGCAAAGGTTTCACATTAACACTCAACACCATAAGGTTAGGTGCTGGATCAGTACGCATGAGTAACTCTAGAAGTTGAAGCCCAACTTCAGTACTGGGAACAGTAGCAGGAGAGGCAGGTAAACCGAGATCAACTACAACAAACTCTGGGCAACATCGTTTGATGCACTGTTTTGCTTCTTGCTGACTTTTTGCCGTTAAAATCTCAACCGTTGGATACTTTGTCTGAAGCGCAGGAACTGTGCCCTCCAAAATAGCTTCGTGGTCATCAATAACCAGAAATCGACGTAGTGTTGGATTGGCGCTGCTTGACTGCATAGACAGAATAAAGGGTTGCTGGTGAGATATGGGAACAAGGAATGTAAGTCACTAAGCAGCAGAACCTAGAGAGGCAATCGCCCCCGTCTCATTCTCATCTTGGTAGTCTACTCTAACTGGCAACTTTAAAGCATAAGATAACGGTGAACTTAAGCATTATTTCAAGACCTCAAAACAGATCAGCGCAATACCATCTTTGTTGAAGCGGGGTGTCCCTACAAATTTGCAATACCCCGCTTCAACGCCAGGAGTACAGCTTGAGTGCGATCGCTCACCCCTAATTTACTTAAGATATTGTTTACATGATATTTGACGGTGTTTTCTGCAATGTGCAAACTATCTGCAACATCTTGATTACTTTTGCCCTGTGCCATGAGTTGCAGCACTTCCCGTTCACGATCGCTCAACTGAGGATGGCTCAACCGTTCTGCGAGTTTTGCGCCGACTTCAGGTGGAATGTATTGTTTCCCCATATGAACCGTGCGAATTGCTTTGAGCAATTCATCGAGGGGAGCATCTTTAAGGATATAGCCCTTTGCCCCAGCTTGCAGTCCCCGATAGATATCTTCGTCAGTATCATAAGTTGTCAAAATGACAATGCGGGCATTAGGAGAATCTTGGCGAATCTTAGCAATTACCTCTACGCCGTTCATGTCGCCCAAACGTAAATCCATCAGGGTTACATCGGGTTGATGTTCACGAAATTGGGCGATCGCCTCAATGCCAGTGCTAGCTTCAGCTACCATTTCCATGCCTGATTCATACTTGACCATCAGCACTAAACCATTACGAACAATAGGATGGTCATCAACAATCAAAATCCGAATCGGCTTAGAGGGTATCATGGTGACTCCAAAGGTACTTGAATGCAAACATTAGTGCCTTGTTCCAGTTGGCTCTGAATGGTCAAATTGCCGTTAATGCGATCGGCTCGTTCAGACATACTAATAAGTCCAAAACCACCCGTATCATTAGGAAATAAGAAGCCACGCCCATTGTCTTGAATGCATAAACTGACCCATTCAGCCTCGTAGGTTAGCATCACTTGAAGTTGAGTCGCACAGGCATGTTTAAGCGTATTGGTGATAGCTTCTTGCCCGACCCGCAGCAAATTTTTACCAATTAGTGGAGAAAGTAGACGAGGGTCTCCTACAATCTGCATTTGAACTTGAATATCAGTCCCTTGAGTCATTTGTTCAACGTATTGGGAGAGCTTTGTAGCTAGGTCGGCAAATTCTTCTGCTGTTGGATGCAATGCCCAAACTGACTGCCGCGCTTTAGATAGGGCTGTATTCGCAAGTTCCATGACGCGGTCGAGAATTTGTGACACCTCATCTGGGCTATGTTGAGCGATGCGTTTCGCTACACCCAGTTGAATCGAAATCGCTGTGAAAGCTTGAGCCAGCGTGTCATGAATCTCGCCTGCCCAACGGTTACGTTCTTGGGCGATCGCTGCCCGTTGAGCCTCTTCTGCCAGTCGAGTTAGCTCTAGAGCCAGTACCGCTTGGTTAGCCAGAGCGTGAGCGAGTTCAGCCTCCTCTGGAGTAAAGTAGTGGCGATCGCCAAATCGCAGCACCAGGATTCCCCGCAGCTCGTCATCTAAAAACATAGGAACTTTCAACGCCGCTTTAATCTGCCGCTGTTTAAAGTAATCTCGATATTGCTCGTAGGCAGGTTGAGTCTCAAAATCTTCCTCGTAATCTGCGACAATCTCACGTTTTCGCAAGTGAGCCAATATATCTTGATTCCGAATTTTCTTAGCCACTTCCAGACTGCCACCGGGATGAGATGCCTCTGATCGCAGTCTAATCCTGTCATCTTCGTAGGAGACAAACAGGCGAAAGATGCCCTCCTCATAGCGCCAAAGCCCTGCTTCTGAAGCTGCAAACCGTTTAGTACAAACCGTTAACAGATGTCCTAAAAACTTTTCTAACTCTGGTTCTTCTGCCAATTTTCGCAGTGAAGCTTGCAGAACTTTGTTTGCTTCACTAAGTTCTACAACTCGCTTTTGTGCGGCTTGCTCTTGCTCGTGGATAGATTCCTCCCGCTGCCTGTATTCGAGCACCTCTGCTTGCAGTGCAGCATAGGCTGCTTCCAGATCTAAATTGTAGGGTGAGGTGAGCGATTGTGAGGAGGTGAGTTGCGATCGCAACATTGCATTCTCCGACTCTAGGGCAGCGATGCGTTCCTCAAGTTGAGCAATCTGTTTATCCTGTTCGGAGTGGGAGTTTGACACAGTTTTACAATAAACCTATTCACTTCTACTCCTACCTAACTGCCAATCTAGCCACAACCCTTCACTCGCCCATCGCAACCTAACAACTCAAAGACTAATCAAAAGTTGAGGGATCAACCCATCCTTAAGCGTGGGTCAAACTTGGCGTTTTGAAAGGGCCACAATAATCCTACAAGCGGGTGACATGTAGCATCTGACTTTGTAAGCTTTCAGGAACTAGATCAATCGTTGTAGCCCAGGTTATGTAGATATTATCTAAACCCTAACGTAATGAGAAATACAGCAAAAACTGGTACAGCTTGCTTCTAGAATGGAGTACAAGACGAATGCAACCCCGTCTCCCCAATGCTTTAAGCAGGGTAGAATTAACTCATATTTTGATAGTTGGGCAAGGTGCGACAGTAGATGCAATCAAAATAGAACTTTGTCGGCAAGGCTATCAGGTTGATACGCTCGATAGCGATAAATTGACACTCCTCACTCCTCACAAGATGCATTCCGACCTTGTGATTTTAGATGGACGGCACTCAACCCTAGTGAGTCTTGATATTTGTCGTTACTTGCGGCAGTTAAGCCAAGTACCGATTATTTTATTAGCTTCTACTTATGAGCTGATTGACTCTAACGCTGGGTTTGAGGCTGGAGTTGATGACTGCATCTATCATCCATTTGAGATTGAAGAACTATTAACCAGGATTCGAGTACGCTTGCGCTATGTCCATAAGGAAAAACCACCTATTTTACAGTTTGACAAGTTGACCTTGAATTGTCAGAAACGCGAAGTGCATTGGAGCGACCAAGAGATCAGATTAACGTCTAAAGAATTTGACTTACTCAAATATCTAATGGTTCGCTATCAGCAGGTCGTTCCTCGATATGAATTGATGGAGCATCTTTGGGGATCGAAGTACAATGTATCTTCTAACGTGGTTGAAGCTTACATTTGCCGATTACGTTTCAAGTTAGAACAATATAGTCAGGATCGTCTAATTCAAACTGTGTATGGAGTCGGGTACAGGCTGTATTACGGAAATTGTCAGGACTGAGTATCAAATATTGCCTCTTTTTCATAAAAGTATCTTTCCTCTCCTTTCCTTCGTTAAGTAGCAGCGTTGCTTTATCCCCTGATGACTCTGCTCAATCAGATTCCCTCTGCAATTTACCTCATGTTCAACCGCTTCTTCCAGTTCTTCCTCAATCGCTCTGAGATAGCAGGTGTTTTCATCGGTTGCTACTCGTTGCAGGGAGGTACTGTGCGACCTCATAGGCTTGAGCGAAGAATGCTTTTGTGGCTTCCATGTCTCGCTTCTCGCTCAATCCCACATCCACCAAGGCTCAAATTGAGTACCCAGTTCTGACAGAGTCTGTTAATCAGATGACTCACTGAGTAGCGATGGCTGACCTATTGAAGCATCCAACCCGCAAATTGTTTTTCAACAGCTTTCAACGGATCGACGATCGCAGAAAATACACTCGAGAAACCAGATTGGGATAGACATCATCAATTCCTGTCTCAATTGCCGCAAAGCGGCTTTAGCTACTTCGCTCGGAGCAATTTTTTCTGCAGGAACGGCTTCAGCCATTGCCGTATCCACTGGTCCAGGGAACACACCAATTACTTGCGTTCCCTGCTGTGCCAGTTCTGCGCAAATGCCTTGGGTTAAGGAGTGGAGCGCGGCTTTGGAAGCACTGTAGGAGCTAAATACAGGTGCATTAGCAACGGCTACCACTGACATCATATGACGATCGCACCGCCACCGTTGCGCTCTCAGACACAGGGTTGAGGCGGCTTAAGCCAGCATTGTAGAACCGACGTCGCCACAGCTTGTCGGCGGCTTTAGGGTCATCCTCGTGAATGCTGGTAGCAAAAATGTGGTCTTTGAATCGTTCAATCAATTCCCCGCATGTTGTTGCAGAAGAAGAGTTACTAGCTGCATCCAGGCAATCAGCCCATTCAAAGGTCTTCGCAGCCAATTTAGCGCTACCATCTTTGCCTCAGCCTCGGCTTGTTTAGGCCCTTGATGGCTAGCATATATGCCCAACGGAATCCTTTGCTGATGAGCCTTAGTTTTGATTGAGTCTGTTTTTGGCAGCAGCGTAGCTACCAGGCTAATGCGATCGCCCCGTAGCTGTAGGGCAACTCCCATTTTTGCTGCTTTCAATCTGGCATTGGCTTTTCGGACTTCCTCTTGAATGTTCATGTCCAATCGAAATAGAGACACAGAGACAACGTAGAGACGCAAATAGAGACAGGGTGTTTTTAGCCCAAAACCCAGTGATTACAATGGTTTAAAAGAATAAGAAGAAAATAGAGACAACTTTTTCTTTTCTGCTCCATTTCCTTTGATCCGTAGTTCTGAAGCTTAACGGATTACAATCAGAGCTCGGCTTAAGTTTGGCTTAAATTTAGGGCAGAAATTGAAAGAATTGGGTGCGATTTAGAAGATAGACATCCCTCCAAATCACACCCGAAACTCTTGACGCTTATGAATTTTGGCGAAAGCTGGTGACAAGACTCGAACTTGCGACCGGCTGATTACAAATCAGCTGCTCTACCAACTGAGCTACACCAGCAATATGACTAATATATCAAATTGGGCGATCGCCTTCCAACAAAATCGCCTTCCAATAAAAAAACCCAGCAGCCCCTTGCTGGGTTAGTTCAATCAACGTCACTTACAGTTATTAAGGTAACGGCAACCGATGGTCTATCGCCTCATTCCAACGGCTCACCTAGTTGGGTGATTTTCACCAATGTTGGATTTTGAGTTCCAAATTTGAGTAAACCGCTACAACTTCATCTTTTACCCTTGCGCTGCCGCCTCAGTCTTTGCCTTATCAAGCTTCAGCACTAGTACGCCTAACGGTGGCAAACACAGATCAATCGAGTAAGGGCGATTGTGGTAAGACCATTCCTCTGCCCACTTACCGCCCAAGTTGCCCATGTTGCTACCGCCATATTCCCGCGCGTCGCTGTTAAACAGCTCTGTATAGAAACCAGGTTGAGGCACACCGACCCGATAGTGGGAATGGGGCTGGGGGGTAAAATTGCAGACCGTAACCACAAAATCTTCAGAGTCCTTAGCTTTGCGAATGAAGGAAACGACGCTGTGGCGATTGTCGCTACAGTCGATCCATTCAAAGCCGTCAAAGCTAAAGTCATGCGTATACAGAGCTGGCTCGTCGCGATAAAGCTGATTGAGCTTGGTAATAAAATGCTTCAGCTTTTGATGCGGCTCGAACTGGAGCAAATGCCATTCCAGGTCGCCCCAGACATTCCACTCGCTCCACTGCCCAAACTCCATGCTCATAAACAGTGTCTTCTTACCCGGATGGGTAAACATGTAGGCATAGAGACAGCGCAAATTAGCAAATTTCTGCCATTCGTCACCTGGAATCTTGCCGATCATGTTGCTCTTGCCATGCACCACCTCATCGTGGGAGAGCGCCAGCATAAAGTTTTCGCTGAACGCATACATGATGCTGAAGGTGACATTGTTTTGATGGAACTGGCGGAACCACGGGTCCATGCTGAAGTAATCGAGCATGTCGTGCATCCAGCCCATATTCCACTTCAGGTTAAAGCCCAAGCCGCCAACGTAAGTGGGCCAGGAAACCATTGGCCAGGAGGTCGACTCCTCGGCGATCGAGAGCGCTCCAGGGAAATAGCTAAACAGAGTATGGTTGGTCTGGCGGAGGAAATCGGCTGCTTCAATATTTTCTCGTCCGCCGTACTGGTTCGGCAGCCATTCACCGGGTTCGCGGCAGTAGTCAAGGTAAAGCATGGAGGCAACCGCATCTACCCGAATGCCGTCAATGTGGTACTTGTCAAACCAGAACAGGGCATTGGCAACCAGGAAGTTACGCACCTCATGGCGGGCATAGTTGAAGACTAGCGTTCCCCATTCTTTGTGTTCACCTTTGCGGGGATCGGCGTGTTCGTATAGGTGGGTGCCGTCAAAGTTAGCCAATCCATGTCCGTCTTTAGGAAAGTGCCCGGGCACCCAGTCCACGATTACGCCAATGCCGTTTTGGTGGCACTGGTCAATAAAATACATCAGGTCTTCCGGACTGCCATAGCGCGAGGTGCAAGCATAGTAGCCCGTCACTTGATAGCCCCAGGAACCATCAAACGGATGTTCAGCGATTGGCAGTAGCTCGATGTGGGTAAAGCCCGTCTCCTTGACATAGGGGATCAGCCGATCTGCTAGCTCTCGGTAGGTCAGGAAGCGTGCTCCAGGCTTGAGTTCTGCCACAATGACGACGGGTTCGTCTTCGCCTGTGAGAGATTTGGCGGGTTCGGCGGCTGAAGCGTGTAGCCAAGAGCCAAGGTGAACTTCGTAAACTGAGATCGGCTGAGTCAGGGGGTCAGAGTGACGACGCTGTTCCATCCAATCGCGATCGCCCCATTCATACCGATCCAAATCCGCCACAATAGAAGCCGTCTTAGGACGCACTTCCTGCTGAAATCCATAAGGGTCAGACTTCTCGTAAATATGACCCGTCTCATTCTTAATCTCGTACTTATAGCAGTCACCAACTTTTAGCCCGGGCACAAACAGTTCCCAGATGCCGCTCGAACCTCGGCGCATCTGATGCTTACGACCATCCCAATAGTTGAAATCGCCCAAAACGGAGACGTTTCGCGCATTCGGTGCCCAGACTGCAAAATAAACGCCTTCAACCCCTTCAATTTCGGTCAGGTGAGCGCCTAACTTTTCATAAATTCGGTGGTGGTTGCCTTCGGCAAACAGGTGAATATCAAAGTCCGTTACCCGGGGCGATCGAAACGCATAAGGATCATAGATGACTCGCTCATGCTCCCCTTCCTTAACGCGAAGCTGATAATTAGCAAGTTCAGGGCGTTCTAAAGTGCATTCAAAAAAGTGCGGATGATGCACGGTCTGCATTGGGTACTCGGCCCTTTCTTCTGGCAATACCACCCATGCTGCGCTGGCACCAGGCAGATAAGCCCGCACCACCCAGACAGCTTTGCCGTTGTCCTGAATTCGGTGGGGACCTAAAACCTCAAACGGGTCTTGGTGCTGGTTCCAAACAATCCGTTCGATCTGCTCTGGAGCGACAGTCATCGACATGAAACTACCTACCTAAATCGAGTTGTTGAACAGAGGTTAAAGGGACTTCAAAAATAAAAGATTACTCTTTTGGGTTTAACTTAGCTGCTTACTAATACAGGAATAGGGAAACCCCCAGAACCTGCCACTACTGCTGATAAAACTAAATCCAGCCAGTCTTCACATCAGTCTAGGGATGCAATCCTGGCGGATGGGGTCAGTTAGATGTCATCCATCTAAGGAAAGGAGGAGAATATAAAGAATATGTAAGCATCTGTAATAAACCGTAGCAAATAGCGGTTAAAGTCTCAAATGTCGCATGGGAGAAATATTGGAAAATCTGACTCTGCCTCTCTTTTGCCTCTGCGTCTCTATAGTAGTGGTGCTAGGTCAACAACTGTGATAAAGATTTTGAGGCATTGCTGAATTGGGCAATTGCCAGCGCTTCCAGGTAAAACAGCATTGTTGAAGCTGCACTAGAATGAAGTATTGAGGAATTAACAGCCAGACGGGCTGGCGGATTTTTATATGTCTTTGCCTATAGTTGCTATTATCGGTCGCCCCAATGTGGGCAAGTCTACGCTTGTCAATCGTCTGGCAGGGGGAATGGATGCGATCGTACACGATGAACCCGGAGTGACCCGCGATCGCACCTATCGAGAAGCCTTTTGGCGCGATCGCGAATTTTCAGTCGTAGACACAGGCGGTCTGGTCTTTGACGACGACACCGAATTTCTGCCGTTGATTCGAGAGCAGGCAATGGCGGCTCTCGCAGAAGCCAGCGTGGCGATTATGGTAGTTGATGGTCAGGAGGGTCCAAATGCTTCTGATGAAGCGATCGCCACTTGGCTCAGGCATCAGACTGTTCCTGTACTGCTTGCGGTAAACAAATGCGAATCGGTCGAACAGGGGGCAGTGCAAGCGGCAGAATTTTGGAGTTTGGGGTTAGGCGAACCCTATGCCGTTTCCGGTATTCATGGCAGCGGCACAGGCGATTTGCTGGATGCACTGATGATGTATCTGCCCGCCACAGAAGAATTGCCAGAAACAAACGAGATTCGAGTGGCGATCGTCGGTCGCCCTAATGTGGGCAAATCTAGTCTGTTAAACGCCTTTGTGGGAGAAGCTCGGGCGATCGTCAGCCCCATCTCGGGCACCACTCGCGATGCGATCGACATGGTGGTCGAGCGTCAGGGGCAAATCTATCGCCTGGTTGACACCGCAGGCATTCGTAAAAAGAAGCAGGTCGAGTACGGCCCTGAATTTTTTAGCATCAACCGTGCTTTTAAAGCAATTCGACGGGCTGATGTAGTGCTTCTAGTAATTGATGCCATAGACGGTGTGACCGAACAAGACCAAAAGCTAGCCGGACGAATTGCCGAAGACGGACGCGCGTGTGTCGTCGTCGTGAACAAATGGGATGCCATCGAAAAAGACTCCTACACTATCTATGCCTACGAAAAAACGGTGAAAGATCGCCTGCACTTCACCGACTGGGCTGAAACGATCTACGTCAGTGCCATGACCGGACAACGGGTAGAAAAAATCCTGGAACTGGTCAACATTGCCGCAGAACAACATAAGCGTCGCGTTTCAACTTCCGTCATTAACGAGGTGCTGGAAGACGCGGTCAAGTGGCATACGCCTCCCACAACCCGACAGGGACGACAGGGCAGAATCTACTACGGCACTCAAGTTACCAGTCAACCCCCGACTATCGCCCTATTCATCAACGATCCCAAGCTGTTTAACGACAACTACCGCCGCTACATCGAGCGACAGTTTCGCCAAAGCCTTGGCTTCAACGGCACCCCTGTTCGCCTCCTCTGGCGCGGCAAGAAAATGCGCGAACTAGAGCGGGGCGCGAATCGGGCAACGAAGGTTAAAGGGTGAATTTGGGGCTGGGAGCTGGGGAAAGAGGGAGAAGGACGTAAAGAGCAGGAGGGGATTACTTTTTTGCTTTTTAGAGTCTTTTGGTGGCGTTGCACATTTGACGAATGACTTTCGTAGGGGCACGGCAATGCCGTGCCCCTACAGTGGGCGATTCGCATATTAGAAATTTCCGCATTATTCTCAATTTGTGCAATGTCCTTTTGACGACTTCATCTTTGAAAAATTGCCCAATGTTTGCAACGCTGTAGACTGGACTGAGCTTGTGAAACTAGACATTGCACAGACAGAGACTTAACGATGCCAAACTCTCACAGCCGCAGGATTGGGCAGGTTAAGCCCATCTCCTCTGTTGGGTTCCGCTGCGCTTCACCCAACCTACGGTTCTGCGATCTGTAGGTTGGGTGGAGCAGAGCGAAACCCAACGCTTTAGACTTGCCGTACTGCTACCGTTTTACAGTTCAGTGATCTTCCCTAGCCCTCAGCCCCTAGCTCCTAGTCCCTAATTACCCTCATGGATCTGCTGCGATCGCTCCCAATTGGGCTTTATCTCGAACAACCCGTCACCTGGCTCCATCGGATTGATCCCCGAATCAAACTGGTCTGGCTATTTGGATTTTTGCTCTCGCCGATTTCAGCGGGTCCAATTTGGCGGCTTTCACTGGTTGGCTGGCTGCTGCTGTTGACGCTGGCGACCCGAATTCCGTTTCGGGTTTGGCGGCAACAGATGGGGTTGGTGATCATCTTTAGCCTCCTGCTGTTTTTTGTCACCATGCTGGCTCCAGACGGCTTAAATGTAGGTCATCAGGGTCGGTTGCCCGAGAATGAACTTGCTTTTGTAGAAGCAACGTTAGAACCTACAGATGCGGCGGTGGAGGTGGCAGCTAGTGGATTGCCTCAGCCCACGGGCTATCAATATGTGCTGATTGAGCAGTCCCGAATTACGGTGACGCGGCGATCGCTGGAGTTAGCCATTCGCGCTGGGACGCTGATGTTTGTGCTGATCTACAGTACGAATTTGTATCTGCTGACCACTGCTCCCGAAGAGATCACCGCCGGACTAGATAACTTGATGCAGCCGTTGCGTCGATTTAACGTGCCCGTCACTGAAATCGTGCTGACGTTGACGCTATCGCTGCGGTTTATTCCGCTGGTGCTGGAGGAAATTCAGAATTTGGTGCGATCGGTTCGCACTAGAGCGATCAACTGGAAAAAATTGGGGCTTCGGGGCACGACGCAGATTTGGCTGGTGATTTCTGAGCGGTTGTTAGACAACCTGCTGCTGCGGGCAGAGCAAATTGCTAGCGCTATGCAGGTGAGAGGGTTTACCAGTCCCAATCAGCATCAGGTGCGCTGGTATCAGTTTCGGCTGCGGCTATTGGATTGGGCAGTGCTGCTGGGTGCAGGTGCATTTTGGAGTGCCCGTTTTTTCTGGGGCTATCTGTGAGGGGCAATGCTGCAATCGATTCAACCTTGGCACTGGCGATCGCTTCCCCTTAACCAGCGCACTGGCTCAGACGTATTTGAGGCGCTGTTTCACCGTCCAGGTGGAGCTGCTGAAACTGGAGTGGGGGCGATCGCCACCCTGCTAGAAAGTCCTTCTGCCACTTCTATTCCTTCTGCTTCTTCCCTAGCGCGATACTCCATTTGTGCCGGAGCGCCCCGCTTTCAACAGGGGAAACCGCAGGTCTGGACACCCGCTGTCGGCAAAATCTTGCCTCAGTTGCGACAGCTACTCCAGCATTCAACCACTCTGGAGATTCCCGATCCTGAACTTCCCTTTACCGGAGGCTGGCTGGGCTGGCTGGGCTACGACCTTGCCTGGGAAATTGAGTGGCTCCCCTCCCTCAACTTCGACCCTCTCCCCTTTCCGGTTGCCTACTGGTACGAGCCAGACCAATTTGCCATCCTTGACCACCACAGCCAAACCCTCTGGCTAGCCGCCACCCATTCCTCTCAACTCGACACCCTTCAATCACGCTTAGAAAACCCTCCACCCGCCATTCCCCAATCCCTAATCCCTAATTCCCATCCACTCCCCACTCCCCACTTTCACACCTCTCAAGCCGACTACGAAGCCGCTATTCTTCAGGCTAAAAAATACATTCAAGCCGGAGACATTTTTCAGGCAAACCTCTCTCTGCGATTTGAGACTCACACTCTGGCAGATAACTGGTCAATCTACCGAGCCCTTCAGCAGATCAACCCTTCCCCCTTTGCTAGCTATTGGCAGACTCCGTGGGGAGCAATGATTAGCTGTTCACCAGAGCGATTAGTAGAATTGCGGGGACGCGAGGCTCAGACTCGACCGATCGCCGGGACGCGATCGCGAGGCAACACCCCAGAGCGCGATCGCCAGCAGGCTCAAGACCTGCTCGACAACGCCAAAGAAAATGCCGAACACATCATGTTGGTTGACCTGGAGCGTAACGACCTGGGGCGGGTCTGCGAATGGGGATCGGTTACCGTGGATGAACTGCTGACGATCGAACGCTATAGCCATGTGATGCACTTAGTCAGCAATGTCAGAGGCAGACTTCACTCAGACTGTGATGCGATCGCCTTGATTCGGGCTTTATTTCCGGGTGGCACAATCACAGGCTGTCCTAAAGTTCGCTGTATGGAGATCATTGAAGAACTGGAGCCCGTCCGCCGCAGCTTGTTCTACGGTTCCTGCGGCTATCTGGACTGGCGCGGCAACCTGGACTTAAATATTTTGATTCGTACCCTTCTCTCCGCCCCTGCTTCATCGCTGTCAGGTCTGACGGAGGGTGCAGCGGGCGATCGAGGGAATGTGATCTGGGGGCAGGTAGGAGCGGGGATCGTAGCAGATAGCAACCCAGAATTGGAGTGGTTTGAAGCACTACACAAGGCACAAGCACAACTAGCTGCACTAGCAATCAAATCTCGTAGTGTCGAGACTTATCAAGAGAAATAAACCCAGAAATGCCCTGATTTTGATAACATTTGATCAGGCTTTCTACAAATTTCTATAAATTAGGAAAAAGTAGCAAAGTCGACATAAATTAAGCAACGGTAAGTAATGTCCAGCCAGCGTTTTGACATCTACCTCCTAAATTTTTGCGTTTGGTTAGACCCGTTCTTTAACTCAATTCCCGATCCTATTGCTGCCACACAGCCCAAATTTGAATGAGTACTGAAACTTATCTAAATCATCCAACATTTGGTTTGCTGTTTAGGGTCTGTCTCGTCGAAGAAAGCCGCGAACTATTTGCTACGCTCTACGCCCAACGATTGTTCTTTCTAGTGACTACCGGACCAGGCGGAGTCCAGTTTGAACCAGTGGGTCGCAGTGATGCTCGAATTCTGGTTGAAAATCGCCTCCGCAATCTGCGCCGTCTGGGGCAGCAGCAGGAATATAGCCAGCTTCAGGCGGCATACAAACAAACTTTTCATTAGACCCCCTACATGAATAGGGGGTCTAATGAAAGGGCACCCTGCGGAGCAGGGTGCCCTTTCATCTGTAGTCTCTTTTTAGAGATTAGAGAAACGTTGTATTTTGCGCTCAATTACCGCAATAAACAATCAGGTCAATTTCTACATTGCCCTGACCTGCCAGCCCCATCACTCCAACAGTGGTACGACTGGGACGGCGACTGGCGTCAAAATAAGACGCAAATACCTCATTGACAACCGCATAATCTCTAAAATCAGTGAGAAACAGACGAGCCATCACAACGGTGTCAAAGCTCACGCCTGCATGGTCAAGCACAAGCTTCAGGTTTTCCATCACTCGTTTGGCTTGCTCGGCAATGGGTCCGAGAATAATCTCGCCACTTTCTGGATCTTCTGATAACTGCCCCGTTACAAACAAAAAATCACCTGCCCGCACAGCATGGGAATAGGGAGCTGGAGGCGGCAGCAGGTTATCTGGAAGCGTAATGAATTCAAGCATGGGCTACAGCGGTTTCGCGACTAAGGTTCCGGGTTCTTGCTGAATTGGCAGCACATCTAAAGTATCAGTTTGGGCGCAATATTTCAGGTCATCAATTACTCCCAAACGCAGCAATCGCTGACCATGACTGGCTTGGTGCAGTAACTCTAGCAGTTTGTCTTGCCACTGCGTATACAGGGCGATCGCCCCCACAACTTCATCGTTACCAGATAGCTCTTTTAGGGAAAGCCCCGTTTGAGTTAGCAAACTATGGGCGATCGCGCCTGCACAAACCGTATCTTCTAAAGAAAAGCTACCCTCCCAGCCAGAGCCAGAGATCCAAACGGTTTCAGGCTGATGGCTGAGCAAATATTGCACGACCGCATTTCGGTTGACTAGCGCAGCCGTCAACACGACCGGGGCATTCTGAATGCGCTCTAGACAGCGAGTGCCATTGGTGGTGCTGATGAATAGCCGTTTGCCGCTCACCCGTTCTGGGGTACAGTCCAGAGGCGAATTTCCTAAATCGCACCCTTCGACCGTAGCTCCCCCCCTTTCACCTGCGCGGAGTCGTTTGTCAGATGGCCACGCTTCACTGGTTTGCATCAACTGGTCGATGCTGCTAAAGACCTGAACCGCTTCAGCACCATTTGCCAAGGCAGTTGCCATCGTCGTTGTAGCACGAAGCACATCAATGGCGATCGCACAATCAGGCACGTCATCACTAGGGGTAAGTTCGGGTGTATGGAAAACAAATAGCTTCACGAGTTGGCGCACCTGGGTTGAGAACTGCCGAAAACCATTCTAGGGTGATTAGGGTAGCAAATTAGCATTAAAGTTATTTCGGTGAATCAGTAGGAGCATACTCGGAAAACATGAAAGGGGGAAGCAAATATCAGCCACTACTGGACTACTTGCTTCGGAGCGATCGCCCTGAAGTCACGCTAACCTTTGTTGAAATTGAAGCAATCATGGCTGAAAAGCTGCCTGAATCTGCCCGTACCCATCGCGGCTGGTGGAGCAACCGCAGCAAAGGAGCCTTGCAAGCAACCTCCTGGATGAACGCAGGCTTCCTGGTCGCAGCGCTTGACCTGGATTCCGGAAAAGTCACCTTTCGCAAACCGCCAACTCAGTACATCGTGAAGCGCGTCGGCGACACCGTGATCTGGCACAGCGACTTAATCAAGGCACTCCGACAACATATGCAACTGTCGCAGACCGAGTTTGCCGAAAAGCTGGGCGTGCGACAGCAAACGGTAAGCGACTGGGAAACGAGGGTGTATGATCCCCGTCTGTCTACTTCAAAACATCTAACAATCGTGGCAGAGCAGGCTGGCTTTGAATATATAGAAGAAAACGGACAGACTTATTCAGAAAACTCTTAACCAGCCTCTTCTCAATTGGATGACAGCCATTCGGCATTCGGTTGACACGATACACGCTTACGCGTATCGTGTCAATACTGCCCGATGAGCCAGTTTTCACAGCCATACCTTACAGCTATCTACCTTATAGAGAGTGTGCTCCCCCCAACTCTCCTGTAAGGTGCGGTGAAAATTCAGCAATTTCCTACTGGAATAGACCAGCGATTTTCTGCTGGCTTTGCAGTGCAATGTCTTTGCAGATATCTTTGCAGTGCAATGTCTCAGACTTCGCCTGTATGAATGCTGCAAAGTAAAGCCTTTCATCGCTTGCTCTATGCTCCCTGGGGACATGGCAATGCCATGCCCCTACTGAAGGGATTGAGATCCGTGAATCATACCCGCATTCAGCAACGCCATCTCCAGCACTTCACGCTTGTTTGTCGCAGTGCCACCTCTGAAAACCCAGTTAGTACAAAAATACTATAATTAATAAAAAGGTTAACCCCGGAGGTGTTAGCCAGTGGATGCTAAATACAAAGCTGTTTCACGCAAAGGGCTAGTAATTTCACGCACGCCGACAACTGAAATTCGCCCTGGAGGAATCTTTAAGTACGTGGGGGCAGATCAAGGCTACGCTAAGCGGCTACCAGGGTACGTTTTGATTCACAAAAACAATCCTGAATACAAAATGCTGAAGCGAGAAGACGGTTTTCCGGAAGTTGCCTATGACATGACAATGGTAGAAGCACTGCCTCAGGATTACTGCTTGTTTTGGGTGGAGAAGGCTGATTTGCGATCGCTCACTCCCGAAGAGCACCAGGAAGCACTAACCCAAATGGGCATCGAGATACTGGAGCCAGAGTTAGAACCCGAACCCCATTCAGAACTGCAATCGGTTCAATAGTTTATAGGGGCTTAGTGTTGCCGAATGAAGGGATCGTAACGGGCGATCGCTCTGTTGCCCTGGTTTCAGGCATGAGCTATCTAAGGCTCAAAACAATAAGCCCTAACCTCGCGGTCAGGGCTTTGTTTTTTATATGCCAACCTTATAAAGCGTGGTTGGCGGCTTTGGTATAGATGTATCATCCTGCTTTCTTTTGTTCTGGCATAGTCGGTGATCTACCCGTCCTTATGGGTAGATATGGGCAAAACAAAGAGTAATCACGCTCCTGTATTGGAGCACAATTTCTAACCCAAGGTTTTGCAATTTCTGCCAGATGAGAGAAAGAGAAAAACTGCTTGATCAGCCTTGATAGAGCAAGTGTGTTTTCCACTGTGACTATGAAAGATGTGCAAGCTAAACCCCATACCCACCAAGCGCTTTTGGCAGGACTGACCGTGCTTCTGGTTGAGGATGAGCCTGACATTGCTGAACTATTTACGTTCATTCTTGAAGATTACGGAGCCGAGGTTATCCTATCTAACTCTGCTATTAAAGCTTTAGGGAGGTTGGGAGAACGACGACCAGACATTCTAGTGAGCAACGTCAAGCTTCCTGAAGAAGATGGACGTTGGTTGATTGAACAAATCAGGCAACTGGAGGGCATATGGAGCGAACTTCCAGCCATTGCTGTCACGTCCTATACCAGGGAGTACGACGCTGAAGGAGCATTAGAATCAGGCTTTCAACGCTTTATGCCCAAGCCCATAGACCCAGATGAGTTAGTTCAAGAGATTCTCAAACTTGTTGGGAGAGGCAAGGCAGAAAAGAATGAGGACAATAGCTAAAGCCTTGTATAGGAATTCTCAATTGCAGGGCATACAGCAGTAACGCGCTGTGCCATTGCTGTATGCCCTGCTTTGTAGTCCACTCAAGCAAGAACCGCTATATTTCAACGGAGAGGGTGGGATTCGAACCCACGGTACCTTTCGGTACACTCGATTTCAAGTCGAGCGCATTCGACCACTCTGCCACCTCTCCTTCAGACCTCTTATCTTAACCTGAGTATCTGCATTGGCGAAACCATCCTGATTGTAGGACAGGAAGGTTTTTCTGTCTTAAACCCTTAAGAATCTGCTACTTCATACCGCTTCTATATGAAGCTGCCTAGTTCAAAACGCTCCAAACTACGCAGCCTTGAAGAGAATTGGTATCAGTCATTCTCAAGTAGATGCAAGTTGTGCAACCGGATTAACCTGATAAAGAATTTGCTCAGAATGAATGTCGAAATCTTGATTGAGCCAAGTCAGGGTAATTTGCGAAACTACGCCTGACTGAAGCGTGACAAGGGAGAAATTTCGGAGGCGATCGCCCCCTTGCTCCACAATTCGAGGCACGCTCGCTGCATTCAGGTAGACCGTTCCTTCGGGGCTAGTGTGAACCATTTTGCGAAGCTGGGTCTTGGTGTGACGCAGCCTATGGTGCATGTGCCCAAAGGAAACTAGAGGAACTTTTTTCTGAGACAGACGGACTTGAGCGATCGCCTCTGCCAGGTCAGGATCGCCATAGTCACCGCCAATCGGCTGCCAATCTCTACCACAAGGATCTTCGGCTTTGTCACCCAAGCCGATTGGTCCACAGTGCCCAATAAAAATCAGGGCATCTTCAGTAGCACTTTCAGCCGCCGCTAAGATTTTTGCGGTCGATTCTGCAAAACTGCTGACTCCGTAACGTTCCTGATAAAACTCTTGATTTTTCCAAGTAGAGCCGCCCCAGCTAAAGGGACGACCTCCCACCACGGTCAGCCCCAATTTTGGTAAATCTAGCTTGCCGTAACCGACATGGGCTACTCCCAGCAAATCTATTTGCTGCTGCACTCGGTCTTCTTTTTGGCGGTCGTAGGGACACTTTTTTCTGCCCCATTCCGTAGCGCTGTACCAGGCATCGTGGTTGCCAAAGATGGCGGCTTTAGGAATGTCGAGGGAGGCGATCGCCCGGACGACATCCACTGACTCATTGCCAAAATCACCAACCAACAGCACCAGATCCACGCCCAAATGCTTCAACGCCAGTTCATCATCGGTATCCCAGCAGTCATGGACATCTCCAATCACTGCAATCGTGAGTAATTCTGCTTGACCCTGGCTGCTCATGCCAACTCCCTTGATCCTCTGCTGATGTGCAAGTTGTGAGGGCACATTTCAGAAGCGTGCGCTTTTCACAACCCATTTGGGATTCATCCACGATCCCCTTCTCCAGAATAGGCAACGTTAGCTGTTTTTGCATTCAACCCCCGATCACGCGGGGATCGTGTAGTATCAGCAGTAATTCAGCTAAAACAATCCATCGTGTGACCGATGAGTGATTGACGAGTATGCTGAATGAACACATCTGGAAAAAGCCATTCTGAAGCATCACAGGCGTAGGCAAGGGCATGGTGAGGAAGTATTTTGACCGCCGATTGGGGACAAAGACAAATCAATACACACAACACACATCCGACTGGCAAATCCAGAATATCGAACCAGCCGACTTGCACAAGCTGAAGCTGCCAAAGCTGCCTATTAGTCCCCCAGATGCTACGGCTCCAGCCGCTCCCGCAGTGGGAGTAGGCAGCACCGTTGAGTCACCGCCCGCAGAAGTGAGCCAACCGCAGGAAGCGGACGCACCTCAACCGGCTCAAGCGGAGAATGCAATTCAGATTGCGCAACCTGGAGCAAGGCGATTGCGCCGTCAGCAGATGCGCTCACCCAAGTCGTGGAACTGGTCAATGCTGGGACTGGGGGCAATCATTCTCTCGGTTGGCATGGGGGCTGTCGCCTTAACGTGGCTGACCACCTTGCCACCCTTGCCTGACTGTGGAAAGATATCGCCGATTGCGGCAGATTCAGAACGGCTTTATTGCGCTCAAGAAGCGATTCGCTCAGGCGAGTTGCCCCAGCTGGTGGCAGGGTTGCAATTAGTGGGGCAATGGCCAGACGATCACCCGCTTCATGGCGAGGCGCAAAAGCTAATGGCAAATTGGTCTAAAGCCATTCTGGCGATCGCCAAAGACAAAATTAACCATAACGACCTGCCCGGTGCCGTCGAAGCGGCTGCACACATTCCGCCCAACAGCCCCATTTACGAAGAAGCGCAGGCATCGATCGCCCACTGGAAAGAACAATGGCAACAGGGAGAAACACTCTACAAGACAGCCCAGGAAGCCCTGCAAAACCAGTATTGGGATAAAGCTTCTGAGCAAGTCTCTGCCCTAGGACAATTGGAAAATCCCTATTGGCGGCAACGGGCAGACCAGCTAACCAGCCAAATTTTGGCAGAAAAGCAGGCTCGATCGCAGCTTGTCGAGGCCCGCAACCTGGCTAAGCGACAGAACCCGAAAGCGCTGGGAGAAGCGATCGCTCTGGCCCAGCAAATTTCTCCCAACAGCCACGCTTGGGCAGAAGCCAAAACCGAGTTGACGCAGTGGAGTCAGGCACTCCTCAAAACTGGGATGCAGCAGTGGCAGCAAGGCAACCTGGAAGCGGCGATCGCCCTGGTGCAGCAAGCCCCTCCTGACCCGACCCTGTCTCCCGATGCAGCAGCTCTGGTGCAATATAGTCATGCCCAGCGGCTAGCAAGCTGGAGCGAGGTACAGTGGGAGCCGTCCTTCAAGCAAATTTGGGGGTTGATGCAAGCCCTTTCTACGGTCAACCGAATCGAACCTGGCAGCGAGCTTTATCGCCAAGCCCAAACCGAACGTGAAACCTGGCAGGCTCAACTAGACGACCTGGTTCAGCTTCAGTTTGCCAACCTCAGTGCCAGTCTGGGTCAGCGATTCTCTTTAGAAACTGCAATAAAACAAGCAGAATTAGTCGGAGCCGATCGCCCCCGTCGAGTTCAGGCACAAACTCTGGTCGCCCATTGGCGGCAAGAAATTGAGCGCGTAGAAGACCGCCCCTATTTGCGTCGTGCCCGCGAACTGGCAGAACCTGGCACCATCCCAGCGCTTAAAGCGGCGATCGCTCAAGCTAGCGTCATCCCGCTTAACCGCGTCTTGCGAGGAGAAGCACAGGGGGCAATCGCTGCCTGGAATAGCCAGATTGAAACGATTGAGGATCAGCCATTCCTGGATGAAGCCAGAACCTTGGCTGAGAAGGGCAAACGCCGAGAAGCGATCGCCGCCGCTGAGAAAATTCGTTCTGGTCGCGCCCTTTACGACGAGGCCCAAACCGCCATTAGAAACTGGCGCACCGAAATCGAAATTGCTGAAGATCGCCCGATTCTCAACGAAGCTTACGAACTGGCAGAGCAAGGTAGCCTCTCCGGTGCCATTGATGTTGCCTCCCAAATTGGTCGAGGTCGAGCCCTCTACTCCGAAGCTCGATCGGCGATCGCCCAATGGCGAATCGAACGAGAAATCATCTGGGACTCCTGGGAAGCAGAATCGGCTCCCGAAAGCGACGATTCTTACTACGAGGAAGATTATGAATATGACGAAGGTTATGAAGAAGACTACTAGTCCTTAAAGTCTTCTTTAAGGTATGTTTTTTGCATGTGCGTCGCACATGCAAAAAACATACCTGGAACAGTTCCAGTTCTTAGCTCATGCAATCCCTCCAGCACCAACTGATAGTCTCCTGCCAGGCTCCCGTTGACTCCCCGTTACATGACCCGATGGTGATTGCAGCGATCGCCCATGCAACCGTTAACCAAGGGGCAGCAGGCTTGCGAATTGACACTCCAGCCCATGTTCAAGCGGTCCGACAACGCACTTCAGTTCCGATTATCGGACTCTGGAAGCGACAATTTGAGGGGTCTGAAGTCTACATTACCCCTCAAGCTGAGCAGGCAAAGGCGATCGCCCAGGCAGGCGCAGATATCATTGCCATTGATGCCACCCTCAGAGCGCGTCCCGGTGGAGAAACCGTTGCTTCCCTGATTGACTTCATCCACAATCTAGGAAAACTCGTGATGGCAGATGTTGATACGTTAGAGAGTGCGATCGCTGCCGCTGCTGCGGGTGCCGACCTGGTTGGTACAACACTTTACGGCTACACCCAACAAACTCGCCATTTGCCCCCTCCTGGCTTCGACCTGTTGAAACAGATGGTCGATGAACTATCAGTTCCTGTAATCTGCGAAGGCGGCATTGCTTCTGCCGCTATGGCCAAGCAGGCTTTGGACTTAGGAGCCTATGCAGTCGTGGTAGGCACAGCAATCACAGGCATTGATGCTCAAGTTAAGGCTTATTGTGAAGCGCTTAGTTCCCAGTAAAAATGCGATTCATTGCATTTCCACAGGACAGGGTAAAGCTTTACAGAATGTTAGCTTTTACACCTCTACCCAAGAGTCGTTTAACCTGAATTAAGGGCATCATAAGGACACTCACAATGTGCCTTAAATAACATCCACCGATGGATAACGCTACAACCAAAGTTCTCCTGGTGGAGGACGACGAGGACGATTACATCATTACCTCAAACCTTTTCCGTGACATCCAAGAAAAGAAGTTTGAAGTTGAGTGGATTCGCAACTATGACAATGCCTTGGAAATCATGAGCAAAAATCAGCACGATGTTTATCTTGTTGATTTTCGTCTGGGCATCAAAAATGGAGTGGAGCTATTGGAGCAAGCCACTGCTGACGGTTGCAAAGCACCCATTATTTTGTTGACAGGGCAAGGAGATTCCCGAAGTGACGTTGCTGCAATGAAAGCAGGTGCAGCCGATTATTTAATCAAAGGACAAATTGATGCAACGGGGCTAGAACGAGCCATTTCCCATGCCATTGAGCGGACTCACACACTCGAAAAATTGCGTCAGGCACTGCAGGAAAATAGCCGACTCGCTTCTGCGATCGCCAACATCACAACAGGCGTCGTGATTACAGACCCCAAACAGCCTAATAATCCAATTATTTTTGCAAATCCAGGCTTTACAGCTGTCACAGGTTACACCCAGGAAGAGGTGCTGGGGTGCAACTGTCGCTTCCTACAGGGCAAAGAGACAGATGCAACAACCCTGCAGCAGTTGCGAGAGGCGATCGCTCAGGCTTGTCCTCATACCTGCGTTTTGCTCAACTACCGTAAAGACGGCACTCCCTTTTGGAACGAACTTAGCGTCAACCCAGTTTTTGACTCACAAGGCGAACTCACTTACTTTGTCGGCTTGCAAACAGATGTGAGCGATCGCAAACAGTCTGAAGCAGCGTTGCGAGAGAGTGAAGAGCGCTATGCTCTAGCCGTACGAGGCGCAAATGACGGTATTTGGGACTGGAACCTTAAAACCAGCGAGATCTATTTTTCACCTCGATGGAAATCAATGCTGGGATATCTTGATGAGGAGATCACAAACCAGCTAGACGAGTGGTTTGAACGGGTTCATCCAGAAGATCTAGATTGGGTCAAGGTCAAAATTGCAGCTCATTTAGACGGGCTAACGCCTCACTTTGAAAATGAACATCGAATGCTGCATCGGGATGGCACCTATCGCTGGATGCTGAGCCGAGGGTTGGCAGTACGCGATGCCAAGGGCAAGGCGACCCGCATTGCAGGCTCTCAAACTGACATCACAACTCACAAACAGGCAGAAGAGCAGCTTTTACACGATGCTTTTTATGATGCACTGACAGGTTTGCCAAACCGTGCCCTGCTGACTGACCGGCTCAAGCAGGTTGTCCAAATGGCGAAGCGTGATTCCAGCTATCAGTTTGCGGTTTTGTTTATCGATGTTGATCGCTTTAAAGTGATCAACGATAGCTTGGGTCACATGCTAGGCGACGAGTTGCTGATGGCGATCGCCCAGCGACTGTGTGACTGTCTCCGCCCCACTGACACGGTTGCCAGGTTAGGCGGCGATGAATTTGTGATCTTGCTAGAAGATATCAATGATGTCAATAGCGTTACCACCATTGCAGATCGGGTGCAGCAAGAACTCACGTTACCATTTAGCCTGAACGGGCACGAAGTGTTCACCAGCGCTAGCATTGGCATTGCTCTGAGTGAAACAGGGTATGAACTGCCAGAAGATCTGCTGCGCGATGCAGATACCGCTATGTATCGGGCGAAAGCTCAGGGCAGGGCGCGATACGAAATCTTTAATACTGGAATGCATGTTCGAGCGTTAGCCCTCCTGCATCTGGAGACTGACCTGCGGCGGGCGATCGCGGCTGATCAGTTAACGGGCGATCGCCAGGAATTTCAGCTTTACTACCAACCTATTGTTTCGCTCAAAACCCGCTGTGTGGTTGGGTTTGAGGCGCTGTTGCGCTGGCAACATCCCACTCGTGGTTTCATTTCCCCCGTCGAATTCATTCCTATAGCGGAAGAGACGGGGCTAATTATTCCAATTGGAGATTGGGTTTTGCGAGAAGCCTGTCGTCAAATGCAGATTTGGCACGCTGAGTTTCCGATGAAACTGCCTTTGTCATTGAGCGTGAACCTATCAAGCAAACAATTCACACCGCGCTTGATTCGCCAAATCGAACGAGTTCTGCAAGATACGCATCTAGATACTCGATCCTTAAGACTTGAGATTACCGAAAGTGCGCTGATGGAAAACTTAGAATCAGCTGCAGACTTATTGGCACAAGTGCGATCGCTAGGAATTCAGCTTTCAATGGATGACTTTGGTACGGGCTATTCTTCGCTCAGCTATTTACATCGTTTTCCAATCGATACTTTGAAAATTGATCGGTCTTTTATTAAAAAAGTGGATGCGGACGGCGAACAGTTGGCGATCGTTCGCACCATCATCACCCTTGCCTGGAATCTAGGTATGGATGTGGTTGCAGAGGGGGTAGAAACTCTCAAGCAACTGGCACAACTGCGATCGCTCAAATGTGAGTATGGACAGGGATACTTATTCTCAAAGCCGCTCGATAGCCAAGCAGCCCAACGGGTCATTGCAGCGCAATCGCAGCTAGGAATTGGCATCCCAAATCTGGGGCAGGACACGAGTCACTGCAACCTGTAATGGCAGAAGAGACATCGTTCTATACCAATCGTGCTAAAGCCCATCTGGGCGATCATTTGGATCTGAGCGGTGATGAAGATTTGAGCAATTCCCAAAATCTGAGCCGCGATATTGTCAATTGTGTACCAGTTGGTTTGATCATTTGGCACCTAAAAAATCTGGATGATCCTAATAGTTTTCAGCTCATTACGGCTAATTCGGCAATGGGCAAAATTTTGGAGATGCCGCTAGACCAATTGTTGCGTGAGGCGATCGCGGCTCCCTTTCCAGCTTTTTTGGGCATCGAACCTGCTGATTTCTACGTTGAGGTCATTCGCTCTGCGCAAACTAGGAGCCTGGGCGAAGTTCGCTACCGAAACCGCCGAAAAATTCAGACCGTGCTGTCGCTCACCGCATTCCCCATGCCCAATCAGTGTGTTGGGGTCGTGGTAGGAGACATTACCGAGTTCAAACAGATTGAAGCAGGACTGCAAACTGATAGAAACCTATTTCAACGCATCGTCGCCACCACGCAGGAGGGAATCTGGCTGTTTGACGTTGAGGGCAAAACGAGCTACGTCAATCAGCAGATGGGCGACATGCTGGGCTATTCTGTGGCAGAGATGCTGGGCCGTTCGCTGCTGGACTTTGTCGATGACGAAGCCCGCACAGCGATCGCCGTTCCGTTTGCCAAACAGCATGGTCTGAGAGGGCAGCACGACTTGCGGTTTCGCTGCCGCACTGGAGATTCTCTGTGGGCAATCGTCTCAGCCACCCCCATGTTTAACGAAGATGGCAAATTCGTTAGCACCCTCGTGATGGTGACAGACGTAACCGAGCGCAAACAGGCAGAAGTCAATCTGACCGCCTCTGAGACCCTTTACCGGCGGCTATTTGAAAGCGCTCAGGATGGCATTCTGGTTGTTGCGCCTGAGAATGGCAGCATCACAGATGCAAACCCATCGCTTCTCAAGTTGCTAGGCTATGCCTACCAAGAGCTAGTCGGGAAGAAACTATGGGAACTTGGTTTCGTTTCTGAGGCAGAAGGACAACAGACTTTCCAAACGCTGATAGAGCAAGGCGACCTACGCTACGACAATTTGCTGCTACGGACACGCTACGGGCGGCATATTGAGGTGGAGTTTATTAGCAATGTCTATCAGGCGGGCAGCAGGCAGGTGATTCAGTGCAATGTTCGAGACATCACAGAACGCAGGCAAACGGAGGCAGAGTTACGGCAATTCACCACTCGACTGCAGCAGAGCAATCAAGAATTAGAAGATTTTGCGGCGATCGCCTCTCACGATTTGCAGGAGCCGTTGCGAAAAATTCAGGCATTTGGCGATCGGCTCAAGAGCCAATACAGCCAAGCCCTCACCCCCGAAGGGCAAGATTACCTGGAGCGAATGCAAACCGCTGCTAGGCGAATGCAAGTCCTGATCAACGACCTGTTGTCTGTCTCTCGCATCACGACCAGAGCAAAACCCTTCGTCAAAGTTAACCTTAACGAAGTGATTCAAGAAGTTTTGTCTGACCTGGAATTTCAAATTCAACGGGTAAAAGCACAGATAACCGTAGAAGAACTGCCCACCATTGATGCAGATCCGCCGCAAATGCGCCAACTGCTGCAAAACTTGCTTAGCAATGCCCTTAAGTTTCACCAACCTGACGTTCCACCCATCGTTCTGATTCGCAGTCAGATTTTCAACTCTGCGTGTCTGGATGGTTCCAATCCTCTACAGAATGCCCGGTGCCAAATTATCGTTACCGACAATGGAATTGGCTTTGCTCAGAATTATACTGATCGAATTTTCACCGTGTTTCAACGTTTGCACAGTTCCAGCGAGTACGAAGGTACAGGAATTGGGCTAGCAATCTGCCGAAAAATAGCTGAGCGGCACGGTGGCACTATTACTGCCAGTAGCGTGCCTGGACAAGGCTCAACATTTACGATTGTGTTGCCGCTGCAACAGCCTAACTAATACGAAATCCACCTTATAAAGAGACACTATCTTTGTGTAGGGGGCGAAAGCATTCGGGCATAAACTCTGCAACTTACAGCAATTTCTGTAAGGGCTTCTGCCGAAGGCTTTGCCTCTACCGATATCCCTACCCTGTAAGCGGATTCAATATTAAACGTCCTTCTGCAAAAGCTCTGCAAAGGAAAATTGCATTGCTTGAGCATAGGGCAGCAAAATTTCAAGATACTCAGACTGTATCCGGGCTTGAATCTCTTCGAGCAAAAGTTGGACTCCCTGGTGAGCTAGATCCCAGGAGACACCAACGGTTGGATAAACCATCATGCACAGAGGCACTAGCTCTTCTTCAATTGATGTTGTGCTGCCTTCAAGAATGGAAAGCCAGAGGTAGCCCTGAAACATCTGCATGTCGCGAATGCTAGATGTCATAATGCCCGGGTCGCTCAACGTTCCCCGCCGACTTTGATAATGCGGGTTTATCTCAAGGGCACGTTGAAATACAGCAACGGCAATGTCATGACTGTAGGGCAACATTTGTCGAACTAGAGCCAAACTGGGAGACTGCACAGTGTATCCCGCAGCTGCTTGACAGACGCGCTTCCAGGGAATGCAAACTTGCTCTTCAAGAAACCTGAAGTAAGGCGAGAGCAGTAATTGCTCGGTGGGGGTGAGTCTGCTCAGCAAAAATTGAGTGGTGAAATGAAACTGCGTACTCAAAAAGCCGATCGCCCTTGGGTCTTTTGCAGCAAAGTGCTGAAGCCGCAATTCTTGTAGGGAGGGTTCAAGTTCTTCTAATAGTTGTGCGATCGCCTGAATGCCCAACGACGGCATCAGCACAAACGACGAAGGCGACGGTGACTGCTGCTCGTAAAAGTCTAGAACCTGTGTGTAAAGTCGCGTTGCAGCAGTGGCAATTCGCTGGGCATCGCTGAGGTTGACTACATTGGGAATGTAAGAGAAGAGCGTATTAGTCTGAATTCCTGCTCGTTCACAGTTGAGTTGCAGCACTCGTTTTAGCTGCTTAACCGTTTGGCTGCGTCCCGTTGGAGAAGAAGTTTTGACGAGGGTTACAACTGCTTCTTGCCCTGTCTCTGAAGAGAGTATGGATAGATCGGTTGTATAGCAAGATGCCCATAGATTAGTCAGGCTTTCCACGGGTGTGTTATCCCGACAGGGGGTATAGATGGGTACATATTCTAGTAGCACGCTTTTCTCCATTGAAGATATCCAGGCTTAAAGAGCAAAGGCTGCGAAACACACCGATGGAGTAGATGATCTAAAAATGTGGCAACAGAATAAATGCTGCGACAGAATAAGTAGCGTCCAGGTAAGCGTACCTAGACCTACTTAGGAAATTTCGCAGATCTACGAAATTTCACAGAGGGCTACGTAATAATCTATGCCTCATTGTTGTGCAATGAGTTGAGCCATTTGGCTGAATTCGCAACACACCGTAATTGCACGCAACACAGGGGCCCTTTTGTACCAATCCATTTTTGAGCATAAACAAGTAGCACGGCTCAACCGCGCTACCGTTCACGTTAGAGGTCTAAGAAATTCTGACTATTTTGTAGTCATGGTGTGGACACCATCCCAGGCAGTAGGGGGCGGGCTGATTAGGTAAGCATTGGCGCGCTCCAGGTGGACCGCGATCGCCCGGTCGTCTTGCTGCAAGCGCTGCGCTTTCTCAAAGCAGCGAATCGCCTGCTGAAAGTTCATCTCTGTGTAGGCTGACCGTCCCTGCTCATAGAGCGCCAGGAACTCATGGGTCTGATCGTCGAGGGTATGGTGGCGATCGCCAATCAACTCGTAAATGCTGATCGGCTTTGTCTTACCTTTGACTCGAATTCGGTCTAGCTCTCGCACGACGATGTGTTCTCGACATAGCCCGTAGGTGTACTCGCTCAGAATGATGTCACAGCCATATTCCTTGGTGACTCCTTCTAGGCGAGAGCTGATGTCTACACCATCGCCAATGACGGTATAATCCATCCGCTTTTGGGAGCCGATGTTGCCCGATACGACTTCTCCAGAACTGATGCCGATGCCGATGCGGATTTGAGGCTGATGCTTAATCCGGCGATTTTGGTTAAATTCTGCTAATCGCCGCCGCATATCCAGCGCCGACTGTACAGACATCCAGGCATGGTTTTCGGTCAATGGCAGCGGCGCACCAAATACCGCCATCAGGGCATCACCGATGAATTTGTCGAGCGTGCCTTCATAGTTAAAGACCGCTTCTACCATCGTTTCAAAGTAGTTGTTTAGCAGCGAGACGACCTCTGCCGCTTCCATCTTTTCGGTGAGGGAGGTGTAGCCGCGAATGTCAGAAAATAGGATGGTGACTTCTTTGCGTTCACCGACCATCAGCGCATCTTCGCCCAAGGCCATGACTCGCTCTGCTACTCCAGGCGTCATGTAGCGGTACATCGTCGCTTTCATCCGCTTTTCCTGGCTAATGTCTTCCAGCACCACCAGACCACCTCGGACGGTGCCTTCTGGATTGGTCAAGGGATTGACGGTTAAGTTAATGCTGCGCTCTATTTCTCGCACCTGTTCTTGAGGAATGGGGGAGATGGGATGCGCTTTGCTTTTGGCTGTCGTCAGATTCCAGGGAAGGAAGCTGTTGGAGTTGTGGCGATCGCGCATTGCCATTGCATACATTCCTGCCCCACTTCCATTGCCATTCCGGTCGGCAGGATCGTCTGGCTGGTTGACAAATAACCCAACTGTCAGGCTTTGTTCAGGGACGTAATGCTTTGCGCCAAGTTTAAGGCTGTCCTCAACCCGCATTTGCAGATTGTCAATCGGCACTACTTCCCAAACCAGACGACCGACAAGCTGCTCTATCCAAAAATTTTCTTGGTGGCGATCGCCTTCCTTCTGGCGCGGACAGCCCAATAGCTCCAGTGCTGCGTCATTAATGGTGACAATTCTGCCCTGCATGTCGGTCGAGATTACGGCATCCGACAAGCTTTGCAGCATATCTTTTTGGTACTGCTTTTCTAGCAACACGCTTTCAAATAGTTGAGCGTTTTCCAGTGCGATTCCCGCCTGAATGTTGAACGCCCGCATGAATTCTTCGTCGGAACTGGTAAAGCTGCCCTGGTGCTTGTTAATCAGTTGGGTGACACCAATCAGCACTCCTTCTGAGTTGTAGACGGGCATACAGAGAATGTTGCGGGTGCGGTAGCCCGTGCGTTTGTCAGTAGACGGATCAAAGCGCGGATCCTCGTAAGCATTGGGAATGTTTAACGCCTGCCCAGTGGAAGCAACATAGCCTGCAATGCCTCGGTCTGCTGGAATGCGAATCTCCATCAGCGTGCTGCCATCGGCGGTTTCCACCTTTGACCAAAGTTGCCCCTGTTCTCGATCCAGCAGAAACAAGGTGCTGCGGTCAGCCTGCATGAGTCCACGAGCTTCGTCCATCACGGCTCGTAGGGTTTTTTCCAGATCCAGGCTTTGTGCCAGACAGGAGGTAGCTTTTAGCAGAGCCGCTACGCCTTTCTGATTTCGGGCGGCAATGTAGAACGAGTTGCAGCTTTCTAGAATGATGCCAATGGATGAAGCGAACTCGCGAAACTGGCGTTCGTCATCAGAATCAAACGGTTCATTGCCCGCCTTGTTCATCAGTTGCACGACGGCAACGACGCGATTTTTGGTGCTAAAAATCGGCATACAAAGGACGTTGCGGGTGCGATAGCCCGTCTGCCGATCGACATCCCGGTTGAATAGGGGATGGCTGTAAACATCGGCAATGTTGAGGCATTTTCCGGTTGCGGCGACGTGTCCGGCAATGCCAACATTCAGCGGAACCCGAATTTCTAAAGATTTTTCGCCTTCGCCCTGGGCAATCTTTGACCAGAGCTGCTCCCTTTCTTCGTCAACCAGAAAGATGGTAGTGCGATCGGCCTGCAAAATCTGCCCGATTTTCAGCGTGAATGCCTCCAGGATTTGCTCCAGCATCGTTTCCAGGGCTTCGTTGTTGATCATTTCGATCGCCCTGAGAAAATGCTCAAACTCTCTTGTAATTTGTTCGAGCAGGCTAGCAAATTGAGGAACGGGAAGATCCTTAACGCGGCGGGTGAGATCGCCTTTGCGATCGCCCTGTGACAAGGCTGCCAACATGCTGCCAGGAGAAGTGCCAGGAGTAGTCATGGTCATGGCCGCTAGTAGGGGTGTAGTATTGCCCCGAATTAAGGAAACATTGAATGCAAATTGGGAGACACACCGTTACATATAGTTATACAGGAGATAGCTATACAGGCAGTTATCGCCTTGCTATCGACTGCTATCTCCTATATTCATCGCCGCAGTCGCCAATCAGTTGGTATAGGTCGCGGGATTGTCTGAGTACAGCATCAATTTGGGAGCGATCGTCCTCGTCTAGCGTCAGGTCAAAAACTCTAGCATTGTCCTGCAAATGGTCTGACACACCTAACCGTGCCCCCACAATCACACCTGCTACCGTTGGCTGATCTAAAACGCAACGCGTTGCGACGTTGGCGATGCTCACCCCGTGCTTTTGGGCAATAAGCTGGAGTGCCGAGAGCAGGCTTTGAAATAACTCCCAACCACCCCACACATCGATCATGTTCTTGTACTTTCTCAACGAAGCCGTATCGAGTGAGCTTCGCTCGGGCTCGGGCTGCCCCAAATAACGCTCCGACAATAGCCCCCCACAGACTGTGCCGTAGGCAAGCAGCTTAACGTGGTGCTTCTGACAAAACGGTACCATACGAACCAGGGGACGGCGATCGATCAGAGAAAATTGCACCTGGTTGGAGACAATTGGAATGTCGTTTTCTAGAACAGTTTGTAAATGCTCTGTGTCAAAGTTGGTTAGGGCCAGGCGCTTGATTTTGCCCTCGTTTTGCAGTTCTGTGAGGTATTTGAGCGCATCCAGATAGCTTTTGTTGCGATATTCCCACCAATGAAACTGGAGCAGGTCTAGGGATGGCACATCCATTCGCCGCAGTGAGATGTCAACGTTTTCCTCAACCAGGTTGCGGGTCATGCGTTCAGGGCGTGGCACCCATTTGGTAAACGCTTGCAGGCTAAGCAAGACTGCCGTACCGCGCGTTGCAGAAATCTGTCGTCTAAACTCACCGATAAAATCCTCAGCCGGGCCGTAGTGATCTGCTAGGTCCCAGGTGGTAAAGCCTGCATCAAAGTAATCGAACATACTCTGGACCGCTCGTTGGGGAGCGATCGCGCCATGTGCCCCCGACACCTGCCACATGCCGTTGAGAATGCGGCAAATGTTTAACTCTGGAGTAAATTGCAGCCTGCGAGAATCAGGTGGATTCATCGTGAAGTTTTGTTAACGCTACACTCCTATAAGGTATCCCGTTTCCACAAAAGCGGGCGATGTAGGAAATTGATAGGGAACCAGGAATTTTTTTAACAGTCACACATTTCTGCAATTAATCTAGTATCTTTAGACTTGAATATTTTTCTTCACCCGGCACAGCAGCAAAGTTAGCTTGCGCGTCTAGGAACATAAGTTGGGTTCGAGATTTCATAAAGACGAGGTATTTGACAGATGTCCTGATCAATGCAAAGGACTTTTATCAGATACCGCGTTTGTATAAACCAGCAAGAAGTGTTACTTGATCCCCGTTCTTAGTCATTTACTCCTGAGGAATCACAAGAAGTCGCGCTGTTAATGATGCAAAAGAATTCTGTTCGGTTTGGGAAATTGCTGCTGTTGTTTGGGCTGGGTCTGACAGCGCTGGTTGTTCTAGAAACGCACCAGGAAATTGGCGGGGCGCTCGATCTCAGCCATGTACCTGGCAATGGTCTTTCAGATCTGGTTCGAGAGGCTGCTCCAGATGCGGCGGCCGATCCTCCTCTCGATGCAGAGGTGCGTACCGATGCAGAAGCAAAACCGGGTGTGGATGCTGCTTCATCTGAGCCAGAAAGGGAGACTTTGGCGATCGATGCAGATGCTGAGGCGGTGAATCCAGAACAGGAAGTTGCTCAAATTGATCCCAGTGAGATGGCAGTGAACCAGTGGCAAGGGGCTTCCTTTCCGCTAGAAGGCTTTCAGGAGTACACGTCTCCATTTGGCTATCGCTCGTCTCCAATGGGTGGCTACAGCCAGGAATTTCACTACGGCTTGGACATGGCTGCCCCCTCTGGCAGCTACATTCGCAACTGGTGGTCAGGTACCGTCGTTGAAGTGACAGACGATAGCAACTGCGGTACTTCGGTCGTGGTGGAGTCTGGAAGCTGGCTGCACATCTACTGCCACATGCAGGGACATGTTGAGTCCAATAGTCAGGGGCGCTACATGATTGACCGAGAAGGCGGTTTGCAGATTTGGGAAGGGCGAGAAGTGCTGGCTGGGGCGCGCATTGGTCGAGTCGGCATGACGGGACGGACGACCGGGCCTCACCTGCACTGGGGACTGAAATATAACGATAACTGGGTTGATCCGGCGCTGGTGCTGCGGGCTATGTACTCAGAACAGCAAACTGCGGCTTCTAATCGGGTTCAGTAGACCTGATTGATCTACGATCCCCATTCCCGATTACTATGACAGTGTTGCCTCTGATGCAGATTGGGTATGCGTTCTTTTTGGTCTGATCCTTACCTGTGGATTCACCTGGCGGGTATTGCTGCGCTACCGATTTTTTTGGAAATTTGTTTGTTAGGACTGGCGGCGGGTGATCCTCTCCTGCCTGCAGTGCTGGAGCTAGGGTTTGTTGCCGCAGTGGGAATTGCACCTATTTTTTGGATGCAGTGGCAGCGTCCCTTTTACATTTTTAGTCTGCTGGCGATCGCCATTCAGCCTGCCCAACTCACTGATGAAGAGCGGCGAATGCTGCGTTTCTTCAAGTCTCAAGAAGTGCGGGTGTTGACTGTAATCGCCCCAATCCTTCTGACGATCATCCTCTGGCAACTCTACAAACTTGCCCCACTCGCGGCAGAAGTAACCCCCTTCTCTGGGCGGCTGGTCGGGTTGCTGGTAGCAGCGAGCGCGTTTCTGGGCTGCAATCTGTTTTTGCAAGTTCCCTTGAGCGTTGTGCGGGTGCTGTTGGCGGGTGAAGCTAAATTTGCTGCTGCGGAACCCTACCCCTTAGAGCGAGTTGGGCAAGATTTTACCGTCTTGGGGCTGCGCGTCAAGCAGATTTTGCCTGCGATCGCCCCCCCTCCACAACCCGTAGTCGTTGCTAAGCCTGAAGCGGCTGCGGAGACAGAGAAAATACCTGTTGTAGAGGCGATCGCTTCAGATGCGGCAACCGTTGCAGCAGCAGTTCCTACAGGCGAAGAAACTGCCACAGCCGAAATTGCAGAAACTGAAACAGCGGAAAACCAAGTGGCTGTAGATGAGGCCGTCACCGTCGAAGCGGAAGTTGCACCCATTCCAGATCAGGAATTAGAAACGTCGCCCTCAGAGGCGGAGACGACTCCAGTCGGTCAGCCATTCCCTGATCTAACAGAGGCAGAAACGGTTACTGCGGCTGAGATTTCAGATGTTGAAGAGGCGATCGCACCTGAGGCAACTCCGGAGGCTGAAGCCGCCTCGGTGATTGAAGAACAGGCAGCAGAGGAAGTGATAGAAGAAATGCTGGCGTGGGAATCGCAAGACATTCAACCCGATGCTCAGCCAGATACTGAACCAGGCACTCCTGCAGAATCGACATCTGAGCCTCCTCATTCATGAATTTTGCACTATATTTGCCCAACCGTGTAGCTCAACACAGTCAAATAGATTGACTACGCTATGCTGTGATTAAGGGAAACAAAATTTTCCCTTAATCCTTGCACCATTCCTGAAACTTCTATGGCTATTACTTCTTTCCCTTCTGGTATACAGTCCCCTGGAGATGAACAGGTCTGGGATAGCTTAAAGCGGGCGATCGCCTCCAGTTCTGGGTTCAAGCGCTGGCAAACTGAGCGTAGCGACGAGCGGCATCCGCCACTCAGCCAAGATCAGCTTGTGCGTCGATACTTGCGCGAAACTTTAGAGACTTTGGCTTATTGAGGTTCCGACCTTATCCCAATTCCCTTTGGAGCTGCATAGTTTGGAGTGTGCCCCATTTACGCTCCAGGCTGTGCAGCTTCAGATACAGACTGTATTGTCTCCAGTCTGTTACAAATATTGTTTATAAAGCTCTGCTTCTTGTACTTTCAGGAGGCAGAGCTTTTGATCTTCTCAAGCTTCTCAAAACTGAATATTATCGAACACGCCTTCTAGCCCACCTTCCAGAAGTCCGCCAAAGCGTTCTTGAATCGCTTGAAGCTGACCGTAGGCTGCAACGAGGCGATCGCCATCAACCACCACCTCGTCAGTCGGGTAGTTTTGAATCACTTCGATTAAGCTAATCCGGTCGTCATCACTGGCTGAAAGGACCAGAGCCGATCGCAATGCCTCCCGGCTAGCTTCACCGGACGGTGGATAAATGGCTTCCCCAACTTGGTCAAGCACAGTATCGCCGATTGGATTGTTCAACCCGCGATCGACCAAAACCACGTTTACTTGTGCTTCTTCGGTTAAGGTCTGGCGCACTTCTTCAGGCTGTTTGCCCGCTAACCGCAAATAGCGACGCAGCGATCGCGACGTTTCTCCCGTTTCGGCTAGCGTGGTCAGTTCAGCGACAGAAACCGACTGTCTCAAAACGCTGTATTTAAGGACAACCCGTTCGGCGGCGATCGCTCCTGTTGCCCACAGCGGCACAGAAACGCCAATCCCTACAATCAGCGACAGTTTTGTAATCAACGAATTTAAACGCATGACCCGTGCAGCGAACTGCAAATTAGTGTTTTCCTTTATCTATCCTGATGATATCGATTCGGTAAAGTTCCAGTGAGGGCTGCGATCGCCTTGACTAACATTTCGGGGTCAATTGGTTTGGACATGTGCTGTTGAAATCCTGCGGCTAGCGCCTGTTGCTGGTTGAAATCACCTGCATAAGCAGTGAGGGCGATCGCCTTGACCTGTCCACCTTGCTCTGGAGGTAATGTTCGCACCTGGCGCATCAGCATATAGCCATCCATATCTGGCATACCAATGTCGCTCAACAAGACATCGGGTGGCGAACGCTTCAATATTGACAGTGCTTCTCCTGCGGTCGTGACGGCTGTCACCTTTGCACCAGCCTGTTCTAGCAGAAACTCAACAAGTTCACGGGTATCGGTATCATCATCTACTAGCAAAACGCAAACGTGGGCTAGGGGATGAGGGATGAAGGATGAGGGATGAAGGGGATCGGTTTCATTCATCCCTCCATTCTCGTCCTTTAAAAGCGGTAGCCTAACGATAAAAGTAGCTCCTAGTCCTTCCCCTTTGCTTTCGGCTTGAATGGTGCCACCATGCAGTTCAACCAGGTGCCGCACGATCGCCAATCCCAGTCCTAACCCGCCAAACTGCCGCGTAGTTGCACTATCTGCCTGCCGAAAGTAGTCAAAGATATAGGGAAGGAAGCTGGGGTCAATTCCTTTGCCCGTGTCGGTAATGGTAATTTGAGCCTCTCTATCGCTCTCAACTTGCTCTAGTCTCACTTTCACTAGTCCGCCTGGAGGCGTGAATTTGACGGCATTGGAGAGGAGGTTCCACATCACTTGCTGCAAACGTGTTGCATCACCTGCGGCTTGAGTGTTGGGAGCCAGATCTGGCTCTATGCGAATGGATTTAGCTTCTGCGGCGAGACGCACAGTTTCGATCGCCGCTCGAATGGTGGCTGCTAAATTGACTGGGCTAACTGCCAGACTGAGCTTGCCGCGCAAAATTCGAGAAACATCGAGCAAATCTTCGATTAGTTCTGCTTGCAGTTTGGCATTGCGTTCGATCGTTGCTAGAGCGTGTTTGGCTTTTGTCTCATCGAGCTTGCCATCTTGCAGCAGTCTCGACCAACCGAGAATGGGGTTGAGGGGCGATCGCAACTCATGGGACAGCACTGCCAAAAACTCATCTTTAACGCGGTTGGCGGATTCTGCTTCGGCACGGGCTGCTTGTTCCCGTTGCAGGAGATATTCCCGTTCTTGCTGCAATTGTTTCTGCTCTTCGATATCAGTTGCAGTGCCAAACCATTTGAGAATTTTGCCCTGAGCATCTTTCAACGGCACCGCCTGATGCAAATGCCAGCGATAGACTCCATCGGCTCGTCGCATTCGCCCTTCTGCCTGATAGTGGGTGTCGTTCTGTTGCGCGGCTGCCCAATCGTGGGTGAGTTCAGCTATATCATCAGGATGAATGACCGCTTGCCATCCTTCAATTTGAGCCTGCTCTAGCGTTAGCCCCGTATAGTCCATCCAGCGCTGATTGATATCCAACAAAATTCCTTCGGCGTTTGCCGTCCAAACTAGTTGGGGAATCGATTCAGCCAAATATCGATAGCGTTCTTCGCTTTGACGCAGAGCATTCTCGACCTGTTTGCGGTCGGCGATATCGATGAAGTAAGCAACACCGCGATCGCTATAACCGGGCAACAAGGCTCCGCCAATTAGGATGGGCACCTGAGTGCCATCTTTGCGGATGTAAGCTTTTTCAAAGGGAGGACATACGCCATCTGCCAGCAGTTGTGCCTGCATGGCTGCATCAATTTCGTGAAACTCAAGAGGAGTAATGTTTTGCCACTGCACCTGTCCTGATTGCAGTTCTTCCTGGCTGTAGCCCAACATCTGCACTGCCATTTCGTTGCCAGCGGTGATGCAGCCAGATGAATCCCAAAAGAGAATCCCAACCATGTTGGATTCGACCACACCCCGAAAGCGGGACTCACTTTCGCGCAGAGCCGCTTCAGCGTAGACCCGATCGCTAATATCCACCAGAGAAACCAGCACCCGGTCATAGGCTGCCGAGGCAGGCGGGAAAGCGATGGTAAACCAAACGGGAAAGCGATCGCCCTGCAAAGTTTGCAAAACAGTTTCAGCAGCGTAGGAGGGTTTCTCATCCGCAATAGCGATCAGCTCTTCTACAAAGATTGCTTCAGCTTCAGGTGTGAAGATCTGATGTAAGGAATTCAACAGTTCTGCTTTGCTTTGTGCCCCAAATAGCTGCAGCGTTACCTGATTGACATCCCGCAGATGCACCATTGCAATAGCCTGTTGGACAAACTCCGGATGGTGGGTGAAGTATTGTCGAAAGTCTTCAACTCCAGACGCTTTAAGTTGGGCGATTGCCGCTCTGACTTGAGAAAAATCTTCTTCCCAAATTGAAATGCTGACTGCTTCAAAAATGTAGCGATAACGCTGTTCTTGAGCAATCAGAGCCATTTCAGTTTGCTTGCGATTAGTGATGTCGATCGCAGTGCCAATGAATTCTACTGGCTGTCGGGATGCTCCCTCTCCGTCAAACTGAACCTGTCCATTCGCTGAAATCCAGCGCTCAACGCCATCGCCTACCAAGAGCCGGTAATCAATTTCGTAACCGCCTGAAGAACTTGGGGAAAGAGCATGGCTTATAGCGCTTACCACTCGTTCCTGATCCTGAGGGTGAATTCGTTCCAGGACAGTTGATAGGGGAAGGAAAACCACATCCTCTGGCTCTCCCCAAATTTCACGCATTCGCTTGTCCAGTTCAACCAGGTTGGTAGCCGGGTCATAGCGCCAACTTCCTAGCCGACCAATCTGAACGGCGAGTTGAATTTGTGCTTCACTCTCTCGCAGAGCCTCCTCTACTCGTTTGCGATCGGTAATGTCACTCACCAGGCTGAAAAAGCCCTCTACAGCCCCCTGGCTATTGACGTGAGGAACATAATCCGCACTAACGTAACGAGTGCCGCCTGTCTGGTAAGAAATTTGGCTCTCAAAACTAACTCGCTGACCTGAGAGTGCTTGCTCCATGTAAGGAAGCACAGTTTTGTAAGCCGCCTCACCCAACACCTCAAGAACGTGCTTGCCCGTCAGGTCTGAGGGACGTTGCCCAAACCAGGCTTCATAGGTTTGGTTGTTAAATCGGTAGTAATGGTCTTTGTCCACGTAGGCAATCAAAGCCGGAACGGCGTTGGTCACGAGCCGCAGTTGCTCTTCTCGACGGTATAGCGCTTCTTCCAGGTCCTGGGGGGTAGGGTTGCTGGGGGTAGGCAGGCTATCTTCGACTAAAACTCTACACCCCGTGGCAAATACTCCATCTATTTGACCTGCTTCATTCCAAAGAGGGCTATAAGACCAGGTGTAATGACACTGTCTACCAGAGCAATCGCCCGGAAAGGGTTGATTTTCACAGCGTCGGGGTTGCCCTGTAGCAAACACTTGCTCAACATCGGCTTGGATTTGCCGCCAATTTTCATTCCAACTGGTGCTGATAGGTTGACCGACGAGAATCGGCTGGTCGTTTGCCCGCAACAGCAAAGAGTAGGCATCGTTGTAAAACAAAAGGCGATCGCTTCCCCAAACCAGGAACATGGGAGAGCAAGCATTCAACAAAATATTTAGGGCTGTCTTAAAACTTGGCGACCAGGTTGCGATTGCTCCAATAGACACTGACGAGTCATTAGCGGTGTTTTCGGCATTTGCAAAATGGGACTGCATAAGTGCCGCCATCTCGCTGTCACCAATGAAGTTATGCTCGGAGTTGGCATTCATCTTTTAGATCACAGGTTTAGCAGTCTTTCAAAGGCTGCCTGTCAGTTGTCCTACAACTGCCCCTTTAGTTATAAACGTTATGAAGAAGTCAATACAAGGTCAATCAGCGTAAAAAAGCCCTGTTGAAATTTCCTGCTTTTTAGTGGGAAAAGTCTTCCACCTAAAGAGTCAGGCAAGCTGTAATTTAATGAAAGATTAAACTGGCTCTCACAACTCTGATTAAGGACGGTATACTATTCTCCCATCTGATTTACTCTTCCTTAAAATTAGAAATTCCTTAAAGTTAGAACGCTGAGAACTAACAGTCACCTGAGGGGATGGTGAGAGGGCAATCGTTGAAATGAATGAGAGCGATCGCAGACTGAGTTCAGCCAGTGGAAATCGAGCAAGCCCATCATGCACTCCTGGTTTCGTCATCCCTGCTTATCTAGCCTCCGCTTTCGCCTAATTCTGCTCGTTCTTCTGGCAGTCATTCCAGCACTAGGGCTAATTCTGCATACGGCTAATACTCAACGACAGAGCGCGGCTAGAAACGCGCAGGAAAGCCTGCTGCGACTGACAAAGTCTACGGCTGCTAGTCAGCGTCAAGCAATTGAGGGGGCACGACAATTGTTGATCGCGCTTTCCCAAGTACCTGCAATTCATGAACTAGATACCGAAGCCTGTAACCAACTGCTGGCTAATCTATTAAAGCAATATCGTTCTTACGCAGGTTTTGTGGTAGCAGATGCAGCAGGTAACTTAACTTGTAGTGCCCCTGCAACAACACAGTCGATTAGCGTAGCCGATCGCGCTTACTTTCGTCTTGCGCTTGCTAATCGTGACTTTGCCATCGGCGAATATCAGGTAGAGCGAATTACAGGTAAGTCTACGCTCAATTTTGGTTATCCCATTTTAGATGAATCGGGGAAAGTAAGGGCGATCGTCAGTGCAGCATTAGATCTGGACTGGATGGATCGATTAGCTGCCGAAGCAGAGTTACCAGAAGGCTCGACCGTTACCGTAACCGACCGCAACGGAACGATTTTAGTTCGCTACCCAGATTCACAAGATTGGGTCGGCAAGTCTGTCCCGAATGCTCCTATCACCCAAAGGATTTTGGCTCAGCGCGAGGGTACGACTGAAGCCACTAGTTTAGATGGGGTTGAGCAGCTTTATGCATTTACCACATTGGGTAATGGCTCTCATGGCTCTTTTGATCAAGATGTCCATATCAGAATTGGAGTGCCCAGAAACGTTGCTTTTGCAGAAGCTAACCAACTGCTCGTGGAAAATCTGGTTGGGCTAGGATGCGTCACTGTTTTGGCGCTGACGGCTGCCTGGTTTGGGGGAGATATTTTTCTCACCCGCAAAGTGCAATCCCTCGTACAAACTGCTCAACAGCTCAAAAGTGGCGACCTGAGCGCCCGCACTGAACTAGCTGACGATACGGGAGAGCTGGGGCATTTGGCACGCGCCTTTGATGAAATGGCAGCGGCGATCGCCGCTCGTGAACAGGCGATCGCCAGCCTCAATCAGGATTTGCAAACGCTGTTTGAAGTGATTCCAATTGGCGTGCTGATTACCCAAGATCCAGAGTTTAGGCAGGTCAAAGCCAACCCAGCCTTTACCAAAATGTTGGGAAGTATCCCAGATGCCAATGTTTCTTACACCCCCGCTGATGCTCCGCCTCCGTCCTACAAAATCATTCAGGAAGGACGCGAACTCACGCCCAATGAATTTCCCTTGCGCTATGCCGCCCTGCACAATGTAGAAATCAAAGGAACAGAGGTCGATATTGTCCGAGCAGATGGCAGTCGCTTTAGCTTGTTTGGTTATGCCAAACCTCTGCTCGATGAGCAAGGACAGGTTAGAGGCTCAGTCGCAGCATTTCTAGATATTAGCGATCGCAAGCAAGCCGAAGCCGAGCGCGAACAACTGCTGCATCAGCTAGAGACAAGCGTCGGACAGCTTGAGGCAATTCTCAACAACATGACTGAGGGGTTAGTGATTGCTGACCCGCAAGGCAACATGTTGACGTTTAATCCGGCGGCGCTTGCCCTGCATGAGTATGACACCGTCGAGCAAGTACGACGGCACCTGCAAGAGCTTCCAGACACCTTTGAGGTGCATGATTTGCAGGGCAACTTTGTCTCCGTAGAGCAGTGGCCGATCGCTAGAGCGCTCAACGGTGAAACCTTCTCCAACTATGAGATTCAGGTTCGTCGTCGAGATACTGACAAAACCTGGATTGGCAGCTACAGCGGCACTCCCGTACAAGATAAACAAGGAAAAGTCATTCTGGCAATTGTTACGATCCGCGACGTGACCAAACAGCATCAAGCGCAGCTCGAACTTGCCCGTAGCCTGACCGCCGAGCAAACAGCTAGAGCCAACGCAGAAGCCGCAAATCGCATTAAAGATGAGTTTTTAGCCATTCTTTCCCACGAATTGCGAACTCCACTGAACCCGATTTTGGGCTGGTCTAAGCTGCTGCGATCACGCTCATTTGATGCCGCAACCACCGACCGCGCCCTGGAAACCATTGAGCGCAATGCCAAACTGCAAACCCAACTGATCGAAGACCTGCTGGATGTTTCCCGCATTCTCCAGGGCAAACTGCGGCTGGACAACATCCCGGTCGATCTAGCAACAACCATTCAAGCCGCAATTGAAACGGTTCAGCTCGCGGCAACCACAAAGTCGATTAACCTTCAGGCTGTGCTTGACCCAACCGTTGGTAAGGTTTCTGGCGATCCGGGTCGCTTGCAGCAGGTCATTTGGAATTTGCTCTCCAATGCCGTCAAATTCACGCCTCCAGGCGGACAAGTTGAGGTGAGGCTGTCATTAGTCAAGGGTCACGGGTCATGGGTGAAAGGTCAGCAATTCAAAACAGATCCCCAAGGACAAAGGACGAATTACGCTCAGATCACCGTCATCGACACGGGCAAAGGAATTACTCCCGACTTCCTGCCTCATGTGTTTGATGCCTTTCGTCAGGCTGATGGAGCAACCACGCGACAATTTGGGGGACTGGGACTGGGATTGGCGATCGCCCGGCATTTAGTTGAACTACACGGTGGCACGATCACGGTAGCCAGCCCCGGAGAAGAGCAGGGATCGACCTTTACCGTCCGGCTACCGCTGCTGAAGGATGAGGAGGCAGGGATAAAGGATGCAACCGATCCCCTTCATCCTTCATCCTTCATCCCTCATCCTTTAAAGTCGCTGCGTGTTTTGCTAGTCGATGACGACACGGACACCCGTACTTTCTTCGCGTTTGTATTAGAGCAGGCTGGAGCCGAGGTGATTGCAGTGGCATCCGCAGAAGCAGCACTACACACACTGACACACACCAAACAAGACCTATTGTTGAGCGACATTGGAATGCCGGACATGGACGGATACGCATTGCTCAAGCAGGTGAGAAGCCTACCACCCGAGCAAGGCGGCAACATTCCAGCGATCGCCCTCACTGCCTACGCAGGAGAACTGAATCAGCAACAAGCCCTGACAGCAGGGTTTCAACAGCACCTCGCAAAACCTGTTGAACCAGAAGAATTAATCAAAGCGATTGCGGCACTAAAAATTGGCGAGCGGACTTTCAACCAAGAAAGCTGAAGATTCGTTTTAGCCCTTATCCTTCATCCTTCTCCCGCTTCATCCTTTTTCTCTTGCTCAACTGCATCCTCAATAGCCGCAATTTCCCCCTCAACTTCGGCAGCGACTTCTTCCTGAGTAGGTGCCACTGCTACGGGCGGGGCAAACACCAGCAGTCCTTGTGGAATACACTCAATCTCAACGGGTGTGGTGCCAACAATTTCTCCATCAACTACAACCTTTTGGGGTGGGTCAGTCGTTACCGTGAGTCGTTGGGTTCGCAGACAGATAATGTCTTCCCGATTGGTAGCAGTTTTGATCAGCGCGGAACCAAACAAATTCAGCATCGTGTCGATCGCCTGGAGCCGAGTATTTGCAGTGCTGATCGTCACATCTAGCAGCCCATCATCCACAAGCACCTGCCCAAAGCCTTGAGCTAACACAGAAGTCGGAGGCGCAACGTTAGCAATGGTGATTGCTCCTGCTTGACACTCGCTGACGGTGCCACTAACGTCAATTTGGGCAAGAAATTGCTCCTGCTGCCCAAATTGCTGCACCCCTGCCAGAATGTAAGCCAAAACGCCCAGGCGATTTTTCAGGTCGCGATTGGCCCGGTCAATCGTTTCTGCCTCAAACCCAATTCCAGCCAGCAAAATCATCGGCGCACCGTTACAGCGGGCTGCATCTACAGTGCGCGTTAGCCCAGACAAAATTGTCTGGCAGGCTCCCTGCACGGCTCTAGGAATTCCCAATGCAACGGAGAAAGCGTTGGCTGTGCCCCTTGGAATCACACCCAAAGGAACGCCTGTGCCAATCACCCCAGCCGCCGCCGCAGAGATGGTGCCGTCGCCTCCCGAAGCCAAAATCATGTCGGCTCCAGCGGCGATCGCCTCCTGCGCGACCTGCTTAACGTCGTCTTCTGGAGTCGTGGTGTGAACCGTCAGCAGCATGTGTGGCTGCAACAATTCTCGGATTTGGGACAACGCCTCCACAGGATTGCTCTGACCCGCAACCGGATTGAAAATTAGAAAAGCATTCTTGGTGTTAGAGAGTTGAGAAGCGATCGCCTCCGCAGTCGCCAGATTGGTCGCAAACAAAACATTATGCACCTCACAGATCCGCAGCAGGGCGCGAATATCAGGTTCGTGGGGCTGAGCATAGAGCGGATCAAGCAAAAAAATTACCGCAGCGACATCCCCTGTCGTCACCTCGGCCGCAATCTGAGCATCCCCACCCAACGGTCCAGACAGCTTACATTCGACCGTTAAATCCGTCCCAGCCTGAACCCTTTCTCCTGTTGTGCCGGTAGCAATGAGTCGGTAGCGAGACAGAAGATAGACATACTTCTGAGCAAACGCCACCATATCGCCTTTTTTGCGATCGTGGGCAATCAGAGCAATCGTTGGAGGCATATAAAACAGGGATTTTCTCTCAATTTAACTACTAATCGTAGGGGAAAGGGGAAAACACACCCTTTTCCCCTTTCCCCAAATCAAAACAACCCTAACGCTTGAAGACTGCGTCGCGTCACTTCGATGCGGGCGGGAAAGTCATCTTCGTCTTGCGTGGCGATGTTGGTCGCAAAGAAGTAGACGTTATCGTTCTGTTCTAAATAACCGACAAACCAGCCCAGTTTTGGCCAGCCCGTGGTGATGGTGTCCAAGCCCGTTTTGCCGCGCAGTACATAGTCCGGAGTGCGCTCAACTACCATGATGTCTTTAACCAAATCAATAGTGCGTTGGGAGAAAGGCAACTCGTTTCGATAGAGTTTCTGCAAAAACTCTATTTGCTGATGGGGGGTGATTCGCAGCGGACCTTCTAACCAAAAGCGATCGATCGCTTCGACCGTTCCAATATTGCGATTGCCATACTCAACCTGATTCACAAAATCCTGCATTCGCTCATGTCCAACTTTGCGAGCCAGGACTTGATAAAACCAGATGGTTGAATCTTTGAACCCCTGGCGCAGATTAGTGTCGCGGTTCCAACTCGGAAATTCACGCTCGATTCCATCCCAGGTCAAAACGGTTACGTCATCGCGGATTACACCCGTCTCCAAAGAGACGAGCGCATTCAAAATCTTGAACGTGGACAAAGGGAAGAAGGCTGTCGTGTTACGGGTGGGGTTGTGTTCATAGAATTGATTTGCGTTCTGGTCGTAGATCAACACAGAACCTTCTAGCCCAAGCTGCTCAAAGGGTTGCGATAGATCAACCTGGGCGATCGCCACTTCTTCCACCTGCGCTCCTGACACCCCTGCGAAGGCAGCCTGATTGCCGTTGAGGTGTCCCCCAATCAGGAGGGCAAGTAGGCTCGCTAGAGCAAGCAGGAGGAGCGATCGCCATTTAGACAGAATCTTTCTAGCTTGATGCATGATGCTTCTTGATAGAACTGCTTCCGAGAATCCGTAGGGATACACCCCAGGGTCGGATAGTTCCAGAAACCCAGGCTCAGATTTGGGGATTTGCGAGAGAGCCTGTCAGGGCAAACAGCCGCTCGCCCCTACTGAAACACCGTCAGTTGTGCAAAGGTTTCCTTTCCCCGAAATGCCTTAGATCTTGCTTCCTATGCAACACTCAGCCAGCGGTAGAGAGCCTTTTGCTCAGATTTAACTTCGTCTAGGGAGGTGTAGTAGTAGTCTTTCCAGTTCTTTTCAGGCAGCCCTGAGAAAACCATCAGGTTGAGTGGGTAAAGCTCACTATCCGTACAGCGGCGGAAATCATCGCGAAATAGGAAAATAGCTTTGTGAAGGGCGATCGCCATTCCCAGTTCAACCATGACCCCTTCATCGGGCGGCGTTCCATTCACGACAGCAAAAATGCCATCACAGTTTTTCACATCATTGAAATCTGCCTGTGCGACCTGGTAAGCCCAGCCGACTTGGGAGAAATCGACCTGATTGTTGCGCTCAAATGGCTCCCAAACTTCTGCCCCTAGCGCCTCTAGCACCTGAACGATGGGCGGCAACAGCAACGCCTTTTGTTGTTGAGAAAACCCGTAGGGGCTAGCTAAATAAATTGTCTTGCGCGTCACCTTTGTCTCCCAATTACTGCATAATCCGAGATGCATTCTAAAAGCATCGTGCCAAGCTTGTTTGTATCATGCGATTATCTGAAAGGAGGCAGCGATCGCACAAAGTCACATGGATCTGAAGGAAAGTTGAATGACTAGCTTGAAATGGGGGCAAACCGCAATCAACCTGAACGAAGTCAATCAGCAGTTTGCAGAAGCAGACGCAGTTCAGATTGTGCAATGGGCGGTTGATACGTTTGACAGCGGCTTGGCAATGACGACGAGCTTTGGCATTCACTCTGCTGTAATGCTGCATATGGTGACATGCATCGTTCCTGACATTCCGGTGATCTGGATTGATACGGGCTATTTGCCCACTAAAACTTACCTCTTTGCAGACCAGTTGAGCGATCGCCTCAAGCTCAACCTCAAGGTCTATCAGTCTTCCCTTAGCCCTGCTCGAATGGAAGCCCTTTATGGTCGGCTGTGGGACCAAAACGATGTGGAGTCGCTTAATCGTTATGACCAACTCCGCAAAGTCGAGCCGATGCAGCGAGCCCTGCGCGAGTTAAACGTTACCGCATGGCTGGCTGGGCTTCGCAGCAGCCAAACCGATCACCGTAAAACGCTGGATTTCATTAACCTTCAGGGCAGCATTTACAAGGTGCTACCGATTCTGCGGTGGAGTTCTAAGCAAGTGTATGACTACCTTCAAGCCTATGACTTGCCCTATCATCCGCTGTTTGATGAAGGCTATGTCACGGTGGGCGATTGGCACTCTAGCCGCCCCCTCACCGCTACAGATGAGGACGAACGCGACACCCGCTTTAATGGCTTGAAGCAGGAATGTGGAATTCACTTACCGCAAAGCTTAGGAGAATCAGCTAGCCTCGACTCTAGTTCGCTGTAAGCCGTTGCAGCAATCAACTCGCTCGCTGGCTCATCAAAGATGAAGTGGAATACAAAATCAGGGCTGTCCAAATCAGCCCAAACGTGATCGCGTGAGTCAAGGTAAACGGTTCACGGTAGAGCCACAGGGCTAACACAAGCTGCAAACTGGGAGCCAGATATTGAAAGAATCCCAATGTGGAAAGCCTCAACCGTTTAGCCGCATTGTTAAACCACAGCAGTGGCAGTGAAGTTGTCACCCCTGCACCAATAAACAGCAAACTGGTTGCCCAACTTGTGCCAAAGTGTCCTGTGCCTGTCGCGGCCCAATAGCCAGTGGCAGCAAGGGCGATCGGAGTAACGAGTAACGTTTCCATTGCCAATCCGGCCATTGGCGCAACGGGCACCACTTTTCGCAACAAGCCGTAGCAGGCAAAGGAAAACGCCAACACTAGCGCAATCCAGGGAACTTCTCCCAGTTGCCAGATAAAGTTCGCAACTCCGAGTCCTGCTAAAACTACAGCCAGGGTTTGCCATCGGTTTAACTGTTCTTTGAGAAACACAAATCCGAGCAGGACGTTCACAAGCGGGTTGATGAAGTATCCTAAGCTGGTTTCTACGACGCGATCGGCATTTACGGCGTAGATGTAAAGTCCCCAATTAAAAGTGAGTAGTGAGGCAGTTAAAAAGAGAGTGGAGAGATGAGTGGGCGATCGCCAGATTTTAGCAAATTCAGCTCTGCGCCGTTGCAGCAGCAATAACCCGGTGAGAAACACCATTGACCAAATGATGCGATGGCTAAGAACTTCTATAGGCGGAATCTGCCCAAAAAACTTCCAATAAATGGGCAGTAGCCCCCAGGATGAATAGGCAAAAATAGCATACAAAGCACCCGTTTTAGTTGTAGTGCTGGGAGATGCAGAATGATCAGGATTGCGGTTCAAAGGAATTTAGTGGAGAGCATACAATCCCTATCCTAAAGCCCCTATCCTAAAGCGTAGTATGAACTTTTTTGGGTTAGCTGCACCAGAGGGATGGAAAGAACACATCCACGGGTAGATTGAATTCTCACATAATTACTACGTGGTCTTGTTTAATTGTGAGAACCGTTTTTATTAGGGATAGATGTAGGATCGAGGTTCTTCACGTACTTTTGCAAAGATGCGATCGAGCGGTAGTTATTTTCTACATACCGAACGATCAGGCTCATTCGAGTAAACAATTTCTCTAGAGAAACGATCCGTTTTTCGATGGCCATTACATCTTGCTCTACTTTTACCATTTGATTAAGGGTAAGGTTTTCACTTTCAATAGAGCTTTCGATCAGCGAAAGGCGATTTTCAAAAGTACCAATGGGTTGAGTTCCTGTTTCAATTTGCTGCTCTAAACGCTGCTCCATCTTTAGAAATTCTTCAGTTGAGATTCCATCAACTTGCTGAACTAGGCTTTCAACCTGAGCCAGTCGATTCTCTAGATTGGCAAATGATTCGCTCAACTCTTTAACTTGTTGTTCTAACTTATAGTCCCTTCTCAAGTAGGTCTCAATTGCACGGATGCGGTTTTCTAAGGTTGTGGTAGATTGAATGCGATCGTGCGACTGCTGGATTAAACAGCTAAATTTTACTAATAGTTCTTCTACCGTACGCGTTTGATCAACGTCAGAATCGCTAGAGGGATTGGAAGCAGCAGTATAGCTGGCATCAGGATTGCTCTGAGCTACAGTAGCAGTGGTCGTTGGGGCTTCTACGACTGGGGCGACTGGAGCAACTGCCTTAGCTTCTAAACTACGGTTGACTAACGTCACCAACCATTTTGCAACAGCCATTACGGTTTCTTCAACTACAACCTGTAGCATCGTATTAGGATTTTGAACTGTATCTGAACTTTGATCTGCTGGAGAGTTAATTGGTTGCTGACAAGGTTGAGACTTTTTGGAGTTAAGGAATCCTGATATCCAACGCATAGTTACACCAGTCCAATATTTTAAAGGTGACACAAAGGGCAGAAACCAGCCCCCTGTACCCCGTCTGATACAACCAAGAACCTGTAGAAGGGATGAGCAGCCCACGCTTTAGGCTGCTCATTTCCCATCTCACAATTAACCCAACTCAATGGGGAAATTGCTTTAAGAGCCTGATTCACTTGAGTTAACTGGGATTAGTTTGTAAAGAGTGTTGTTTTCTGACCCATTAGCTTCGCGTTGATTGGATGTGGTTACTTCCTCGGTTGTACAGCGAACCGCATCAGCCGTGCTTTTTACAGTGTCGTTGACATTCTCGGCTGTATTTTGCACAGTGTTGATTGTGTCTTTCACCGTGCCGCCGATACCTTCAGCTGTCTCTCTAACCACGTCACTAACCTCTTTGGCCGTATCATTTACGCCCGTAGCAACGCTCTGCACTGCATCACCCACTCCCCTGACCGCGTCGTCAACGCTATTAGCAGCCCTTTTAACGGTGGAACCAACTCTCCGGACGGTTTGATTAATGCGGTTGACAATGGACCGATTGGACAAAGCAGTGGCAACTCCACCAATAGTGGCTCCAACGAGTGCACCAACCGCAATTTGAGTTAAGGCGTGACTTGACCCATCCGAGATATCATCAGAACCGATGTAGTCTATAGATGTGTCTACATCTCCCAATTCAGCATCATCCGATTCAGCTAGAGCTTCATTACTGTCCGTGACCATCATTCTCTCCTTCTAGGGGCTTGGGTGACTGATTTCAACATCTGCAAACAAACCCTCTTGAAGAGCTGCTTCGGTGTTTTCTTGGATTTTTTGCTCAATCTCTCCTTGACCGGTTCCTTCTGTCAGAGCAAGAAAATCTTCATCCGCTTGCAACGCATTCATGAGTTCTATATCAACATCAGATTGAACAGGTACTATTGCTTCGGTTTGCGGTACTTGAGCAATCACCTGTTGATTAGAGTTGCTAGTCTCTTCAGTCACCGCTTTAAGGGTTTCTGATGTTTCTTGAGCAGCACGACTTACTCGCTCTGTTGTTGCTTGCACAGCCTCTAACGTTGCCGTTTTAGCTTGCTGTGCACCTTTGGTCACATCTTTGACAGTCTGGTCTACCTGATTAGCGGTTGTTTGTGCAACCCCTGCTGCTGCCGTTTTGATTTGCTGTGTGCCCTCAGCGATGCCCTGTACTGCGTCCTGAGTTGAACCACTGATTGCGTATCCTAAGCCTTCACCAACGCTCTTGGTCGCATCAACAACGCCACTAGCAGCATGGCTTAAACCTTCACCAACGGTTTTGGAAGCGCGGTCTACTCCTTGAACTGCGTGTTTGAAACCTTGAGATGTCTTCCGGTTAGCTAATGCCCCTGCGAGCGCACCAACCGTTGCACCGACTAATCCTCCGACGATCAATCGGGTTAGAGAAGGATTAACCCGTTTCTCTACAGGTTTCCTTTCAACGGTATTTTGGTCAAAATTAGGTTTTTGCTCGACCTGAACAGTTACAGGAGTTACGTCAGCAGTTCGGACATTAGTCGGTTGGACATTAGTCGGCTGAACGTTAGTTGGCTGAACATTAGTCGGTCGGACATTGGTAGGATGAGCATTCTCTTGGCTTGTGCTACCCACTGAAAACTTTTCTTCGTCTTGAACGACGGGTCTCTGATCGCTGATCATGGTTGCTCTTCCTTTGTAAAAATGATTTAACGCAAGGCAAAAAGGCAAGTTAAGGGAGTATTCTTAAACGTACTAAAAAGTTATTACGAGAAAGATTGGTGTGCCTGTACCAAACGTTATAACTACTGAATTTAACACCTCCATAAAAAACTCAACTAACCTAGAGAGGTATATGTAGCAATACTTCCGGGCATCTATAGCTATAGCTATACAGGTTAGAAACTAAAAGGGAGGTAGGGTAAAGCTCTACCTCCCTTTTAGTTTCTAGTTTATGTAACCAGCATTACAAAATCGGAATGCTTTCTACCAACCCACTGACAAGTGGAGATTACATCTTTAGCCAGATGGCACTATTCTCCGCTTCACACAGCCCCAACGTTTATAGAAGGCAATGTTCAAGTTATAGGAACAGGTGTTCCTGGTATTGCTGGTTTATTTAACCCTAGAACTGATTCCAAGATTGAACTACTTCCTGGAGCGCTTCAGGCAAATTATCTTGCTCTAGATCAATGTATTCAACTCGGCTACCCATTGCGTAGAAGGTAGTCGTTGGATAATCGGCAAGTGCAACATCAGTAATGTATCTTAACCCATTTAGATTAGGGAATCTTTGGTCTTCTAAAAGCTGCTGAAACTGCTCTACCTGTTCTGGTGAAAGGCGACTTTCAACCACTGGGTCAGAGGGGCGAGGAGAGCTTGGTTGCGACACCTGGCGATAAATCGTGCCATCCGCCGTTAAAATCACTTCAGAGACAATCCCTGCAAAACCACCAGACGTCACGGCTCGAAAGACAACTGCGCTGTCGATCGGTTCAGGAGTCCCTCCATCTGTTGGAATAAAGGATGGGGTCAAGTTACCGCTTGCTGTAGAGTTTTGCACAATGCGTGAGCCATCTTCGCTCAAGTGATAAACCCAGCTTTGATCTTCTCCAGCCACGATTACCTGCCAGCCCGAAATCGCAATCCTGGTGCAAGCCTGGTCAGGGGCATAGATTCCCATGCAGCCATCCCACACTCTGGGCTGCGCTTCCGTAATGCGTAGGCTGTTGATCGACACGCTCTCTTCTTGAGCAATCGTTTGGAGCAGGCGATCGCGCGCTTCGGGCAGCAGATCGTTGTTCTGATTGGTTTCCAATCTAATCACCTGCGCGGTCATGTCGGTGCGATAAACCCAGTTTTGTTGACCGTTAGTCAGTTCCACTCGCCAACCTTCGACCGTTGCTGTGGCACAGCGTTCGTTCGCGGCAGCTAGTCCAAGGCAGCTATCGGGCCAGGTTTGTCGGTCAAAGCTAACAATTTCTAAGTTGCGTTGGGGAATGTCAAGACGTTGGGACAAGTCGCGCTGCACCTGTCGCGCGACCGCTCGCGGCAACCGATTTTGAGAGGATTGATTGGAGTTTGCTTGAGCGATCGCTGAATTGGCAAGCTGTGGTGAAGCTGTTGCAGCTTGCTGAGGAGCAGCCAACACTACAAGACCCATTAAAGCTAGCGACCAAATGCCGCAAAATGATCTAGCTCCTGCTTGTGATGAACTGTGGCGAGACATAAGTTCAGTACCGGGATAAAGGATGTCAAGTACGATTCCTTTACCTTAGCTAGCAGACCAGCGAACCTTGGTTCTGTTGCAAAAATAGTTACAGGAAATACAGTTGCAGGAAATACGGAGGGCGATTGCTACCGCTTAGGAGCATGAATTTAACAAAGTACAGTATTTCGGTTAGGGGCTTGGCAATGCCAAGCCCGTACAGCAGGGAATTAGGCAGTTTAATTAATTCATGTTCCCTAATAAATCGGATGGTAGTAAAAAGCCACGCCCAGCAGAAAGTAAGTCGCCAACAAAAACGCACCATCCAGCCAGTTAGACCGTCCGCCTGACAAGATCAAATTACTTACAATTACAGTGATAGCCAGCGCAATCACCTCAAACGTGTTGAAATTGAGGTCAATGGGTTGCCCCATTGCCTGCCCCATAAACACCAGAATCGGTGCAACAAACAGCGCAATCAGTAAACTATCGCCTGTCACCGTGGCAACTGCCAGATCCATCTGGTTTTTCATCGCGAGGCGAACGACCAATACATAACCTGCCACATCACTAATTAACGGCAGCAAGATCACACCTGTAAACAAAGGTGTGAGTCCCAGACGAGATGTTTCCTGCTCGACAACGCCGACAAACAGTTCTGACTCAACCGCAATGGCGATCGTAGATGCAAGTAACACACCTAGCCAAAGCAACAAACGACGCACTCCTTTATCCGGAACATCAGCTCCAGGTTCCAGGATCGGTTCTTCAGAGATACCAATATCGTAGAGAAAACTGTGGGTTTTTAGAGAGAATAATAACGTTAGTCCATACACCACAATCAATGCCCCTGCGGTGATTAGAGAAAGATTGCGAATGGATGATGCGTCGACGATTTTAGATGTGTTAATGACGAGAGTGGGAAGGGCGATCGCCACGGCTGCTAGCGTCATTGAGGAACCATTCACCCGTGCCAAAATCGGTTTAAATTCCTGCTCTTTGTAGCGCAGCCCACCCGTAAATAGTCCCAAACCTAACAGTAACAGCAGGGCACCAATAATACTTCCCGTGATACTTGCTTCTACAATATCAACTAACCCTGCGCGGAGGGCAGTCAGGGCAATAATTAGCTCCGTTGCATTGCTAAACACAGCATTGATTAATCCGCCAAAGCTTGGACCTGTGACAACAGCAATCTTTTCTGTTGCGGTGGTTAGCCAGATTGAGAGGGGAACGATCGCCAATGCAGAAGTAACGAATACTGCCGTTTCGCCCCAATGTAGCTGCTCAGCGGCGATCGAGATTGGGACAAAGATCAGCAGAATGAGCGGAATGATCGTTCTGAGAGCCATAACAATTTAAAGCATTAAAAAGTAAAAGTTAGAAATTCAGAGTGAGAATTTGAGGAATTTTGAGTTTTTGGGTTTTAGGTTATCCATTTCCCTATGTTAATCATCCCCTGAATCAGCACTTTCTTCTTCTAGCGCTTCTTGAATGAAGATTTTAGCGAGGCGATCGTACATTCCAGCGCCAATATACTGAGGATATTTATGGCTTCTGCTGTAGACCCAAACCAATTCATCAAATAGGAAGATGCGGATATCTTCAGTCCAGCTTTTACACAGAGGAATCAAAGAATTGGCAGTATTGAGAGCATCTGTCCAACGCTCAAACTCTTGTGAGAAGCCAGGAGTAACAACCTTAAACATGATACAAATTACAAGACAACCCCAATTTTCCCACGAGATCTAGCAGTCCTGAAAATCATTTGTGAGCTAACTTAAGCCATCTTAGCAACACCTTATATAAGCTATAGGAGCAATTCGCGAATCGCCCCTGCAATGGATCTGCAACCAGAGAAGTTATTGTACGTGACAGCGCTACATAGAGAGCGATCGCACTAACCCTGGACAGACGCAGAATTGAGCAGCGATCGCTACACTGACAGGTATTTTGAACTGAATCAATCATTACCCATGAATTCCACCACTCACTCCTCCCATCGCCGTAAAGAGATTTTGCGTGGCATTTTGGCTGTTTGTATCATTATTGTTGGCATTACTCATTTTATCCGTCCAGAACAATATGCTCGGATTGTGCCGCCGCCCTTTCCGCCGCTAACATCTGTTTATGTGAGTGGATTCTTTGAAATCTTGGGTGGAATTGGCTTGATGATTCCACTGGTGAGTGTTGCGGCTGCATGGGGACTTATTTCTTTGTTTATTGCGGTATTTCCTGCCAACATTTACATGACCCTGCACAATATTCCGGTTGAGGGAATTCCTCACAGTCAGGCTCTTTATATTGCCAGATTGCCCTTTCAAGCAGTGTTAATTGCCTGGGCATATTGGTATACCCGCAATCCAGAGACTCAACTAGGTGCCGAAAAAGTCGCTAAGTTAAGTTGAATTTTGGTATCCACAAGCTGATTGCCGATGGGCAAGCGATCGCCCGTAACCCAAGCCTCTGTGGGCTGAAAGTGATAAATTCGACGCGGTGAGTCGTTCAAATAATCTTCAGCCGTTCTAGGCAATACTCTACCTGAACGCTTAAACAACAGTTGCATCACAGCTTCTACCCGTGTTGGCTCAAGCTCAGCCGCCGTTCCATAGAAGTAAATACCCTGTCCCTTTCCTTCTTCTACACCAGAGTTATAGACGGCGATCGCCATCCGTCCGTTGTTGGCATACAGGTTTTGAGAATGGCGAGAGGCGATCGCTGATGACCAGTAAAAATTTAGCTGCTCATCGTAAGTAAAAAACACTGGAGACACCCAGGGAAACCCATCGGCTGAGCAGGTAGAAAGGCTGCAATAATGCACACTTTGAAGGAGCTGACGAGCTTTGGCGATCGCTTCTAGATTAGAGGAATCGATCGTGTTCACCCAACCATTTTCAGCCGTTGCAAGTTCCATTATGGACTTCCTACTTTTACGGTGTGTACATAATGCAGCCCCTTGACATCTCCATGTTGGGAGACTGTGAGCAGTTCGGTCTTGGTTAGGGAAACACTTCTAAGACCCGAAGCGCTGCTTAGCCTGCTCATAAATTTCAACAGTAATTTGAGTCACACCTGCCTCCTGAGCAAACTTTTCAATCTTCTTACGGGCAGCAGGACGAACAAAAAACGGAATTTCCTTCAGACGGGCTTCAGCTTCACTCGTCCACTCAATCGAATTGCTCATAAAAGGTCTGATTCAATACGCTGCACAACTTCTTCACTTTAATACGAATTCATCTGAGCTTATTGGCACTGATTTAAGCCCCGAACTAAAGTTCGGGCTGAACGTTAAAGTCAAACCAATTTAATTGGAGCATGTTGCAGATGTGGGTAGGGGCACACCGCAGTGCGCCCTTACAGAAATTGGTGTGTCGCGAAATCTGTTCAAGTCGGTATCAGTTGAAGCCGACTAAGATGGTTGTTGGACGAACTTTCAACCTGTCTTAACAGATTTAAGCCCCTTGTTCAAGGTGGCTTTACCAGAAAGTGATATCGCCCATCTGCTGAATCAAGCCAAAACTCGACTGAGAATGCTGATCACTTTCCCTGGACACTGCGATAAAGGCAACGGTTTACTCCACAAACCTGCCTCAGCCGCACCCAAGGTATGCTGCCTCAGAATATGCGCTCTCACATTCTCCTCCGTCCCAATCACGATCAGAGTGAGAATACGCGGATCAGCATTATCAAAGCGATCGAAATCAAACAAAAGGTTGTCTGTCATGGCAGTAAAGCTCCGTTAGTTGAGAGACTAGCCCCTAAAACTCAAAGCCACCCCCGTTGCAATTTTGTGCAGCAAAACAAGGGTGGCTAGAGGAAGTGCTAAACTGCCTAACTAGCCCACCAGACTGCCGTAATCAGTTTGGGGGTTAGTTCCTTGAGGGTGCTGGTAACACCTTCAGGGAACGCTTTAAGTCCGAGGTATTTTAGGTTGTGAGATACGAGACTACGCTAAAGAAAAGCTTTTGGCAAGTAGTCGATGTTGAAAATTTTGAGAAGGGCGATCGCCATCCCCTTTCCCTCTTCAGCCATTGCCACTTTATGCATTAAAAACTCCTTCCGGGTGAGTTTTGATTGTGCAGTTAGAAGCGGGGCGACCAATACACGTCAGCACATATCCTTCCACAAGCTGGTCTTCATCCAATACCGTTGTTCACTCTGGTTCTATATCCCTTCTACAAGCACTCCTGCACAAGTCGAGCACACCCCAGCTCGACAAGAATAGAGTAAATCTCATCCCAGCTCCTCAGTTACATTTAGCACATAAGAATCTTTTGGAACTTCAATTGTTTCATCTAATCCTGCTTCTTCACTGATTAATCGAACTTAGTAAGGCATTATTGAAAATTTCTTGCTAGTTCTCAAGTTATCTAGAGAAGCCATTCTTTGGAAGCTCTCAACTCCTTGAATAAAGAGGAATTAGTTAAAGAACTAACTCGTGCAAAACTGCTGCCCCGACAAGCTGGATTCTGCTAGGATTAGCAAGAAACAGGGTAAGTTCGACAGCTATCGGGACGTTGTCAACTCCGTTAAAGGGTTAGGAGAAAAAAGAATCCTCTCCACAATCAATGACTGGGGAAATTTTAGAGACTACAAGGCACTCTACATTCTGAAATACTTCCCACTTATAGGTGAATCTTGTTTTCACCTAGAGAAGCTAAGTATGCTGTTTTAAGCTGTCTTTATCTTGGCTACTCACTTAGTCCATAGACATCAATCCCTAATTTCTTCGAGCATTTCTGACATGGTTTTAGACCTTGATTTTTAGCCTCTTCGGAAGTCTCAAAGTAGCAAATTTGTTCCTTCTGTTTGAGATTTTCAGCTTTTGGGTAATTTGGACAACTTTCTTCAAAATGATAGACCTTACTACTTTCTTTTGCTCTAAACCGAGATCCAGATTTAGAGATAGAAGCAATTTTATCAGTAGCAGGAATTTCAAAATCACTTTTTTGTAAAGTCCAATCTAATAACTGTTCAATCTTATGCAAAGCTTTTACATCCGAATTATCATCAAGATGAATTTTGAAAGAATCAATAAATTCTTGAATGTCTGACTCAAACGGTGGAATTCGCTGCGTGTATTCTATAAGAAGTTTATTCAAAATTCTTTCTAATTTTCCATAGTTTCTATCGTCTTTTTGGCGAAAGGACTTTATGAATCTTTTAATTTTAACTGACCTTTCACTATAAAGTTCCTCTAATTCTTCTAGCTCTAGTTCAATAGGAATTTTCTTTTCCTCTAAATTCTCCATTATTCTTGAAACTCGTGAAGCAAAGTCACTATTGCTAGAATCTCTTCGCCCACTAGAGAACAAATCAATGATCCTTAAGAATAGCCAGTATTTAGAATCAGTCCTATTAAGTCTTATAAATTTCTCTCTACTGTTACTGAGAGACAATAGATCAGTAGGATTTATGTCTTGCAGCCTTTGTTGCTCAAGATTTATCTTTTTCCAAAGCTCTGCTGATGAATACTTAAAAGATTTTCCACGAAAATAGCAGGATATTAAAGACTTAATAGATTCAAAGGGAAATGTATATGGGACAAAAATTCCAAGAAATGTCCAACTAATCCAAACACCTATTAAAAAGAAGAATACATAAATGTAGTTACAGAAACGTTTCCAGAAAGTTAGTTTATCAAGATCAGAGAGTAGAAGTTTGTCGCTAGAGATAGCAAAAACATTTTGAGCCTGAATTTGATTTATATTGTTACCATAAGCAGCTTGAACCCCTCCTAGTATGGTAGAGTTCTCAACATTTTGCTGAAAGTCAGGAGTAGTAGACGTATCTCTAGAACTAGGGTCATTATGCTGTGAAGAATCCACAAGATTAACTTAACCCTTTAGAAGCCAAAATAATTCTTTGCTACACCAAGCCAACTTATTAATTGAACTAAAGCAGGTTTTACTCTATCCCAAAGAGCCTTACTCTCCTCAACAGTATTACTTGCGTCTTGAAGTGTTTCCGCCATGCCTTTAAGATTAACTTTTATTAGCTCTTTATTGGGTTCATCTCGATTAATTGCCTTGCGAGCTGCATCAAGATATACAGTTGAATCCTCCTTAAGCATTTCAGGAAGGCTCGAATTCTTTAGTAATTCACTGAGTTGCTCCAATATTATTCTTGCCTTATCTTGGTCAACTTGATTAGAAGCATTACCAGAATTGGTTAACTGAGACTGCTGAATGTCATTTCCTTGAGCGCCTTGAATTCCTCCAAATATCTGGCTGTTGCTAATTGACTGAGAGAATCTGTTGTCAGACATATACCTATACTTCCAGTTCAGTTTTCTTTGAGGTCAACCTACGATGAAGCATTCAATGGTTATTCAAACTAGACTCAAGGATTTCCAATAAATTTATACAAATAACTTTTTATCTCCTGATAAATTTCTATCACGTCTCAAAACTTTTTCAGTGATTTTAGTCACCAACCAAATTGATTTGTTCTCCAGGGCTTGCTTCTTCATTTTGGAATTGAAGCTACTGCTAGATGACCAAAATGGCAAAGTTGCTAATACATTTTGAATAGCTCCTGACTGGACAATTGAAATTTTGTCACCTGATCAAAGTCAAACAAAAGTTACCAAAAATATTCTGCACTGTCTGAATCACGGGACTCAAATGGGTTGGTTGATTGATCCAGATGAGCAAACTGTTTTTGTTTATCCCTCTTTCATCACTCTAGGCGGAGTAAAATAAGAGTGAGTTTCTCCAAAGTTAGATAGGGCAATGGTTACACCCCGCCAAGCCGTTAGTACAGTCACGTTCATCGACAACTA